>JAISIX010000221.1 GCA_031261805.1 Mediterranea sp. (in: CFB group bacteria)
AATGGCAAGAACTCCTTCATCCCCGAAGGAGGGGGTGACCCCATCTTCGTGGCCGAACGAAACTCTGCCCATGCCATGAACAACGACAAGGTGCGCATCATGTTCTATGCCAAACGTAAGAACCATGAGGCCGAAGGCGAAGTGGTGGAGGTACTCGAACGCGCCAACGACACCTTCGTGGGTACGCTGGAGATTACGAAGTCGTACGCCTTCCTTGTTACCGAGAACCGTACGCTGGCCAACGACATCTTCATCCCCAAGGAGAAGCTCAAAGGGGGGAAGAACGGCGACAAGGCCATCGTCAAGGTCATGGAATGGCCCGACAAAGCCAAGAACCCCATCGGACAGGTGATAGACATCCTCGGCAAGAGCGGCGACAACACCACGGAGATGCATGCCATCCTCGCCGAGTTTGGGTTGCCCTACGTCTACCCGAAGGCTGTGGAGGCAGCCGCCGACAAGATTCCCGCCGAGATTTCCGAAGAGGAGATCGCCCGACGGGAGGACTTCAGGGGCGTGACCACCTTCACCATCGACCCCAAGGATGCCAAGGACTTCGACGACGCCCTCTCCATCCGTCCGCTCAAGAACGGATTGTGGGAGGTAGGCGTACACATTGCCGACGTGACACACTATGTCAAGGAAGGTGGTATCATCGACAAGGAAGCCGAGCGGCGTGCCACCTCCGTCTACTTGGTGGACCGTACCATCCCCATGCTGCCCGAGCGGCTGTGCAACTTCATCTGTTCGTTGCGTCCGCACGAGGAGAAGCTGGCTTTCTCCGCCATCTTCGACATCACCGAGAAGGGTGAGGTGAAAAAGTGGCGCATCGCGCATACCGTCATCAACTCCGACCGACGCTTCACCTACGAGGAGGCGCAGGACATCATTGAGACAGGCCAAGGAGACTTCAAGACCGAGGTGCTGATGCTTGACACCATTGCCAAGGCGCTCCGGCAGAAACGGTTTGCCGCCGGTGCCATCAATTTCGACCGCTACGAGGTGCGCTTTGAGATAGACGAGAAGGGGAAGCCCATCAGTGTCTACTTCAAAGAGTCCAAGGATGCCAACAAGCTGGTGGAGGAGTTCATGCTGCTGGCCAATCGCACCGTGGCCGAGAGCGTGGGCAAGGTGGCCAAAGGGAAGAAAGCCAAGGTACTGCCCTACCGCATACACGACCTGCCCGACCCCGAGAAGCTTGAGAACCTCTCGCAGTTTATTGCCCGCTTCGGCTACAAGGTGCGTACCACTGGTACCAAGAGCGACATCTCTAAGTCCATCAACCGCCTGTTGGCCGATATACACGGAAAGAAGGAGGAGAACCTCATCGAGACCGTCTCCATACGCTCCATGCAGAAAGCCCGCTACTCCACGCACAACGTGGGCCACTATGGGCTGGCATTCGACTACTATACGCACTTCACCTCGCCCATCCGCCGGTTCCCCGACATGATGGTGCACCGCCTCATCACCAAATACCAAGACGGAGGGCGTAGTGTGTCGGAAAGCAAGTATGAGGACCTCTGCAAGCATAGCTCGGAAATGGAGCAGGTGGCGGCCAACGCCGAACGTGCCTCCATCAAATACAAGCAGGTGGAGTTTATGAGTGAACGCCTCGGGCAGGTGTACGACGGTGTCATCTCTGGTGTCACCGAGTGGGGCTTGTACGTGGAGCTGAACGAGAATAAATGCGAAGGTATGGTGCCCATCCGTGACCTCGACGACGACTATTACGAGTTCGACGAGAAGAACTACTGCCTCCGTGGGCGGCGCAAGCACAGGCTCTATAGCTTGGGCGACACCATTACCGTACGGGTAGCGCGTACCAACTTGGAGAAGAAACAGCTCGACTTTGAACTGATTGAGAAATAGTGGGCGAGCTGCCCCCCCTTGTTAACGCATATATATAAGCATGAAAACGATTATCATTGAAGACCGGGGACAAATAGAATCCATCATCAGCCGATGCACCACTTGCTTCGTGGGCTTCACCGACCTGGAGGGAAATCCGTATGTCATCCCCATGAGTTTCGGCTACGAGGCCGGGGTCATCTATTTCCACTCGGGCACGGAGAGCAGCATCTTCGCCATGCTCAAGCGGAACCCGCACGTCTGCGTCACCTTCTGCCCCGAAGGGGAGCTGGTGTGGCGCGACGAACAGGTGGCTTGCAGCTATAGCATGAGGTCCGACAGCGTCATCTGCCGAGGCACGGTGACGCTGGTGGACGAGATGGAAGCCAAGCGCCACGCTCTCGACATCCTGATGCGCAACTACACCGACCGCTCCTTCCACTATTCCGACCCGGCGGTGCGAAACATCATCGTATGGACGGTGAACGTGGACCGAATGACAGCCAAGTCATTCGGCCTGCGCCCCATCCGTAAAGACTTCATTAATAATAGGAAGGAAGGATAAAAGCCTTCTTACCCCTCCTCCCTATCTTTTAATTTTTAATTCTCAATTTTTAGTTTCCATGAAGAGATTACTGTGTGGACTTGCTGTGTCCCTCGCCGCTGGCACCCTCTTGGCCGGCCATCCGAAAGAAATGTATAAGAAAGGTTGGATAGACTTCAACAAGAACGGTGTGAAAGACCTCTTTGAAGACCCGACCGCCCCGGTAGAAGCCCGTGTGGCCGACCTCCTCTCGCAGATGACTCTTGAGGAGAAGACTTGCCAGATGGCGACGCTCTACGGCTCGGGCCGTGTGCTGAGCGACTCGCTTCCCACCCCCGAGTGGAAGCAGGAGGTCTGGAAAGACGGCATCGGTAACATCGATGAGCAGGCCAATGGGCTGGGACGCTTCCGCTCCTCCATCTCCTTCCCCTACGTCGTGAGCGTGCAGAACCGCCACACCGTGCAACGTTGGTTTGTGGAGCAGACACGCCTCGGCATCCCCGTCGACTTCACCAACGAAGGCATACGTGGCCTCTGCCACGACCGCGCCACCATGTTCCCCGCCCAAAGCGGACAAGGCGCTACGTGGGATCGCCAGCTCATCGGCGAGATTGCGCGCGTGACGGCTGAGGAGGCGAAAACTTTGGGCTATACCAATATCTATTCGCCCATCCTCGACATTGCCCAAGACCCCCGCTGGGGTAGGGCGGTGGAGAGCTATGGCGAAGACCCTTACCTGGCAGGCGAGCTGGGCAAGCAGATGGTGCGGGGCTTGCAGGCCAGAGGCATCGTCTCCACACCCAAACATTTTGCCGTGTATAGCGTGCCGGTGGGTGGACGCGACGGTGACACCCGTACCGACCCGCACGTGGCACCACGCGAGATGAAGACGCTCTACCTCGAACCGTTCCGCAAAGCCTTCCAAGAGGCTGGGGCGCTGGGCGTGATGAGTTCGTACAACGACTACGACGGCGTACCCATCACCGGTAGCCACCACTTCCTCACCGAAATATTGCGCCAGCAATGGGGATTCCGCGGCTACGTGGTGTCCGACAGTGAAGCCGTGGAGTTCCTGCAGAGCAAGCACCGTGTCACCTCCACGCCCGAGGAGGCAGCTGCCATGGCCGTGAATGCCGGCTTGAACATACGCACCAACTTCACCCCGCCCCAGGACTTCATCCTACCCCTGCGCCGGGCCGTGGAGCAGGGGCTGGTATCGCAGCGCACGCTGGATGAGCGGGTGGCCGAAATCCTGCGCGTGAAGTTCTGGATGGGGTTGTTCGACAATCCTTATCCCGGCGACGAGCGCCAAGCCTCGACGGTGGTACACAGCCCGGAGCATCAGGAGGTATCCATGCGTGCGGCGTTGGAGTCCATCGTCCTGCTGAAGAACGAGGACAATCTGCTGCCCCTCTCGAAAGAGGTGAAGAAGGTAGCTGTCATCGGTCCCAATGCCGACGACGCCAAGGAGCTGGTATGTCGCTACGGTCCTGCCAACCCGCCTATTACCACCGTCTACCAAGGCATCAAGGAGTACCTGCCTGGGGCCGACGTGCGCTATGCCAAGGGGTGTGACATCATCGACAAACACTTCCCGGAGAGCGAGATGTACGACGTGCCGCTGGATGCCGACGAGCAACGGATGATAGATGAGGCTGTGGCCTTGGCCAAGGCTTCGGACGTGGCCATCCTTGCCTTGGGCGGCAACGAGCGCACCGTCCGTGAGAGCTTTTCGCGTAGCAGCCTCGACCTTTGCGGACGGCAGCAGCAACTCCTGCAAGCGGTCTATGCCACCGGCAAGCCCGTGGTGCTCCTCCTCCTCGACGGCCGTGCGGCGACCATCAACTGGGCGGACAAGTTCATCCCCGCCATCGTGCACGCCTGGTTCCCGGGAGAGTTTACGGGTACGGCCGTGGCCAAGGTACTCTTTGGCGACTACAACCCCGGCGGTCACTTGGCGGTCACCTTCCCCAAGTCGGTAGGGCAAATTCCTTTCGCCTTCCCCTTTAAGCCCGGGTCCGACTCCAAAGGATTCGTACGGGTGAGTGGCGCGCTCTATCCCTTCGGCTACGGGCTGAGCTACACCACTTTCGAGTTCTCCAACCTCAAGGTGTCCAAGCCCGTCATCGGCCTGCAAGAGAACATCACCATCTCCTGCACCTTGACCAACACTGGACAGCGGGCAGGCGACGAGGTACCACAGCTCTACCTGCGCGACGACCAGAGTAGTGTGACCACCTACGACCGTGTGCTTCGTGGCTTCGACCGTGTGCACCTGCTGCCCGGCGAGTCGAAGACGGTGAGCTTCACCCTCACTCCCCAAGAACTCGGCTTGTGGGACATACACAACCAGTTTACCGTAGAGCCGGGAAGCTTTACGGTGATGGTAGGTGCCTCCTCGCAGGACATCCGGTTGAAAGGTAGTTTTGAAGTGAAATGACAAGTAGAACCTTTTATATCCTCGTTGACTGACATCTTATGAATAAAACAACAACTTACCAACCTGCCCCGCAGCGTTACGAACAGATGCCGTACGCCTATTGTGGCAAGAGTGGCCTGCAACTCCCGCGCATCTCGCTGGGGCTGTGGCACAACTTCGGTAGCGTCGACGACTTCGGCGTTGCCACCTCTATGGTGAAGTATGCCTTCGACCATGGCATCACCCACTTCGACTTGGCCAACAACTACGGCCCCGAGCCGGGTAGTGCCGAGACAAACTTCGGACGTATCCTGAAGGAGAACTTCGCGGGCTATCGTGACGAGCTGATTGTCTCCTCCAAGGCCGGACACGAGATGTGGCCCGGTCCCTACGGCGACGGCAGCTCGCGCAAGAACCTGATGGCCAGTGTCAACCAAAGCCTGCGGCGCACCGGGCTGGAGTACTTCGATATCTTCTACAGCCATCGCTACGACGGGGTGACACCCGTGGAGGAGACCGTCGGCGCGCTCGTCGACATTGTGCGGCAGGGCAAAGCGCTTTATGTAGGTATCTCCAAGTACCCGCCGCACCTCGCCCGCCTGGCCTACCAGCTGCTGGCCGAGGCCGGCGTGCCGTGCCTCATCAGCCAGTATCGCTACAGCCTGTTCACCCGCGAGGTAGAGGCTGATATCCTCCCCCTCACCGCCGAGTTTGGCTCCGGCTTCATTGCTTTCTCGCCGCTGGCGCAGGGACTGCTTACCGACAAGTATCTGCAGGGCATCCCCGAACACTCGCGGGCAGCCCGTCCCACCGGCTTCTTGCAAGCTTCGCAAGTCACCCCGGATAAGGTAGAAGCCGCCCGCCGCCTCAACAACATCGCCCTCCGACGCGGACAAACCTTGGCGGAGATGGCGCTCGCTTGGGTACTGAAGGACGATCGGGTAACATCCGTCATCGTAGGCACCAGCTCCGTTGCACAGCTGGCCGACAACCTGAAAGCGTTGGAGCACCCCACGTTCACGCCGGAGGAGCTTCGCGAGATTGACGCCGTGCTGTAGCTCTCCAAGTTCAGGGTTGAAGTGGGTGTCTCTTCAAGGTTGAAGAGTGGTGCCTTGTTTTTGCGTCTGGAGTTCAGCAGTCACGCCGCACGAAATAAGTGCGGCGCGATGACCGCACAGCGAGTATTGCATCCCTTTGATTTCTCCCTCCCAGAGTGTTTTTTTCGTCTTTTACCCTCATACCCTCACTGTGTATAGCATAACATATTGTAAACAAGATGGTTAGCCCATGAGGGTAACCGTGATGGTAACAGTGAGGGTAAAGTTACTCTCACTGTGTGTCTCGTCCTGATTTTGGTTGACTGGCTTCACTTCTTAATCCTACTATTGGTTGTCCAATATTGTTCCTTAGCATTGGGAGGGAGCTTACCCCCGGGCTTGCGGCGGCAAAGATTGTCTCGTTCTGCAAAAGCATATACCTTGAGCGGACCACCCTATTGCCTCATCTTTCTCACCATGCTGGGAAAAAAGTCCCAACGCCTTGGGAAGAAAGTCCCACCGTGTTGGGAAAGAAGTCCCAACGCCTTGGGAAAAAAAGTCTCACCGTGTTGGGAAAGAAGTCCCACCGAATGGGACAAGAAGTGTGCTTAGGGGGAAGAAGCGTTCATTCGACATGAAGTGAGAGCAATCGTTGCCGCAGTTCCGCTCACAGCAACTGTCGAGCCTTCATCTCCAGATATTTGTTGATGACGTCGATGGAGAGGTTGTCGGGGGTGGTGAAAAGGGAGTAGATGCCGTGCTGCTTCAGCGTACCTACGATGAGGCGTTGCTCGAAGGCGAACTTCTCGGCGATGACATGGCGGTAGTACCCTTCGGTATCGCGGGGTGAGGTGGAGATGTACTCCTTCAGCTCGGCATCTTCGAAGAAGACTACCAGCAGACGGTGCTGGCGGTTCAGTTGCTGAAGGTAGGGCAGCTGGCGCTGGAGGCTGCCGAGGCCGGAGAAGTTGGTGTAGAGCACCAGCAGGCTACGCTTGCCCACGTGTTTGCTGAGGTGTACGC
Organism: Mediterranea sp. (in: CFB group bacteria); assembly: GCA_031261805.1. GTDB lineage: Bacteria > Bacteroidota > Bacteroidia > Bacteroidales > Bacteroidaceae > Bacteroides. Next base: position 6,875 of record JAISIX010000221.1, read on the forward strand.
AGAGCGAGGAGAAGTCCGTCTCGCCGAAGGTGGTCTGCTGGGCATAGAGGTTCTCGAGCAGTATTTGCATCTGCCCTTGTTGCTTGGAGGCGGGCACGAAGGTAGAGAATCCCTCGTCGAAGGTCACCAGTCCGGCCTTGTCCTCCTTGCGGATGGCTACGTAGGAAAGCACGAGGGCAGCGTTGATGGCATAGTCCAGTAGGGTCATCCCCCGAAAGGCGCGTTGCATCACCCGTCCCTTGTCTATCACGCTGTATATCTGCTGCGAGCGCTCGTCCTGATAGACGTTCACCATCAGCTCGTGCCGGCGGGCGCTGGCCTTCCAGTTGATGGTGCGGTAGTCGTCGCCTTTCACGTACTCCTTTATCTGTTCGAACTCCGTCTGGTGCCCCACGCGGCGGATACGCTTGATGCCCAGCTCGGTGAGGTTGTGGCTGATGGCCAGCAGCTCGTACTTGCGCAGCATGAGGTAGGAGGGGTAGACCTTCACCTCTTGGGCCTGCCCGCAGGTGTAGCGGCGCGACAGCAGCCCGATGCGGCCGGTGGCAAAGACGCGAACCTGCCCGAAGCCATACACGCCCCGGCTGTTGGGGCGCAGCTGGTAGCGGATGGTGGTGGCTTGCAGGGGTGGCAACGTAGCGTGGAAGGCGATGTCGCGCCGCTGGAAGACGAAGGGAATCTCGTCGATGACCTCGATGTCGACGGGCATCGGGTAACTGCTCTCTATGCGGAGCGTCACCTCGTTCTCGTCGCCGTTGGAGAAGCGGTCGGCCAAGTGCCGTTCGGCCCGGATGCCATTGCGGCGATAGAGCAGGAAGGCGTCGGCGAGGGAGGTGAGCAGCAACAGCAGGAACAGCCACTGCCCAGCCACGAAGAGCGGGGCGTAGAGGTATCCGCTGCCTACCACGAGGATGACGGACGAGAGGGCGATATGGAAACGGCGGGTGAGGAACATGCTGTGAGGTTACTTGGGAACTTCTACTTTGTCGATGAGGCGTTGGGTAATCTTTACGGGCGAGAACCCTTCCATCTCGGCCTCGGCAGTGAGCAGGAGCCGGTGTTGGAGTACGTACGGGGCCACGAACTTGATGTCCTCGGGTGTCACGAAGTCGCGCCCTTGCAACAGGGCGTACGCCTTGGAAGTTTGGAGCATGGCCACGGAGGCGCGGGGTGAGGCGCCGAGGTAGACGGCCTTGCTGGTACGTGTTTGCTGCACGATGAGGGCGATGTAGCGCAGTAAGGTAGGGTCGACGAACACTTGCTCCATGAGCGACCGCAACGACAGCAGCTCTGCCTTGCTGAGCACGGGCTGGATGTCGTCCAGCCGGGTGAGCGTGGTGTGGGTGTGGTGGCGCTGGAGGATGTCCACTTCCTCGTCGAGTGTGGGGTATCCCATGGTAATCTTCATCAGGAAACGGTCCAGCTGCGCTTCGGGCAACTTGTAGGTGCCTTCTTGCTCCACGGGGTTCTGGGTGGCGAGGATGGTGTACAGCTCGCCCATGGGGTGGGTGGTACCGTCGATGCTCACCTGTCGCTCTTCCATCACCTCGAAGAGGGCGGCCTGCGTCTTGGCGGGGGCGCGGTTGATTTCGTCCACCAGCACGAGGTCGGCAAAGACCGGCCCGGGGTGAAAGTCGAACTCACCCGTCTTCATGCTGAACACGGTGGTGCCCAGCACGTCGCTTGGCATGAGGTCGGGGGTGAACTGCACACGGCTGAAACGTGCGTCTATCAGTCGGGCTACTAAGCGTGCCAGCAGTGTCTTGGCCACGCCCGGCACACCCTCTATCAGTACGTGGCCGTTGGCCAGAATGGCCGTGAGCACGAGGTCTACCGTGGCTTCCTGCCCCACGATGACGGTGGCGATGGACGCTCGCAGTCGTTCTATCTTCTCGGCAAAGAGCGTCAGGTCCATGCGTTGTTCTTTTTTCTCTTCCATATTGCTTGTTTTTATATTTGTCAATGGGTCAATTCGTCGGCTATCTCATCCATTCGGTCTATGTAGCACTTCATCCGCGTGTCGTCCACGTTTTGTCCGCCGTACACTACGAGGCGTACCTCGCGTATGAAGCTTTCCAACTCATCGCGCGCCAAGCCGCTCTTTTGCGCCAGGCGGTCGAAGGTGCGTTCATCCTCGGAAGGCTCTTCGATGTCTACCTGTGCTTCCCGTCGTAGTGTCTCGGCAAAGTAGGTGAACTTCTTGCGCACCAAGTCGGCCGGATCTTTCTGCTGGTAGTACAGGGTACCTATCAGCTCTACGAACTCCATCGACCGGTTTTGTGGGGGGCGTACCACGGGGATGGGTCGTTGCCGTCGTCGGGCGGTGAAGAGCATGAAGAGCAGGATGGTGAGCATTGACAGGTAGAGTGCCCAGCGGAGGGGGGGATGCTTGAGCAGGTAGCGCAGGGGCGTTTGTGCCGACTGCAGGGGCGACCGTCCTATGTAGGCCTCGGTGCGTACGAGAGGTAGTCCGTGTAGCTGTGACAGCAGACGGAAGAGGTACTCCGCCTTGTTGCCGTCCACCACGCCGTAATTGGTGAAGAGCAGGGGCGAGGAGGCGAGGATAATCTCGCCCTTCCCCCACGGGCGGGCGATGGCGGTGAGTGGGTGGAAGTTGCGGTGCACCTTGCTGGTGTCGGCATCGGCTATTTTGTAGTCCTGTTGGTCCGAGAAGTCCTTCTCGGCCAGCAACCGGATGGGTAGCGAGTCTTTCGGGAAGAGGGTGGAGCCGTTGAACTGGGGATAGCTGGCGTAGGCGCGGGCGGGATACACCGAGTCGGCTATCCAGCAGATGCGCTCTTTGGTAACCACCTCGGTGGCGTATTTCTTCAGTGCTTGGATAGAGAAGTAGACGTAGCGGCAGTTGAAGCGTAACGTGTCTTCCAGCTGGCGGCTGAAGTCGTTGCTCACCAGCAGGATGCGGCAGCCCCGTTCGGCCATCTTCAGCAGTGTAGTTACATCCAGACTGTTGAAGTCTAATGGGTTGGCCACGACGAGGACGGCACGCCGGCTTATTGAGTCTTCTTGGTTGAGCTGGTAGAGCGTCTTGTCCGTAAGGCTATACCGTCCGGGCATGGAGGCCGAAATAAGGCTGTCCAGCAACAGGCAGCCGAAGGGTTGGTCGTCGTTAGAGGCGAATGTCGGCTCCCATACGAATTTCTTGGGCAGGTGGTACTCCACGGCAAACGTGAGGCAGAGGAAAGCCAAGACACAGGAGATGAACACACGACTGGTTTTCATGCAGGGCCTCCTTTCTGTTCTTTCTCAACCTCCGAAGCGGTGCCGGAGAGTGCTGTGAAGAGCTTGCGTTGGAGGTCGGCCATGGCATGAAACAATTCTTCGGTGGCTTCGAAGTTGCCGTAGCGCACACGGAGGAAGTGGTTGGTGAGTTGGCGGAACATCGGTTGTCGTACCTCGCGTAGGTACTCCGTGGGTGTCTTGTAGGGTTGCCAGTCGATGTGGTGGTCGTCACTTAGCTGCTTGAGTGTCTGCAGGTAGAGCAGGCGTCCGGCTTCCCGGTAGTCGTGATGCTGTACCGCTTGGCCGATGGCTCGGGCGAAGTCGATGCCGTAGATGGTGTCCGCCTCCACGGTGTAGTCCGGCCCACCCCGGCGGTTGCGAATGAAGAGGCCCGGGTTCTTGCAATACACCAGCCAGGCGATGAGCAGGAAGAGGACAATGCCGATGCATACCAGGATGACCTCGGTGTACTGCTGGGTGGTGCCGCTGCCCAACAGACTGTCCAGCCATTCGATCAGCCTACGGTATAGCCACTCGAAGATGTTCATCTCGGGGGTGAGCAGTTCGCGGTTGTACTGGTACATTGGGTTGGACTGCCACGTGGCAACCAGCGTTGGGTCGAGCGCCAGCGTGTCGGTGGGGAGGGTGGAGAGCATCGGCAGGCATGGGGGTTATAGGTTGTCGAAGTTCTCGATATCGCTCACTACCGTGACGCCCTCCGTTACCTCGCAGGCATGGCCGTACTGGAACACGGTACCTGCTACGGTGAGGATCATCGTGATGTAGCCTCCATACAACATGAGGATGCCAAAGAGGTACTGGATGAAGTTTATCCAGATGGAAGGGCTGGCAGCGCCATCGCTGTAGGAGAATAGTAGCTTGACGACGTAGACAATGTACCAAGGCATGGCGGCAATGCCTTGCAACACGCTGGCTATGATGCCCATCACCAGTACGATGAGGAACGTGCCACCCCAGGTGGGGAAGCCGATGCGGTAGGTCTTGACGATGGAGTCGAACAACGAGATGTCCTCGAACAGGTAGACGGGGGCGGCCAAGAACAGGGGAATCATCAAGGCGACGAGAAGTGGGATGGTAAGGACGAGTGTCCATAGGGTGAGATAGCCCAGCAACATCATGATGAAAATTACTACCGTAAAGAGGATGCTGTAAACGATGCCGAGTACGAACAGTCGGCCCATGTTCTTGAACAGGAGCGGCCTGATGTCATTGAAGGTGATGCCTTTCAGACGCTCTTCCCTATCGTTGTACAGCTTCATCAGGGAGTATAAGAGGGAGTAGGCCATCAGCCCGGCGATGATACCGAAGAAGATGGTGCCTAAGTAATTGAGGAGAAACGGCCCGTTGAGGATAGGGGGGGTATGGCTTGCCTTGCCGATGTTGGCGGCTGCCAAGTCGCCTCCTACAAACGATGTCATGGCACTGTTCATGCCATTCATAAACAGGCTCTGTATCATGCACAGCGGGAGCATCAGGTAGGTGATGTACTTGAGTATGGGCTTCCAGTTCTCCTTGATAAAGTCGAACGAAGTGTTGAGTTTCTCGCCAAAGGAACGTTTGGCGTACAACGTGATTTTAGGCCTTTGAGATTCCATGTCTTTGGTTCTTATAGGGTAAATAAATATAGTAGAAGATTACAAATGTTAGGGAGAGGAGGATGATGCCCAGCCGCAGCGCGTCGGGCAAGTGGGTGTGGCGGGTGAGGAAGCTCTCGATAAAGCCTGCCAGGATGAAGATGGGCATCGTGCCTACCACTATCTTCAGCCCTCGCTTCGCCCCGCGGCGGAACGATTCGCCCCGTGAGTAGGTGCCTGGGAAGAGCCAACCATTGCCCAGCACCAGTCCGGCGGCACTCGCCACGATGATGGCCGAAATCTCCAGCGTGCCGTGCAACCAGATAGCGAGCGCGGACTCCCATAGCACGTTGTGCTGGTAGAGGAAGGCCTCGAAGGAGCCTATCATGACACCGTTCCAGAACAACATATAGCCCGTGCCGAAGCTGGTGAACAGGCCCATGATGAAACAGTTGAACGACACCATTATATTGTTGAAGGTGATGTGGAGGAACATCGAACTTTCCGAACCTCCGGCATATACACCCATCGGCTCGCCCCGGGCGATGTTGTTGAGCGTCATGTCAATGTATCCGTTGCCCATGATGAGGCGGGCAAAGTCGGGGTCGCCCAGCGTAGAGAGCGCGCCGATAAGGGCGCAGGCCAGGAAGATGAGAAACGACGTGAGCAATTCTCGCCGGGCACCGTACATGCTGGCCGGCACCTCCCTGCTCCAGAAGGTGGCTATGCGCGACCACTTCTCCCGCTTGTTGCGGTAGATGGTGTTGTGGAGGGCCGAGGCGAGGTTGTTCAGGTAAATGGTGATGCGGGAGTTCGGGAAGTGAGTCTGCGAGAAGGCTAAGTCGGCGGTGAGGTCGGTATATGTGTCCGCAAGGACATCGGGCGACTGGCTGGCGGCATTGTCTACCACCTTCTCGGTCTCCTTCCATTTGTCGATGTTCCGACGGATGAATGTCACTTCTTTCATAATTCCGTATTTAGTGTCTCTTTGTCAGAGTTCAAGGCGAAATTTGCCGGTTAATGCTCGCAAAAATAGCTGAATAGTATTATATTTGCAACCAAAACCCCTAAAAATATCCATCGACCATGGCAGAATCTACCATTCTCACCGGACAGTTCGTCCGCATCTCACAGACACCCGCCAGTGTAGGCGAGCGCTTTGGGGCGTTGCTCATCGACGCCGTTTTGCTCTTCGTCTATGTCTATGCCACGTCCGCCTTGCTCTATAAATTAAACCTTCCCTACGACTTTCTCACCTTCTTCACCTTGGCCCTCCTCTACCTTCCGGTGCTTTTCTATCCTTTTCTCTGCGAGATGTTCAATCGGGGGCAAAGTCTTGGCAAGCGGCTCATGAACATACGGGTGGTGAAGGTGGACGGCTCTACACCGAGCATGGGGGCTTATCTGCTTCGCTGGTTGCTTTTTCTGGTCGACCTCCCACTCACGAGCGGGCTGGGAGTAGTCTTTATCCTCTTCACCAAGAACAACCAACGACTGGGTGACTTGGCTGCCGGTGCCATGGTCATCAAAGAGAAAAACTACAAGCGCATTCACGTCAGCCTCGACGAGTTTGCCTATCTCACCAAGGACTACCAGCCCATCTATCCGCAAGCTTCCGATCTCTCGCTGGAGCAGGTGGGGGTTATCACCCGCACATTACAGACCGGCGAGGCGAAGGTGCGTGCCCGCCGTATCGTGCAGTTGGCCGCTAAGGTACAGCACCTATTGGCCGTCACCTCCCGCAATGCCAATGCCGAAGAGTTTCTGCAAACCATCCTACGCGACTATCAGTATTATGCTTTGGAGGAGGTGTAGAGGATGGCATCATCCCTTACCTATACTTTGTGAAGGACCCGACTGTGCCAATGAAGGTGGTACGATGTAGTGGGGAGATGTTTCGCATGCGACTGCTACGAAATTTCGTGACTACTACAGCGTGGCGCTTCACAGAGATGGGCTACCTCTCTACAGAAAGTCCATCGGCGTCCACGCACATGCCCTTCGGCTCGTACGCGGATGGGCATCCCGCTCATGGGGGTATGCCCTTCGGCTCAACTAAACCTTATGCGGGGAGAGAATGGTTACAGAAAACCTATTGGATAGGCCGTCTCAGTCTTGGTCCGCATTCTTCACCATTCCTTTGTACTGCTCGGGTAGAGCGCTCTCCACGGCGGCGTAGGCCTCGGCCATGGTGGCTTTAATGTTCTCCAACCCTTTCTCTTTGGGAGGGATGGGGTCGTGGATGGTGAGTGTCATACGGTGGCGAGAAACCCACTTGCCCGTACGCGACAATACCTCGAACGAGCCGTCGATGGTGACGGGGACAACGGGGAGCTGAAGGTCGTCGGCCATCTGGAACGCCCCCTTCTTGAAGTAGCCCATGTGGCCGGTGAAGGTGCGTGCCCCCTCAGGGAAGACCACCAGCGATACGCCGTCTTTGAGCGAGGCCTTGGCTTGACGTATCGTCTCTATCACCTTCTTGGGGCCGGAGCGGTCCACGAAGATGTGACCGGCACTCTCGCAGGCTTTTCCCACGAAAGGTATCTTGCGCAGGCTCTTCTTCATCATCCACTTGAAGTTACGGCCCAAGAAGCCGTAGATAAGGAAGATGTCGAACGAGCCTTGGTGGTTGGGAACAAAGATATAGGATGTTTTCTTGTCGAGCTTCTCGCGGCCGCGCACCCTGACGGGGATGAGCAGGATGTAGCAGACTAACTGCGACCATACCTTGCCGGGATAGTAACCCCATACGTGCGCTCCACCCAAGAGGGAACCCACTATGGTAGTGAGGGCAGTGAGAATAGTCAGCACCAACAAGATCGGCAAGGCGATACATACTTGGTAAATAGCATAGAATATCTTCATAGGACTGGGCATTTAATGCGTGCAAATATACACGATTCTTCCATAAAAAGAAGGGAACATAGTGAAGAATCTTCCTGTTTGTGCTAATTTTGTCCTCCGTTACAGTAAGAATAACTCTCCTACCTTTATGATACGCATATTGCATACCGCCGACTGGCATCTGGGGCAAACCTTCTTTGGATACGACCGTTCGGCCGAACACGAAGCGTTCCTCAGCTGGCTGGCCGAAGAGATAAGCCGGCAAGAGATTGATGCCCTCATCGTGGCCGGCGACGTGTTCGATGTGTCCAATCCCTCGGCCGCCGCACAGAGCATGTACTACCGTTTTATCTACCGGGTGACGGCGGAGAACCCGAACCTCCAAATCGTCATCGTGGCCGGCAATCACGACTCGGCCGCACGTCTTGAGGCCCCTTTACCCCTGCTGCAAGCCATGCGCACCGAGGTGCGAGGCGTGGTGCGCAAGCTTCCCGGCGGAGAGATAGACTACGACCACCTCTGCCTGGAACTCAAGAACCGGCAAGGGGAGGTGGAGCTGCTCTGCATGGCCGTACCCTTCTTGCGGCAGGGTGACTATCCGTTGGTGATAACCGACGGGAACCCGTACGCCGAAGGGGTGCGCCTGCTCTATGGCGAGTTGCTGGAGCGGTTGTGGAAGCGGCGGAAGCCCAACCAGTCCATCCTCGCCATCGGGCACCTGCAAGCTACCGGCTCGGAGATAGCCGAGACCGACTATAGCGAGCGGACGGTGATAGGTGGCTTGGAGTGTGTGCCGCCCGATGCCTTCGGCGAGCAGATAGCCTATACGGCCTTGGGGCATATACATAAGTCGCAACGGGTGTCGGGGCGGGAGAACGTACGCTACGCCGGTAGCCCGCTGCCTATGTCGTTTGCCGAGAAACACTACCATCACGGTGTGGTGATGGTGACGCTGGACGAAGGCTTTGCCGTCGACATCCGTCGGCTGGAGTGTCCCAAGCTGGTACCACTGGTGAGTGTGCCCGAGCGTGGAGCGGCACGCCCCGACGAGGTGTTGGCAGCGCTTCAAGCCTTGCCCGAACCTGAAAGTGCCGCCCCTTATCTGGAGGTGCGGGTCCTGCTCGAAGAACCTGAACCGATGCTCCGAAGGGAGGTGGAAGAGGCGCTGAAGGAGAAAAAATACCGGCTGGCACGCATTGTCTCCTCCTATCGTAGTGGGGAGGCGAAGGGCGAAGAGGCCGAAGAGACCTGGATGCAAGGTCTGCAGGAGATGGCCCCCTTACAGGTGGCGCAAGCCGTCTTCGAAAGAACTTATCATACGGCGATGCCCACGGAACTGATCGACCTCTTCGAGGAGGCGTACCGGGCAGCCATTCACCAAGAGGAGGAAGCATGAAGATATTGGCCATACGACTGAAGAACCTGACCTCGATAGAGGGCACGGCCGAAATAAATTTCACTGAAGAACCATTGCGCTCGGCGGGTATCTTTGCCATCTCGGGACCTACGGGAGCGGGGAAGTCGACCTTGCTCGACGCGCTCTGCCTGGCGTTGTACGACGAAGCGCCCCGCTTCGCTGTCTCCATGGAGAAGCAAGACTTGGCCGATGTGGGTGAGAGCGTGATTAAGCAGTCCGACGTGCGCAACATGCTCCGCCGTGGGACAAGCGAAGGGTATGCCGAGGCCGACTTCATGGCCGTCGACGGATTCCGCTACCGCTCCCGCTGGACCGTGCGCAGGGCTAGGGGCAAAGCCAACGGTTCGCTACAGAGCCAAACGCTGCAAGTGACCAACCTCGACGCCGGACAAGAGCTGCAAGGCACCAAGTCCGAGCTGTTGTCGAAGCTGACGGCACTCATCGGACTTACCTACGAGCAGTTTACCCGCACCGTGCTCTTGGCGCAGAATGACTTCGCTACCTTCCTGAAGTCGCGGGGGGAGGAGAAGGCCGAGCTGCTGGAGAAACTTACCGGCACAGGCATCTACACCCGCATCTCCAAGGAGGTGTACGACCGCAACAAGGCGACACAGGGCGAGCTGCTCCTGCTTAGGCAAAAACAACAATTGGTAGAGTTGCGCACCGAAGAGGAGGTGCGTGCCTTGCGCACCGAGAAGGAGGCGCTACTCGAGGCACGGAAGGTAGGCAACCGACTGCTCGAAGAGCTGAATGCCCAGCAGAGCGTGCTCCGTTCGCTCCGGCTGCAAGAGACTTCGCTCCAACAAAAACAGGGCGAAGAGAAGGCCGAACTGGTGAAACAGAAAGAGGTGGCCGACGCGCTGGCGGTGCAAGAGGAGGGGCTGCTCCGCTTCAAGGAGCAGAAAGAGGCCATACAACCCGACCTAAAGAGGGCACGTGAGCTGGACGTGCAGATAAAAACCCGGCAGGAGGGATACGTTGGGGCCGAGCGTCAACTCATGGCCACGCGTGCCGGACGGCTGGAACGAGAGAAGAAGCTGCTGGTTGCCGAGAAGCAGGAACAGGCAGCTTACGACGCCTTGCACAAGCTGCTCGGATGTACGGCCGAGGTACCTTTGCCGGGCGAAGAGATAGAAGGACAGCTACGCCAAGCCAACGAAAGGCTGGAAGCCGCGGTAACCATCGGCGAAGCACAGCGTGCACGTTTGAACGCATTCGGCTACGCAGCCTTGGAAGAAGAGAATACCTTGCTCCAGAAGGAGCTGATGAGGCAGCAGAACATTCGGCAGCTGACCGAGGCACAAACGAAAACAACCGTCGAGATCACCCGGCTGACCGGGGAGACCGAAGTTTGCAAACAGCAGCTTGCCCAAGCGGAGGCGGCGCTCCAAGTGGTGAGCCGCCTCTACGAAAATGCCCGACTGGCGGTGAGCAAAGATGTGCAATCCATGCGTGCCCACCTACAAGAGGGGGAGGCCTGTCCGGTGTGTGGAAGCAAGGAACATCCTTATCACGAAGGCGCTGTGGTCGATACCTTATATAATAAGGTGGAACAGGAGTACCAGGCGGCCACGGCTGCCCATCAGCAGGCCAACAACCGCGATATTGCCCTTAGCCGTGACCTCAAGCATCAGCAGCAGATGGCCATACAGCAGGCCGCACAGCTATCGGCCTTGCAAAAGGAGGGAATGCACGTGGGCGACGAGGCGTGGATACAGCTCCGCCTCCAAGAACTACAAACGCAAATCCAAGCCTACCGCAACCTCTATGCGGAGTGGCAACGGCACGAGGAGGGCATCAAGCAAATACGTGCTCACTGCGAAACGCTTCGTACCGATGTCTCTGCTTGGCAACTGGCGAGGCAGAACCGGACGGCCAATGGCGAGCAACTCGTCATGGCACAACAGGCGGAGACGTTGGCTACGGAGCAGTTTGCCACCGTCGAGAAGGCGCTGGGCGAACTCCGTACTGAGCGTGCCTCCTTACTGAAAGGCAAGAGCGCCGATGCGGCCGAAGCGGCCATGGACAAGCGGGAACAGGAACTGAACGCCGCCTTGGAGAGCGCTCGTAAGGGTAGGGAGGTGTCGCAAAACCGCCTTGCCGGCCTGCAAGGGGAGATAAGGCAACTTGTAGCCACGTTGGATACTTTGCGAGAGCAGGCGGCAAAGATTGAGACACCCGACGAGCTGCCCCAAAGGATACAAAGCCGTCGGGAAGAGAATCTGCAGATGGAATGTCGGCTCGCTACCGTAGAGACCACCTTGTTGCAACAAGAGAAAAACAAGACGCTATGGGACCAGCTGTCGCGGGAGCTGGAAGAGAAAGGCTCGGTTGCCGAGCGCTGGGCCAAGCTGAACGAACTGATAGGTAGCGCGGATGGCCGCCGGTTTAAGATTATCGCACAGGGCTATACGCTTAATCTCCTGCTGCTTCATGCCAACAAGCACCTCGCTTACCTCTCGCGGCGGTACAAGCTGCAACAGGTGGCCGGCTCGTTGGCACTCCAGGTGGTAGATCGGGAGATGTGCGACGAGATTCGGACGGTCTACTCCCTTTCCGGCGGGGAGTCGTTCCTCGTCTCGCTGGCCTTGGCCTTGGGACTCTCGTCATTGTCGAGCAACAATCTGAAGGTGGAGTCGCTCTTTATCGACGAGGGCTTCGGCTCCCTTGATGCCGACAGCCTGCACACCGCCATGGAAGCCTTGGAACAGCTTCAGTTGCAGGGACGCAAGATTGGTGTCATCTCGCACGTGCAGGAGATGGGCGAGCGCATCGCTGTGCAGATACAGGTGCGTAAACGGGTGAACGGGAAGAGCGAGATTAGTGTAGTGGGGTAGGGGAGCGCCTAAAACATGGCGGTGCCGCTACCCAAAGAGTGCACGAAACGCCTCTTCGACCTTCCTTACCGGTATGAGTTCAATCTTTATCTTCTTGGCATCTATGCCTTGCAGGTTGTATTTGGGCAGCAAGAACCGTTTGAAGCCGAGTTTCTCCGCCTCGCCGATGCGCTGCTCAATGCGGGCCACGGGACGTATCTCGCCCGACAGTCCTATCTCGCCTGCCATGCATACTTCCGGTTCGATGGCAGCGTCCATGTTCGACGAGAGGATGGCACTGATGACTGCCAGGTCGATGGCAGGGTCGTTCACCCGTAGGCCACCGGCGATGTTAAGGAACACATCCTTCTGTGCCAGCTTGAAGCCCACCCTTTTCTCGAGCACGGCCAGCAGCATGTTCATCCGCCGGGTGTCGAACCCCGTGGCCGAGCGTTGCGGCGTGCCGTAGACGGCCGAGCTGACAAGCGCCTGTGTCTCGATGAGGAACGGGCGTGCCCCCTCGATGGTGGAGGCGATGGCTACACCGCTCATCCCCTCGTGGTCTTGGCTCAGCAGTAGCTCCGACGGGTTGCTTACCTGCCTTAGCCCGTCCTGCCGCATCTCGTAGATGCCCAGCTCCGCCGTGCTGCCAAAGCGGTTCTTGATGCTGCGCAGGATGCGGTACATATAGTGCTGGTCGCCCTCAAACTGCAGCACCGTGTCTACGATGTGCTCCAGCACCTTCGGCCCGGCAATGCTTCCCTCTTTGTTGATATGCCCTATGAGTAACACCGGTGTATGGCTCTCTTTGGCAAAGCGTAGGATGGAGGCCGAGCACTCTCGTACCTGCGAGATGCTGCCCGGCGACGACTCAATGCTCTCCGTCGAGATGGTCTGTATGGAGTCGATGATGACAATGTCGGGTTGTGTATTCTTGATGTGGACGTAAATCTGTTCGAGGGAGGTCTCGCAGACGATGAGGCAGTCGCTCGAACACGCCGATAGTCGGTCGGCTCTCAGCTTGAGCTGGCGGGCACTCTCCTCGCCCGAGACGTATAGAATCCGCTTCTCCGGTATGTGTAGCGCCGTCTGCATCACGAGGGTGGACTTGCCGATGCCCGGCTCGCCGCCTATCAATACCAAGGACCCTGGCACCAGTCCTCCGCCCAGCACCCGGTTCAGCTCCTCGTCGTGCATGTCAATGCGTGCCTCGTCGTCCGCCTCAATGTCGCACAGGGCGATGGGTTTGGCCTTCTGCCTATCCATGCCCGACAGGCTGTGGCGGCTTCCTGTAGGCTCTTTCCGCACAATCTCCTCCACATACGTGTTCCACTCGCCGCACGAGGGGCACTTGCCCACCCATTTAGGCGACTCTTGTCCGCAGTTGCTGCACACATATACACTCTTTTCTTTGGCCATTAGCGTCCTTTTTATTCTCTATTGAGGTATGTAATAGGCACAAAGGTAACGTTTTTGGATGATATATGTTCTATCGTGGAGTTAATATGGCGTAAATTAGATAGAACAGGAGTATCAGCGACATGTACCATGTGATGAGGATAGAGTACTTCTTCAAGACGGTCTCTTCATGTATCATCCATCCTCTGGTGGTTATGATGGCTCCTGCTAAAGCCAGTACTAAGTCCTTGAAAGCATCCGTTGATAATAGTGCTCCAAGGAGGTCGCAATCAAATATAATAGGCCATTCAAGCTTTAAATAGAGGATATTTAGAACATTAGCCAAGAGGAGAGCAGTAGTCAAGAAGGCTGAGTAGTAGAGTATATTGAACCATATCTTTAGGGTTGCTGGGACTGTAATGTCAAAATAGAATCTGACCGTACCCACTTCAACACTATCTGTTTTATTGTTGTTGATAATCGTCAGCGACAGCTTGTCCAGGTCTGGACGACCTCTGCTTGTGGAGTTATCACCTGCTATTTGATTGGTCCCTTTTTCGGAGGTGTGATGTTTATATTCGATGTTGAAGTTATTAGGCGCTTTGATATAGAGCCACGAGCTTTTGCCTGCTAAAGGGTAATAACCGTATTCTATTCTCCTCTCTTCTAACGGGCAAAATAGGATACTAAGCTTGTTGCAAGCCCAAGATTCTGTTTGACAAGTCCATACCCATACTCTCTTTAGTTTATTTTTCCTCTTATCCTCCTTATCCTTCTCCTCTCTTTCCTCCTTCTTGATAGAGTCATAGTATGACACAGATAATAAGAAGTTGCTCCCTTCTTCTTTTTCCAATTTCACAAAGCAGGGATAGCAGCGCTCCTTTTTTCTGTGTTCCTTCCACAACTCTTCAAAACGCCTTTCCGGATAGTGGCAAGATGAAAATAGCTCTGGCCATAGAATCTTCTTGGTAATAGCTTTCACCTGCTCTTGGCTTGCATTGGATAATCTCTTGTTGTCTTGTTGCCAAATCTTCAACCAGCTCAATCGGGTTGCCGGATTGAACAGGTAGTAATACTTCTTATAGTCGAAGCCTTTCTCTATCTGGATGTCATATTCGTGTGTAATCAAAGCTCTATTGGGCGTTTCAAAGTCCAACAGCCTCTTTTCCCTCATTTTATACCGATTGAGGCTTGGGGCATACTTCCTATAGAATAAGTTGGGGTCATCTATGAAAAGCCATGTTTGGGGCATAGTCTCTTTTTTGATCCATTCGGACCATTTGGAATCCTTGTTCGTATCTTGCCCCATGCTCTTGTTTGATGGCTTGTTCAGGCCTGGTAGATAATAGTTCTTTTTCATATCTTTTGTTTTTAATTCATTGAGATGATACTTTGGAAGATAAGGACTGTGCTCTTGGGCATTATTTACACAAAGAAAGGGATTCCCCACTGAATATGCAAACTATTCCTTTTGTTTTTTAGTGATGAGGTAGGCTCACACCTTAGCAAGCAGTAAACAGTAAGGTCTTTTCTGCGTATTAAACACCTCCTCTCGGTGCTTATCAAACGTGCCACATTTTCGCTATAGCGAAAATACTTTTTCGCTGTAGCGAAAATAAGTTTTCGTCGAAGCGAAAATAGATTTTCGCCGAAGCGAAAAAAGTTTTTCTGGTGCGAAAAAGCATATATCCTGAAATATAGCTGTTTAGATGGGATATGGCCGTGCATACGCTTGCTTTGCGGAGTAGGTATGGATGTGGGTACTGCTGGATGAGTTGTTGCGTTTTTGAACTTCAATTTCTTGTTATGAGTTGTGCAAATGACCCTATAAAGAAAGCACTAACATCCTATTTTATAAGGAGTTAGTGCTTATT
This sequence comes from Mediterranea sp. (in: CFB group bacteria), assembly GCA_031261805.1. GTDB lineage: Bacteria > Bacteroidota > Bacteroidia > Bacteroidales > Bacteroidaceae > Bacteroides. The sequence continues at coordinate 22,059 of JAISIX010000221.1, forward strand.
AAAGTATTCCCGTGGGGAGTCGAACCCCAATCGTTGGAACCGGAATCCAATATTCTATCCATTGAACTACGGGAACAGGATGGTGCTTCCTCGAAAGCGAGGGCAAAAGTATAAAAAAACTTTGTATTACACTTCATCCTTGCCGTTTTTTTTCGGCCGAAAAGTATTTTGGGCCTATTGCTTGCTGAGCTGCATGCCCAGCATCATGCCGTCGTACTTGCTCGCCAACGAGCTGACGGTTTGCAGGGCGGTGTTGCTGCTCTTGCTGCCTATGAAGGCCATCAGCTTCAACAGTTTGTCGGAGTTGAAGAGCAGGTCCATGGAGCTGGAGGAGTAGTTGACCTTGGCACCCAGGTTGATAAGTTTCACGAACTTCAGGTCCACTTGTTTCTTGGAGGCATTGTAGGAGTAGGTGCCTTGCAGCTTCTTGCCACCCACGGTGCTCACGAAGGTACTGTCGGCATTGAAGGTGAAGCTCATCTGTCCGGCCCGGATGCCTACCTTGCTGAGCTGTTCGTTCAGCTTGCTCTCGGCCATGGAGGAGGCGGCTGCCCCGCCGGCTTTCATCAGCAGGTTGTCCGACTCGAACTCTACTGCCGAGCCTTTGTAGGTCCAGGTGCCGGTCATGTCGATCTTGGCGCTCTTGCCCGTCACGGCCTCTACCGCCTTTTCTATATTGTCTTTGTTTAGCAGGTTGTCCAGCCACGATTGCGCCCGGCTTTCGGTGGTCATCAGCAGGCACACGGCCATGATGGCAAGGGTTAGGATGTTCTTTTTCATTGTTCTCTATTTTTATTCACTCTTTGTTTTGTTAATCGAATCGATGTAGCTGAGTATCTCTTCGCGTCCGGTCCGCTCCTCGGACGAGGAGATGAAGTAGGGTGGCAGCTCTTCCCACTGTTCGCTAAGCTGTTTCAGGTATGCCTGTATGTTGGCCTTGAGGCGTCCTCCCTTCAGCTTGTCGGCCTTGGTGAAGACGATGGCGAAGGGCACTCCGTTTTCGCCGAGCCACTCGATGAAGTCGAGGTCGATGCGTTGCGGCTCGTGCCTACTGTCTATGAGAACAAAGAGATTGGTCATTTGTTCCCGCTGGAGGATGTAATCCTCGATGATGTTGCGTATCTGCTCCTTGCCCTTCTGTCCGCGACGGGCATAGCCGTATCCGGGCAGGTCGACCAGGTACCAGCTCTTGTTGATGAGGAAGTGGTTGATGAGCATCGTCTTGCCCGGCGTGGACGAGGTCATGGCCAACCCCTTGTGGTTGGTCAGCATATTGATAAGGCTGGACTTGCCTACGTTCGACCTTCCGATAAACGCGTACTCGGAGGCAGTGCCTCCGGGGCATTTCTTCACATCGGTGTTGCTAATTACAAATTGGGCGCTTGTTATCTCCATCTTCTTGTTTCTTTATTTTGGTTGACATCATCCAAAGTCCGGCAAAGGTAAGTGTTCCGTTCAACATAAGCAATTCGTAGCCGAATTTATATCCTACGGTCTGCATAGTCAGCCGGTCGATGGCATAGCAGAGTAGGGGGGAGGCCACGGCGATGTAGGGCACGAAACGGTCGGCGGTGCTACGTCGGGTGAAAAGGCCGAAGGCGAACATGCCCAATAGCGGACCGTAGGTATAAGAGGCAATGATGTAGATGGCCGTTATCACGCTTTGGCTGTTGAGCAGCTCTACTAAGCAGACGAAGAAGGCGAGCAAGACGGAGAGCGAGAGGTGCACGAGTCGCCGCTTGCGGCGTGCCGTCTGTTCGTCGTCCGCGTCGGTGCGTAGCCAGTCGATGCATACGCTGGTGGTCATGGCGGTGAGGGCAGAGTCGGAGTTGCTGAACGCCGCGGCGATGATGCCGATGGTGAAAAGCACCAGGACTGTTTGTCCCAGGTAGCCTCCGGTGGCGAACATGGGCAGGATGTCGTCGCCCAGGGTGGGCAACGCGAGTTGCATCTGCGAGGCAAGCGCCAACAGCAAGATGCCCAGCACGAGGAACAGGAAGTTGAGCGGTATGAAAGCGAACCCATAGCAATACATGTTCTTCTGTGCCTCGCGCAGGTTGCGGCAGGAGAGGTTCTTCTGCATCATGTCCTGGTCCAGTCCGGTCATCACGATGACGATGAAGATGCCGCTGAGGAACTGCTTGACGAAGTTCTGCTGCGACAGCCAATCGTCGAACACGAAGATGCGGCTGTGCTCGCTCTGCCTGAGGAGCTGCACGATGCCTCCCATGTCTGTGCCCAGCTTGCGCACGGTGAAGTAGATGATGAACACCAAGGCGCAGGTGAGGCAGAATGTCTGTAGGGAGTCGGTCCACACGATGGCTTTGATGCCGCTTTGGTGCGTGTAGACCCATACCAGCGTTACCGCCCCCACGGCGATGACCGCGAAGGGGACGTGCATGGTGCCGAAGACGTAGGTATGGAGGATGAGGCAAACCAAGTAGAGCTTGGCGGCCGTGCCCAACATGCGCGAGAGCAGGAAGAAGAAAGATCCGGTGCGGTAGGAGCGCTGCCCCAGGCGGTTGCCGAGATACCCGTATATGCTGGTGAGGCCCATCCGGTAGTAGAGTGGCAGCAACACGTGCGCCACTGCCAGGTAGCCGAAGAAGAAGCCGATGACTGTCTGCATGTAAGTCATGTCCTGCCCCCGTACCATGCCCGGGACGGAGACGAAGGTGACCCCGGAGATGGAGGCTCCTATCATACCAAAAGAAACGATATACCAAGGCGAGCGGTTGCTCCCCCGAAAGAATGCCGCGCTTGTGTCGCCCCGCCTTCCGGCGATGCGGGCTATCAGCAACAAGGCGGCAAAGTAGGACAGAATAATGATAAGTACCATCATAGCGGCGCAAAGGTAGCACTAATTCCTCATTCTTCATTCTTCATTCTTCATTTATAGTGTTATCTTTGTGCCCTGTAAAAGACCGAATAGAAAGGAAAACAATCCATGACCCAACAATATCCCTCCGTGCTGCTCGAGAAGGCTGTCGGAGAGTTTGCCAAGCTTCCCGGCATAGGGCGCAAGACGGCCTTGCGGCTGGTGCTTCACCTGCTCCGGCAAGAGACGCCTGCGGTGGAGGCTTTCGCACACGCCATAGCCACGCTGAAACGCGAGGTGAAATATTGCAAGGTGTGCCACAACATCTCCGATACGGATACTTGCCAAATCTGTGCCGACCCCCGGCGCGATGCCTCTACCATCTGTGTGGTGGAGAGCATCCGTGACGTGATGGCCGTGGAAGCCACGCAGCAATACCGTGGCTTGTATCACGTACTGGGAGGTATCATCTCGCCGATGGACGGCATCGGCCCGAGTGACCTCGAGATAGCGAGCCTCGTGCAGCGGGTGGCCGACGGAGGCATCGACGAGGTGATTCTCGCCCTGAGTACCACGATGGAGGGCGACACTACCAACTTCTATATCTACCGCAAGCTGGAGAAGATGGGCGTGAAGCTAAGCGTCATCGCGCGGGGCATCTCCATCGGCGACGAGCTGGAGTATGCCGACGAGGTGACCTTGGGACGTAGCATCGTGAACCGAACAGCGTTTAATGGAATAGTGTAATTGACTACTAAATAAGACTACTAAAAAGAAGAAACATGGAAGAGCAAATCAAACGGGCAGTCAGGAACCTGAATGTTGTCTATATATTCTTTTGGGTGCTGCCGGCTTTCTTGCTGGGGGCGGGTGAGTTCGAACTGCTTCCTGTGGGAATGTGGGTGGAAAACGTGCGTGGCTCCTATTTTCTGGAGACAGCCTGCATTTTGCTCACCGCCCTCCTCGTGCCCCTTTCCTTGAAACTCTTCAGCTTGGTGCTGAAGAAGAAAATAGACTGCATGGGGGTGGAGCAAGCGTTGAAGAACTACGTGCGGTGGAGCGTGATACGGCTGGTGATGCTTGAGGTGGCGATTGTCACCGGCATCTTGTGCTACTACCTCACGCTCAGCAGCACGGGCAACCTCTGTATGCTGATAGGGTTGGCGGCCTCTTTTTTCTGCTTGCCCGGCGAGAAGAACCTGCGGGGCGAGTTGCATATCAATAAAGAAGAATAATACGTCACAATGAAACACTCCTATCTAAATAACGACCGTGTCCGTCTTCGTGCCGTAGAGCCGGAAGACCTGGGGGTACTCTACGAAATAGAGAACGACCCCTCGTTGTGGGATATCAGTAACTTCACCGTACCTTACTCCCGCTATGTGTTGCGCCAATACATCGAGAACACGCAATGCGACGTGTTTGCCGACAAGCAGCTACGCTTGATGATTGTGCGCAAGGAGGACGACTGCGTGGTGGGAACCATCGACATCACCGACTATATGCCGCTTCATGCCCGTGGGGAGCTGGGGCTTGCCATCCGCAAGGAGTACCAAGGCAAAAGCTATGCCGGCGATGCCCTTACGCTGCTGTGTGAGTATGCGTTCGACTACCTTTCGTTTGAGCAGCTCTACGCTTTTATCGCCGCCGACAACGTGCCTTGCGTCAAGCTATTCCGCTCTCACGGTTTCTTGGAGAGCGGGTTTCTGAAGAACTGGATACAGATGGAGGGGGGCTTTAAGGATGTCATCCTCTTCCAGAAGCTGAGGGGCTAATTTAAGATGGGGACTTGCGGGAAGCGAGACCACGCGACGTACTTGCTTCCCATTTCTTGCATGGCGCGTTTCCACATGTCGGCAGCATGGGTGTCGTCCATCAGGTAGGAACGTCTAGCCTCGGAGATGAGCCAGGTGTTTTCTTTAATCTCCTCGCTTAGCTGCTTGCCCGTCCAGCCCGAGTATCCCAAGAAGAAACGGATGTGTTGGGTGATGGGGTTCCCGTTCAGTATATACTTCTTGATGGCATCGAAGTCACCGTTCATGTACAGGCCGTTGCCCACGGGGATGGCTCCTGCGGTATCGCTCAATGTGTGCAGATAGAATAAAGTGTCGGTAGAGACAGGGCCGCCTCTGTACAGGGGGATGTCTTCGGCCTCGCTGAAGTCCACCATCAAATCGTTGAGCAGCACGGGTATCTGTTTGTTGATGACCAAGCCCATGCTCCCCTGCTCCGTATGGTCTATGAGCAGGACCACGGATCTACCGAACGTGGCATCCAAAAGAAAAGGCTCTGAGATTAGAATCTTTCCCCGCGAGGGTAATGCTTCATTCGATCGGATTTTAAATATGTTGGTGTCTATATTCACGCCTCTAATATAAGGAAATAAGCGGAACAGTACTCTCTGTTCCGCTTATTTTTTTCTCAGAAGGCAGCTCTTTTATGAAATATTAATCCCAGGATGTGTCATTTGGTGGGATGGTTTTCGGCAAAGATGGCCATCCGCTCGTCCAACTGCGCATACTGGTGGTCTTTTATAAAAGAGGTGCAGGCGCGCAGTCCTTCCTGGTCGCTTCCAGTCGTTTCCAGCGAGATGGCGCTCACGCCGTAGTACATCAGCTCGAGTGCCAGCTCTCCGCTGGTCAGGCCCGGATAGCCGATGGTGAAGTAGAATCCGTCGCCCACGGGCTGGTCAAGGTCCTTGTCGTACACGATGTAGAACCCATGGCGTAGGAAAATCTCCTTCAGTCGGCGTGCCCGCTCGCCGTACACTTTCACCTCGTTGCAGAAGTCGTACGTGCCGTCGTTGGCGGCCTTCATCATGGCAGCCATGGCGTATTGCGCGGAGTGGCTGGTGCCCGAGGAAAGGGCGTAGAGGATGCGGTGGATAAATACGGTGCCGAACGTCCCTCCTCCGTAGCGCTTCGTCAGCCCCGGGTAGGAACGGTGGTACAGCTTGTCGGAGATGCAGCTCACGCCGATGCGCTGGCCGGCATAGCTGAAGGCTTTCGAGCCGGAGATGAGCAGTACGTAGTTGTCGGTGTACCGTGCCACGGTGGGGAGGAACGGTGGTTGAAAAGGGCGGCCGAAATCTTGGCGGAAGTCCATGGCAAAGTAGGCCAAGTCCTCCAGCACGACTGCGTCGTACTGGGTGGCCAGTTGGCCGATGATGCGCAGCTCCTCGTCCTTGAGGCATATCCAGCTTGGATTGTTGGGGTTGGAGTAGATGATGGCGGCGATGTTGCCCTGCCGGAAGTAGCTCTCCAGCTTCTCGCGTAGCTTCTCACCGCGATAGTGGTACACGTCGAAGGTTTCGTACTTCTGCCCCATCACCACCACTTGTTGCTTCTGTACGGGGAAGCCCGGGTCGATGAACAGGATGGTGTCTTTCTTCTCGTCGCACTGGCAGCAAGTGAGGAACGAGGTAAAAGTGCCCTGCATGGAGCCAGTGACCGGCACGCATCCTTCGGGCGACAGGTCGACATCGATGAATGCTTTGATGAAGCGCGACGCTTCCTGTTTCAGCGCGGGTAGCCCGTTGATGTCGGGGTAGAGGCTGGCGATGCCGTTCTGTAGTGCTTCTATCTCCGCCTTCACCCCCACAGCCGAGGGAGGGAGGCCGGGTACGCCCATCTCCATCTTGATGAACTCTACGCCCGAAGTCGCTTCGGCTCGTTCGGCGATGGCTTTCACTTCACGGATGGTTGCCGTGGAGAAGTTGACAATTTGAAACTCACGAATGGTTTCGTCTATCAAATGTCTTTCTATTGGTGTATTTTTCATTCTATTCTGTTTTTAGTATAGTGGTTGCAAATGTACGCCATAATTCCGTACCACCGAAGTTTTTCACAAAAAAGATGCGGAAGCTATTGTAAGTTTCAAAAAAACGCCTACCTTTGCACCCGCAATCGAGAGAGATGCCATACGAAAGAAAATAATGGTGCGTTAGTTCAGTTGGTTAGAATACATGCCTGTCACGCATGGGGTCACGGGTTCGAGTCCCGTACGCACCGCAAAGCCGCTTCCAACGAAGCGACAA
>JAISIX010000178.1 GCA_031261805.1 Mediterranea sp. (in: CFB group bacteria)
GTAGGCAACTCGCCAAACTCTTCCTTGAAGTAACGGCTGAAGTACTTGGGATTGCCGAATCCTACCTCGTAGGCCACTTCGGAGACGAACATCTGGCTCTCGCGTAGCAGTTGGGCAGCCCGTTTCAGGCGGATGAGGCGGATGAACTCGATGGGGGTGCGCCCCGTGATTTGTAGCAGCTTCTTGTATAGACGGATGCGACTCATGCCCAGTTCTCGGCTCATAAGCTCCACGGATAGTTCGGGGTTCTGCAGATTCTCCTCCACATAGCGGATGGCCTTCTGAACCAGTTTCTCGTCCATAGAGGTGATAGCGATATTGTCGGGGCTGGGGTCGATGGTGGGGGTGATTTCCTCCCGGTTTTTTCGCCACTCTATCAGCTTGCCGATGCGGAGCAGCAGGATGTCCATGCTGAAAGGCTTGGTTACGTAGTCGTCGGCTCCTGTCTGTAGTCCTTCCAGTTTCGACTCGGTGGCTTGCTTGGCTGTGAGTAGGATGACGGGGATGTGGGCCGTGCGTTTTTCTTGCTTCATGAGGCGGCATAGCTCATTGCCGTCCATCTCGGGCATCATCACGTCGCAGAGCACGAGGTCGGGCAGCTCTTGCGTCATCGCCTCCCAAGCTTGCTTGCCGTTGGCGGCGCTCTCCACCTGGTAGTACAGCTCGAGGCTTTGCTGCATGAAGAGGCGGAAGTCTTCGTTGTCGTCGACCACGAGGATGAGCGGACGTTCCCTCTCTTTCTCCTTTTTCTTCTCTTTGACTTCTTTCGGAGGGGCTTGAGGCTTCTCGGTGTCCTCTTCTATAGGTGGCTCTTCCACCTCCTCGGTGGCGGGGAGTGGGTGGACGGTCTCTATGTGCGCTACGGGTAGGTGGACTACGAAGACGCTACCGTTGCCGATGTTGTCGAACACCTCCACGCTACCTCCGTGCAGGGCTACGAAGTCGTGCACCAAGCTGAGGCCGATGCCCGTGCCGGTGGTCTCCTCCATCCCTTTGCGATCGGCCTGAAAGAAGCGGTCGAACACGTGTGGTTTGTCCTCGTCGCTGATGCCGATGCCTGTGTCGGTCACTTTTATCTCCAGTACCTCCTCTTCGCCTTGTATGCGTTCCAGCGCCACGCTCACCCGTCCGCCCTCGGGGGTGTATTTGAAGGCGTTGGAGAGCAGGTTCACTACGGTCTTGCCTATCTTATCGGCATCAAAGGCCATGGTGAGTAGCTCCTCGCCGGTGAGGAAGCTGAACTGGATGTTCCGTTTCTGTGCCAACGATAGGAAGGAGTGGCAGGTGCTACGCACAAAGCCGATGATGTCGCCCTCGGCCAGCGAGAGGCGGTGGTTGCTCATCTCTCCCTTGCGGAAGTCGAGCAGTTGGTTCACGAGTTGCAACAGGCGTTGAGCGTTGCGGTACATCAGGGCGAGCGTGTTTTTGCGCGCCTCGTTGTTCTCCTCCTTGAGTAGCGCCTCAAGGGGCGATATGATGAGGGTGAGCGGGGTGCGCAGCTCGTGGCTGATGTTGGTGAAGAAGCGAAACTTCATCTGGTTCATCTCCTCCCTCTGCTGGCCCTCCTGCTCCAGTTGCCGCAGCTGGTACTTTTTGCGTTCCTGTTCCAGGATGCGGTGACGGGCGGCGATGAGCAGGGCGATGGCGAGCAAGGTATAGAGGACGTAGGCCGTTGCCGACCGCCATAGGGGCGGCAGTACGGTGATGCCCAGCCGTGCCTCGTCTGTCCCCTCGTAGCCATCACTGTTGATGGCTTTCACCCGCAGTGTGTAGTGCCCGGGGTTGAGATTGGTGAAGGTGATGTCGTGCGTACCCGGCGGGAGGGTCAGCCAGGTGCCGTTTACTCCTTCCAGCAGGTAAGCATACGAGGTCTCCTCGGGCAGCTCGAAGTTGTCCGAGGCGAAGGAGATGCCTACGATGTTCTGTTTATAGCTCAACTTCAACTCGTTTAGCCGTCCCAACGTCCGTGGTAGGACCACCTCTTTTCCATACTCTTTCCCTACGTGTACCTCCTGTCCGAAGAGGGCGAGCGAGGTGAACATCACCCGGGGTAGTTTGCGGTTGTAACGGATAGCGGTGGGGTTGAACACGTTGATGCCGTAGAGGCCACCTGCCACGATGGCGCCCGAACGTAACGTCTTGATGGAACGCAGGTTAAAGTCTCCCCGTTGCAGTCCGTCCTTGGTGCCGTAGGTGCGTGGGCGGAAGTGCAAGCTATCGTTCTCGCGTTCTACCTTCACCCGTACCAATTGTCGGGTGGAGGAAATCCAGAGGTTGCCCTCCTTGTCTTCGGTGATGGCGGACACGGGGTCATTCATCTCGTGGCCGATGGGGTGGGGAATCATCTTGTTCCGGTTCCGGTCGAAGACACTAATCCCCTCGCGTGTGCCTATCCATACCAGCCGTCGGCTGTCCTCATACACTTGGTTGATGTAGTCGTTCACCAAGGCTTCCCCGCTCGACTGCTTGGTACAGGCGTACACTATCTTTCGGGTTGGAAGGTCCATCAAGGCGATGCCGTTGCTGGCCGTCCCCACGATAAGGGTCTGGTCGCTGCCCATGCAGAGCGAGGCGATGTAGTTATCCTTGAGGGCGGAATTGTCGATGTGGTAGGTGGTGAAGCTCTTCTTCTTCGGAGTGTAGCATTGCAGTCCTCCGCCCAGCGTACCTATCCAGATGTTACCCTCCGGGTCTTCGGCCAAGGCCCATACGTTGTCGTTGGAGAGGGCATTGCTCCCTTTGGAGGCTCGGAAGGAGGTGGTGCGGTTGCCATCGTAGCAGCATATTCCACCGTGAAACATGCCTACCCATAGCTTCCCGTCGGTAGCCCTAAGCAGGGATACAACGACGTTGGAGGGCAACCGTCCGTTTTCTGTGGAGTAGGACTCTTCGGTGTGCTTCTCTCGGTTCACGCGTAGCAGTCCCCGGTCGTTGGTGCCCAGCCACAGGTCGCCGGTGGATGTTTCCTCTTCTACACAAGTGATGTCGCCATAGTCGTAGAAGCCGAACTTATAGAGGCTCTTGCCGTAGTAGGCCACCCCTTTCTTATAGGTGCCTACCCATACCAGCCCGTCGGGGTCGGTGTAGAGGGAGTAGACGGTGTTGTGCGGCAGGCTGCGCTCATCCTTGGGGTCGGCCTGTAGCAGGGTGGTGGTGCGAGCCTGTTTGTCGATGACCTCTATGCCGCTATAGTCCAGCCCTATCCAGATGCGCCCGTCGCCGCCCTGCGTGATGGCGTGTATAAAGTCCTGTGTATGGAAGTGGGTCAGGCTTTTCAGGTCGTCGCGCCATTGTCGCCTGCGTAGGTCGTACACCCACAGTCCCGGCACGCCGTACACCCAGGCGCACTGCTCGTTGTCCACATAGCAGGAGTACACCTCCGTACGGCTTGCCGTCAGTGTGGGGATGTCATGGTTAATCCATTCGGTGTGCAGGGTGGTCTTGTCTAAGCAGGCGATGGTGCCGTCGTCGTAGGTGAGCAGGAGTTGGCGCCCCGCCTCCGTCAGGTCCGACAGGTCGTTGGCCGGTAGCCCGCCGTCGGCTATGGAGAGGAAGCGGTGTTGTCGGCTTCGGGTGTCATAGCGGTAGCAACCCTCGCCAGCCACGTAGAGCCACAAGGTCTGCTTGAGGCTGTCGGTCCGTACCTCGGTAGGTGTCCCTTGGCTACCAAGCCGCTGCATAAAGGGGCGCAAGTCGTGGGTGAAGCGTTCTGTCGCGGCGTCCATCAGGGTATATCCGGCGCTTGTCTTTATCCAGAACTTGCCGTCGGCCATCTCTACCATGCCGAGCACGTAGTTGTTGGGCAACGAGGTGGAGTCGCCTACCACGTTGCGATACACCTTGAACCGATAGCCGTCGTATCGGTTCAGTCCCGAGGCCGTGCAGAACCACATAAAGCCTTCGCTATCTTTGCCGATGGCGTTGATGAGGCTGTAGGATAGCCCCGCACCGGTGTCGATCCGCTTGAAGAGGATGGAGGATGCGCCTGCTGTGCCCGCGGACAGGAGTGCGCATAAGGTAAATAAGATAAGGTTGCGTTTCATATCATAGATGTCTATATTAACGATGTATCTCAAATATTCTTGGGAAGTTCGTGCGATGCTTCTTTCGCTTCGAAGTCATCCCACTCTATATCTGTCAGGCGCAGAAGTAGTTCCTCTTTATTCATAAAGCAAAAATAGGGAGAATAATTGAATATGAGAGTAATAAAGTGGGTTTTATTTTGCTGGCAATCTCTTGCTGTGAACTCGACATTGTCTTGTCCTGATAACAGCGGGTTGCGCTACCCGTTCTTCGGGGTCGTGCAAGCCGTCGCCGACAGTTGCGCAACTACCAGTTGATAGTCGTACGACTCGCCGTCGAAAGTCGTACAACTTCCACCCGAAAGTCGTACGACTATCCGGCAAGAGTCGTACGACTTTCGGGTGACGGTTGCGCAAGTGCTCATCAAGGATAAAGGTGTTCGTGAACAATAGGAAATCCAAGGAGGCTCAAAAACTCTCTAATATCCTCGGTAGGCTTCCCACGTAGTAGAAAGGGAGGTTGATGAGACGGAAAGGTCTGCCCGCGGCTGTCTTGAGTTCATCCACCGAGTAGGGACCGCTCCATATCCGAACGGCTACGTCGATACCCGATAGGTCGACAAACGAATGCAGGGAACGCAGATGTGCGTTGGTGCCGCTCTTTACCTCTATTCCTATTTTAAACATATAATGTATTGTTAATCAGCGGTAAGGATAGCTGTTTTAAAACAAAACATAGGCAAGTTTGGACGAAAACATGTGCAAAACATAGGCAAACTTCATTGGAAAAGCGTACAAAACATAGGCAAACGTCATGCTGAAAGTGATATTCTACATGTTTTGCGAGCGATATTACACTCATGGCAACCACTGGCAAATAGGTCTCAAGCAATACGCTGACGCCCTCAGCACTAAAGGTATGTACCTCTATTCCCGTCCCATGCATAAGGATGCCTCTTATCTCATTGACTTCGACAAGGATAAACTCCCCGTCTTTCACGGGCCGACGCTTTGCTAGGTGAATGGAGTAAAGGCAATCCCGGAGTACACTGTTGGGTTTGCATTGGAGTAGTTAGGCTTTTGTCTAAAAAGTGCGTGGCGCATCTCCCTTTGCGGGAGGTGCGCCACGCTTTTGTTTGTTCCAATGGAATCGTGCTGGCTCTTATCTACCCAAGTTGAAAAAGTAAGTGCATGATACGTTGAAGTTCTGGTTCTTGTAACTGGTGTCGTTGGTGGGGTATAGGTTCTTCAATCCCCAGTCGTAGCTAATGGCTAATTGAAGATGTTTTATAATGTCAATGCCTGCTTGGACTCCTAATCCCCAGTCGAATCGTTCCAGAATCTTGTCTTCGAATACGTTGCTGGAAACTTGCGTTGTTTTGCTAGGTCCGTTCCCTTTGTTCTCCAGAAGATTCCCCTTTCCGAACAATCCGCAACTGACGTAAGGTCCTGCGTTGATAAATAGCGAAGTGTTGCTACCCAATGCAAATTTATAACCTATATGGACAGGGATGTTCAAGTAATATGCATTATGCTTCCATTGACTGCTCGTTTTTGCGTCCTGGTCGTAGTAACCGGCGCTTTTATAGGGTTGCAATGACAGCAATGTGGCAGCATTGAGATACACTCCCTTGAAAACGTTCGAGAATCCGAATTCACTCCGTACACCTGCGTTGAATCCAACTCTTGAGCCATCAGTAGCCGAGGTTGATGGATTGCTGACATTCAGACCGGCGCTTACGCCGATGCGAAGATGCTGCGCTTGTAAAGCACTTACGGAAAATAGGCAGAGAATGCCCAACAGAATATTCTTCTTCATGTTTAAATGACTCTTAACCCTTGGTAGGACTGATTACCGATAGCCTTTCCACGTGAACTTGTAAAATTTGTCACATCTGCATTGAAGACGTTCCCAACTGTTTCTATACGAAGGTTTAAGATAGAAACTGATGCACCATTAGGACATATCACCCTGTCTTTGCAATTGTAAATACTACTGTGCAAGCCTAAATCCAGAGAATAACTAGCCGATGCATTTTTTTTCCAAAACAGGACTTTCTTTTTCGTCTCAAATTTTATGGCAAATGAGTTCCCATTGACAATACGACCAATAGTCATTGTACTTTTGTATTTTCCATTCTTGATAGTTAGCGAAGCATTGCTAAAGCCCTTAAATCCTGGTTCTATAGGTGAGGCTCCAGCTCTTGTGCTTTTAGATTTTACATTGTCAGACGATGGATATACGATGGATTCATTCATGTCGTAATCAAAAGTTGGGCTATTATTTACGGGCCTTTTTAATGAGTTTCCAATGACGACATATCCGCTTGCGTTGCCGACAAGGGCCAAGTTCTCATCCGTAAAAGTTAGGTATGGTGTAACATCATAGGTGTCAAACTTGTTAAAAGCGAGATTTGATGAATACTTTTCTTTATAATCATTAATCAGTTTTGCAACATATAATGAGTCAGTTCCGTCATAATCAAAAATAGCGTCTAACTCTTTATCAGCACGTGCCCTTATTGCATAGGCACCATCAAATCCAAGTTCTTTAAAAAAAGCCATTTTCTGTGTATCGTCCATTTCTTTGACCTTGAGAAGAGTCTTATTATAAGTTTGTTCGTCCTTAAAATGTAATACAGGCATATAAACATCGGATGAACTTCTGGTTGTAGTCCATGCTCCCATGTTGGATACCTCTATCTCTGGGTAGTCATTCCCCATACTATAAGTGATGTCGCTTTCGTTGTTACACGAGAGCATCCCGACTGTTAAACTGGCAATTAGCGCCATGCTTGCTGATTTCTTAGCGAATTTGAAGTTATTCATGTTATTTTTTTTAAATTGTTAGACAAATCCTTTAAATAGTTGCAACATGTTTTAAGGATGTTGCAAAACTTCAAAAAAGAGAATATCTATACAAACTAATTTCGCAAATTAACTTGGATTTAACGTTGGTAAGATGATAATAACATACAAAGGGATGATTTTTTACGTGTTTCCATCGCAAAAGGCGTACTACATTCCTGTTTGTACCAATGGGGATAGTATCGGCTTCTGTCTTTCCGAGTTGAAGAAGTCTATGGTTCAAGGAGACTGGAAAGCCTTTGGATAAAGGTTGCCCAGCCACCTTGAATCTTTCTAGGTTTCGTATTGTTGGAGTAAAATCTATTTTAAGGACTTGAGAAATTTAGAAATGATGTCTCTTCGGTCTAGTGACTGCGAGGCGTTTCGCCTTGAAGATACCGTTCGGCACGTCCGGGTGTCAGGAGTTCCCAAAGGGAGGCTACCGTCCATCCGGGGGCGAAGATGTTGTTGTAGAATCCTTTGCCGTTGCGGCCGTAGTCCCAGTTGGTGTGTTGTACCACTTCGGGGTAGTAGCCCGGCTTGGCGATGCCGCAGAGGTGACCCTCGTAGGGAAGGAGTTGGCGCATGGAGGTGGAGATGACTTCGGCAAACTGGGTGAAGCGGGGTTCGTGATACTCCTCTCCCAGCCAACGTAGCACGTCGGCAAAGTCGAAGACGAAGACGTCGATGTGGTTGTTCTCGGTCGATACGTTGCCCCAGCCGCGGGTGTGCAGGCCGATGTCGCCGAGCATCTGGCCCGGGGCGAAGGGCACGTCCCACGTGTAGTACCACGACAGGGCGAAGTAGGTGGCACGTTTGCAGAGGTCGGCGTAGTGCCGGCGCTCCTCTCCGCTGGTGGCCAAGGCTAAGTAGTAGGTGGCGGTGGCGGCGTAGAGGGAGGCCTCCTTGTCTTCGCAGTTGGCATCGAGGGTGGAGGAGAAGTAGTCGGACTTGGAGATGATTTCCCGCTCCAAGTAGTTGGCGGTGCGCTTGGCGGCATCTAAGTAGCGGGCGTCGGCGAAGTAGCGATAGGCCATCACGAGGGGAAGGGTTGCCGATGGGGTGCTGCCGCCGCTGGCATCGACGGGCGAGAAGTCGTCGTTGAACTTGCGGGGGAAGCTGCCGTCGGCGTTCTGCAGGTGCAGGAAGTTGTCGAGCATCGTTCGGATACGTGCCTCCCATTCGGGGTGGGTGCGTCCCTGCTGTTTCTCGTAAGCCAAGTAGTGGAGCACGGCGTAGACGCCTTCGGACTGGCGGCGGATGCTATGCACGGGCACGATGCCGTCGGTGCCGTAGTGCACCACTTCGTTGAAGAAGCCGCGGGGCGAGAAGCCGTGTGCCAAGTAGGTGATGAAGACACTGTCGGCATTCGTACGCATAAGTTTGAGTTGTTGCTGGTCGGCATATTCCAAGGCGTTGAAGGCGTTGAGCAGGGTACGTCCTACAAAACCCACTTCGGCCACGCCGGTGGGGGCGCAGGTAGCGGTCTCCAGTTCCACGCCCGAGTAATAGTGCGTAGGGGTGGTGCGTACGTAGCTCTGTGTGAAGAAGCGGCTTAGCACCTCTTTCATTCGCTCGGGCGTGTAGGGCGTCTCCACGGGTTGGGGGCGGTAGGTGTCGTAGCAGTACTCCCAGGTGTGCTGCACGCACTCGCCGAAGTTGGCGGCTTGGCGTTCCGACAGCTCCCAGGTAAGGGTGAGGCTCTCACCCTTGGACAGTTTCTGAAACGCCTCGACCTCGGGAGCGAGGGTGAGCTTGCGGAGGTAAGTGCGGGGTGCCTCGCGGTAGGGGAAGCCGAAGGAGAGCACCGTCTGCCCACCTACGTTCTCGAAGCCGGTATAGCCGATGGTGCTACGTCCCGAGAGGATGACCTCGCCCGCTCTGTGCGTGGTGAGGGCGTCAGTGCCTCCCGTGGCAGGTTGGATGCGAAGAATGGAGAGGGAGCGGCCACTCACGCTGTCGAAGGCGGCGGTGAGAGGGGTGCTCAGTCGGTCTTCGCGTACCAGCCAGCTATCCGAGGTGTGGAAGGAAGGCGCGCTTTGCGGCGAGCGTAGGTTGCGGCGATACCAGAAGCCAGGCATGAAGAACTGGCTGTCGGCATGGCGGAATCCGGTGGCTTGCTGCTCGCCGTAGTTCAGGTAGACGTCGGCTGTGGCGGTAAGCTTTACCTCGATGCGTCGGCCGGTCGGTGTGGCTTGCTCGTGGCGGATGATGCTGACGGGCAGCGGTTCCGCGCCCTCCAGGCTCCAGGTGTTTTTCCCTTTCGGCTTGTAGGCGAGCGGATAGGCGTGTGCGGGGTTGCCGGGCACCTTGAGGGTGAGGGTGGCGGAGGGATAGAACTCCGGGCCTGCCGTGTTGCCTACGGCGGGCGACTGCGTGGCCACGGTGGGCCATCCGTCTTTCCACTCCACGCGGTCGAGTAGCAGCACGCGACCGGCATCGGGGTCGGCAGCCTTGTAGGCGTGGTAGAGTATCCAGTCCTGGCCGGCGTCGTCGGTCATAATCTCCGAGTCGTGGCCGGTGCCCACAAAGGAGCCATTCTTATGTATCAGCACCTCGTGGTGGTTGTCGGCCATGGATTGTCCCTGCTTGTCGAGGTAGGGGCCGAGCACGTCTTTCGAGCGTCCCACTACCGTGGTATAGGTGCTCTTCAGCCCTTCGCAGCAGGTGCCGGTGGAGGCGAACAGATAGTAATACCCGTCGCGATGATGAACGTAGACGCCTTCGTAGGCTGTGCCGGCGATGCGTTGCGGCACGGCACCCTCGCGCAGGTTGAGGCCGTCGGGCGTGAGTTCGATGGCATAGATGCCCCGGAAGCTACCCCAGAAGAGGTAGTGCTTGCCGTTGGCCTCCACGTAGCACGGGTCGATGGAGTTCTGCACCCCTATCTCGTTGCTGCGGAAGAGCATGCCTCGGTCGGTGAAGGGACCTTGCGGACTGTCGGCCACGGCGCGTCCTATGCCGCAGGTCTGCTCGCCGCCCCACACCGACATGGCGTAGTAGAGCACGTATTGCGAACCTATCTTGTTGATGTCGGGTGCCCAGAGGCCGCCATGTGGCTCGAAGGTGGGGCGTGTCTGGTCGGTGAAGGCCGTGCCCACGTACTGCCAGTGCACCAAGTCCTTGCTGCGGTGGATGGGCAGGTTGCGGATGTCCTCGGTGGCGTAGAGGTAAAAGTAGCCGTCGTCGGCTTTAATCACCGAGGGGTCGGGTAGGCTGTAGTCCACCACGGGGTTGTGGTAGCTGGTGGGGGTGGGTGGTGTTACGTTGGCTTCGGCGCCGTCGCTCTTGGCGCAAGCGGTCAATAGAAGTAGGGCATAGCCTAACAAAAGGAGGGATGCTTTCTTTCTCATAATAATAAGGTGGAGTTATAGGGTTTCATATCTTATTTAGACAGGCAAAAATAGGGGAAATCATTGAATCGACATGTCACAATCTGTTCAGACTATGTCCGTTTTAGGTCAATCTCATAACTTACACACAGCTATAGTATCTCTCTCGCAATCCAGGCGCAAGCTTCCGCGTCGGCCAGTGCGTTGTGGTGCGTCTTCAAGTCGTATCCGCAACGGGCGGCTACCGTTTGTAGTTGGTGGTTAGGGAGCGACCGCCCGAACACCCTACGGGCGGCGCGGCAGGTGCAATAGAACTGGTAGTCGGGATAGTCCATCTGGTACATGCGGAAGACGGCCTTGAGGCAACCCTCGTCGAAGGGGCTGTTGTGCGCCACCAGTGGAAGACCGGCTATCTTCGGTTCTATCTCTTTCCATACATTAGGGAAGATGGGGGCTTGGGCGGTGTCTCTTTCCGTCAGCCCGTGTATCTGGGTGAAGCGCCACAGGTACCATCCCGGTTCGGGGCGGATAAGACTGTAGTAGTTGTCTGCGATGATACCATCGCGGACAACTACTACGCCTACGCTGCATACGCTGGTGCGTTGAGGGTTGGCTATCTCAAAATCAATGGCAGCGAAATCTTTCATAACTTCTTTGGGGCTGAGGCTAGCACCTTTCCGTTCAGGTTCTCGTAATGTATGTCCATCGTTTCCAATTCACGGACTATAATCCTTCTACCTCCTCCTGCGAAAGTCCTGTAATGAGTGCGATGGTCTCGTTGGGAATGCCTTGTTCCTTGGCCTTGAGTGCATTGGCTATTATTTGCGCTTTGCTTTCCTCCAAGGCTTCTGCTTTACCCTCCAATCGGCCTTCCAATCGTCCTTCTTCGCGCCCTTCCGCCAATCCTTCCAGCCGTCCTTCCCATCGTCCCTCTTCCCGTTCGGTGTAGACGTTGGATGCCAGCAGGTTCACGTTGTCCACGTGCCGCCAGTAGGCTCGTTGCTCCGTCTGACTCATCTGGTTTATCTTCAGCATCTGGCGCGCCTCGTTC
Organism: Mediterranea sp. (in: CFB group bacteria); assembly: GCA_031261805.1. Lineage (GTDB taxonomy): Bacteria > Bacteroidota > Bacteroidia > Bacteroidales > Bacteroidaceae > Bacteroides. Next base: position 11,253 of record JAISIX010000178.1, read on the forward strand.
AGGCCGGGGGCGGTGGCGTTATCGGGAATCTCGTTGGT
>JAISIX010000195.1 GCA_031261805.1 Mediterranea sp. (in: CFB group bacteria)
CGGCGGACAGATTGTCTACCGCGGAAACGGTGGTGACCAAGCTGAAGTGCTGGGTACTACCGGACAGACGGTATCGCTCAACTTCGCTGACGGAACGGGCAGCATACAGTAACAACAACGAATAGGGAGAGCCACCCGTATGAGAAAAGGGTGGCTCTCCCTTTCTTTCACAACATTCTAAAACCATCCATACAATGAAAAGCGTGAAACTCATCTATCTATCTTCCCTCCTTCTCGCCCTCCTCGCCTGCTCCAAAGACGACGACTTCGAGATTGTCCCCCTTCCCACACCTCCCGCGGCGCTGGTGGACGGGCTGAACTACGCCCCGGCCAAACCCGATGCCGACGATACCTTGCGTATCACCTTCAAGGCTGCCGCCTCGTCGGCCCTCTACGGCTACACGGGCGATGTGTACATACACCCCGGCGTCATTGTGGACGGCACGTGGATGTACGTCCCAGCCAGCTGGGCCACCAACCTCGCCAAATGCAAGATGACCCGGCTCGAGAACAACGTATGGAGCATCCTCCTGTCGCCCTCCCTCCGCCAGTGGTTTGGCTCGGGCGATACAGCTATCGACCAGCTCGGCATCGTGGTCCGTAGCTCCGACGGCACGAAGAAGGGACTAACCGACGACTCCTTTGTGACGGTGACCGACAAAAAGTACACCGCCTTCCAGCCTGGACCAGCGGTAGAAAAGGCGCTACCCGCAGGCGTGACGGATGGTATCAACATTGTCGACCCCACTACCGTGACCCTTGTGCTACGCGACCAGGACAAGAACGGAGGCCATAAGGACTACGCCTACGCCATGGGCGACTTCAACAACTGGACGTTGACCGACGACGATAAGAGCCGCATGTATCGCGACAACAACGCCGGATGCTGGTGGATCACCCTCACCGGCCTCACTGCCTCCCGCGAGTACGCCTTCCAGTACTATATAGGAACGAAGAAAGAGGGTGCTATTCGTCTGGCCGACCCCTACAGCGAGAAGATTCTCGACCCCGACAACGACCCGCAGATTCCCGCTGCCGACTACCCCAACCCCACCGCCTACCCGGCTAAGGGCGTGGGCATCGTCTCCACCTTCCGCATCCAGAAGGAGAGCTATACCTGGAAGGTGAACGACTTCCAAGTGGCGGACAAACACAACCTGCTCATCTACGAGCTGTTGCTGCGCGACTTCACCTCCACAGGCGACCTCACCGGGGCGATGGCCAAGCTCGACTACCTCCAGACCTTGGGCGTGAACGCTATCGAACTGATGCCCGTGCAGGAGTTCGACGGCAACGACAGCTGGGGATACAACCCCTGCTTCTACTTCGCCATGGACAAGGCGTACGGCACACCAACGATGTACAAGCAGTTTGTCGACGCCTGCCACCAACGGGGCATGGCGGTCATCCTCGACGTGGTGTACAACCATGCCACGGGCAACAACCCCCTCGCCAAACTCTACTGGAACGCTACTGCCAATAAACCCGCCGCCGAGAACCCTTGGTTCAACGTCGACGCACCCCATCCCTACAGCGTCTACTGCGACTTCAACCATGAGTCGCCCTTGGTGCGCGCCTTCGTCAAGCGTAACCTCCAGTACCTGCTCCGGGAGTACAAGGTGGACGGCTTCCGCTTCGACATGGCCAAAGGCTTCACCCAGCAGTCCAGCAATGAGTCCACCGCCGGCAACTACGACCAGAGCCGCGTCGACATCCTCTCCGACTATGCCAACGCAGTAACCGAGGCTAACCCCAACGCCGTGGTGATTCTCGAACTCTTTGCCGAGCAACGGGAAGAGAAAGCCTACGGAGAGAAAGGCATCCTGATGTGGCGCAACCTCAACAATGCCTATTGCCAGACGGCTATGGGTTGGAAAGAGAACTCCGCCTTCACTGCCCTCACCACTTGGGGCACCGACATGCCCGAAGGGGCGTGGGTAGGCTATATGGAGAGCCACGACGAGGAACGTTGCGCCTACAAACAGAAGACGTGGGGCCACGGCGACCTGCTGCTGGGCGACCTCAAGACCCGCATGTCGCAGCTGGAAGCCAACGCCGCCTTCTTCTTCACCGTGAGTGGTCCCAAGATGGTGTGGCAGTTTGGCGAACTGGGCTACGACTACTCCATCAACAGCGATCCGAATGGTGTCGCACCCGCCGATTCGGAGGATGGTACCTACCGCACCGCGCGCAAGCCCATCCGCTGGGATTACTTCGACGACACCTATCGCAAAGGACTTTATACCACCTACAGCAGGCTGATGGCCTTGCGTGCCTCGCACCCGAGACTCTTCGGCCAGGAGGCGTTCAAGAGCTGGAAGGTGGGCGATAGCGATTGGGACGGTGGCCGTTTCATCACCCTCGAGACTGTGGACGGACAGAAGCTGGTGGTGGTAGGCAACTTCACCAACGCCCCCATCACGTCCAGCGTGGAGTTCCCCTCGTCGGGCACGTGGTACGAGTTTACCGCCAGCGACGTGGCGATAGACATCACTTCACCCCAGACGCTGACCATCCCGGCCAACAGCTACCGGTTGTTCACGAGCTTCGAGTAGCCCCCTCCCAATCCACGTGTAGATAGGACTTCCATTCACAGGCGTTTTGAAGCCTATCTGCCCATACTTTCCATCCCATTGACGGGGCGTTCGCAATGTGCCACCCGGGTGACCAAGCTTAACCACCCGGGTGGCTAAGCTTGGTCACCCTCGTGGTTAAGCTTGACCACCCGGGTGGTTAACCCCAAACACGGGGATATTAAACTCCGAACACGGGGTTGGCTAAGCACTATCACCCGGATAGTGGAATAAGAATTTAGGAGCTTTCTGCCCGCTATCTGACGGAATTTGATTACTTTTGCCCCTCAAATAATAATGTAAGTTAAGGTGGTCATGATAACCGGTAGGAAAATCAGCTTAGAGAACCTCAATCGTCTGTTGTTCAAAGATGAAGAACTGGAAGTCTCCCAAGAAACCCTTGAGGAGGTGGGGCAGTGTTTCCGCTTCTTGCAGGATTTCTCGCGCGAGAAAGTGATATATGGTATCAATACCGGCTTTGGGCCGATGGCGCAATACCGCATCGAAGATCAATCGCTCATTGACCTCCAGTACAACATCATCCGCAGCCACTCTACCGGCGCGGGTCGTCCACTGCCCCCACTCTACGTCAAAGCCGCTATGGTGGCACGTCTATATACTTTCCTGCAAGCCAAGTCGGGCGTTCATCCCGAGCTGGTGCAGTTGCTGTGCGCATTCATCAACCGCGGCATCTGTCCGTTGGTGCCGGAGCACGGCAGCGTGGGCGCCAGTGGCGACTTGGTGCAGCTGGCGCACATCGCTCTCACCCTGATTGGCGAGGGCGAAGTGTTCTACCACGGAGAGCTGCGCAACGCGGCCGATGTGCTACGGGAGAACGACTTGAAGCCGTTCGGCATCCATATCCGCGAGGGCTTGTCGGTGACCAACGGCACCTCCGTGATGACGGGCATCGGCATTGTCAACCTGCTCTATGCCCGCAAGCTGCTCCATTGGTCGGTGGTCGCCTCGGTGATGACGAATGAGATAGCTTCGTCGTACGACGACTTCATGTCCGAAGCGCTCAACGAAGCCAAGCTCCACAAAGGACAGCGGGAAGTAGCCCGCCTGATGCGGGAGTGGGTGGCCGGCAGCCGATGTGTGCGGCAGCGCGAGAACGAGCTGTACAACCAAGTGCATCGGGAGGCGGTGTTCGAGCATAAGGTGCAACCTTACTACTCGCTGCGTTGCGTGCCGCAAGTGCTTGGCCCGGTGTACGACGAGCTGGCGAATGCCGAAGAGGTGCTTATCAACGAAATCAATTCGGCCTGCGACAACCCGATTGTTGACCCCGTGACCCGGAACGTCTACCATGGAGGCAACTTCCATGGCGACTACGTCTCCTTCGAGATGGACAAGCTGAAGATAGCCATCACCAAGCTGGCCATGCTCTCCGAGCGACAGCTCAACTACCTCTTCCACGACCGCATCAACGGCATCTTGCCACCTTTCGTCAACCTGGGCGTGCTGGGGCTGAACTACGGCTTGCAGGCCTCACAGTTCACCGCCACCTCTACCACGGCCGAGTGCCAGACACTCTCCATGCCGATGTACGTGCACAGCATCCCCAACAACAACGACAACCAAGACATTGTCAGCATGGGCACCAACTCGGCCCTGCTGGCCAAGCACGTGGTCGACAACGCCTTCCAAGTGATAGCCATCCAGTTCATGGCCATCGTGCAGGCCGTCGACTACCTGAAGATACAAGAGCAACTGAGTCCTTCGAGCCGTAAGGTGTACGACGAGATTCGTGCGTTCTTCCCGGTATTCACCAACGACACTCCTAAGTACAAGGAGATAGAAGCAATGATTACTTACCTGAAGCAATGAGATACGCATTAGTGACCGGAGGAAGCCGTGGCATCGGCCGTGCCGTCTGCCGCAAGCTGGCCGAGATGGGCTACTTCCTCCTTATCAATTACCAACGCAACGATACGGAAGCCGAACAGACCCTGCGACTTGTGCGGGAGGCGGGAAGCGACGGCGAGTTGATGAAGTTTGACGTGACCGACCCTGTTGCCGTCGGCGTGGCCCTCGACAGCTGGAACGCCCGCCATCCGGAAGCGTACATAGAGGTGCTGGTGAACAATGCCGGCATCCGCCAGGACAACTTGATGCTATGGATGACCCGCCAGGAGTGGAGCCACGTGCTCGACATCAGCCTGAACGGTTTCTTCAACGTGACTCAGCCCCTGCTGAAGAATATGTTGGTAAAGCGTTACGGGCGTATAGTCAACATCGTCTCCCTCTCGGGCATACAGGGTATGCCGGGGCAGGCCAACTACTCCGCCGCCAAGGGAGGCGTGATTGCTGCCACCAAAGCCTTGGCGCAAGAGGTGGCCAAGAAGAAGGTGACCGTCAACGCCGTGGCACCTGGGTTCATACATACCGACATGACCGATGGCATCGATGAGGGCGAATGGAAGAAACACATCCCTGCCGGACGCTTTGGGACTCCCGAGGAGGTGGCCGACCTGGTGGCTTTCCTGGCCTCACCGTCCGCGTCCTACATCACGGGCGAGGTGGTGTCCATCAACGGCGGACTGTACACCTAAGTAAAACGAAACAGCCAAAAGATAGCAATAGAAAAGATGAATAGAGTGGTGATTACAGGCATGGGGATTTATTCCTGCATCGGCAAGAACCAAGATGAAGTAAAAGAAGCATTGTACCAAGGCAAGTCGGGCATCGGCATCGACCCCGTACGGAAAGAGTTGGGTTACTCCTCCGCGCTGACAGGCCTCCTGGAGCGCCCCAACCTGAAAGGGATGCTCGACCGACGCAAACGCCACAGCCTACCCGAGCAGGGCGAATATGCTTACTTGGCTTCTGTGGAAGCCTTCCGCCAGGCCGGAATCGACGAGACGTTTCTCGAGCAGAACGAAGTAGGCATCCTCTATGGCAACGACAGCAGTGCCGCCCCGGTCATCAACGCGGTGGACATCATCCGCGAGAAACGCAACACCACGTTGGTGGGGTCAGGCTCCATCTTCCAGTCGATGAACTCCACGGTGACCATGAACCTCTCCGTCATCTTCAAGCTGAAAGGAATCAACTTCACCATCTCGGGTGCCTGCGCCAGCGGCTCTCATGCTATCGGCATGGGCTATCTGCTCATCCGGTCGGGCCTGCAGGAGTGCATCCTCTGCGGTGGCGCCCAAGAGGTGAACGCTTACGCCGTGGGGAGCTTCGACGGGCTGGGGGCCTTCTCCAAGCAAGAGGACGACCCCACCAAAGCCTCCAAGCCTTTCGACAGGAGGCGCGACGGGCTGGTGCCCAGCGGAGGGGCGGCCAGCGTGATACTCGAGAGCTACGAGTCGGCCATGCGCAGGGGAGCGCCCATCCTGGGCGAGGTCATAGGCTACGGCTTCTCCTCCAATGGCGAGCATATCTCCGTGCCCAACGTAGAAGGGCCGGAACGTTCGCTGCGGATGGCCATCCGCGATGCCGGCATCCCACTGGAGCAGATAGCCTATATCAATGCGCACGCCACCTCCACCCCCGTAGGCGACCAGAACGAAGCGAAAGCCATCGCTGCCGTGTTCGACGGGCTGCACCCCTACGTGGCCTCCACCAAGGCCCTGACAGGGCACGAGATGTGGATGGCGGGAGCCAGCGAGGTGGTCTACTCCACGCTGATGATGAACAACGGCTTTATAGCCCCCAACATCAACTTCGAGGAACCCGACGAGGCTTCGGCGCTCCTCAACATCCCCACTCGGCGCATCGATACGGAGTTCGACACCTTCCTCTCCAACTCCTTTGGGTTTGGAGGGACCAACTCCACGCTGATAGTAACTAAGTTTAAGTAACCATTCCAATTAAAGACCCCGATATGACAAACGAAGAGATTATAGAAAAGATTAGAACGACCCTGGCCGAAGAGTTTGAAGTGGACATCGAAACCATCCAGCCGGATGCCCCCTTGATGGAAACCCTCGAACTGGACAGCCTCGACTTGGTAGATATGGTAGTGCTGGTAGAGAAGAACTTCGGCTTCAACATGACCGGACAGGACTTTGTCGGCATCAAGACCTTCCAAGATTTCTACGACCTCGTCATCACCCGTACAAAAGCAGCCTAACAGAGAACAGCCATGCCGACGTGGAAAGGACAAACCCGGGGAGGGACATTCGGATACTTTTTCTTCATCCTGCTGATCAAGTATCTGGGCATTCCCGTGGCCTACTGCTTCCTGCGTCTGGTGGTGCTCTACTTCATCCCCTTCGCCCCCAAGGCAACCCGCAGCACTTGGCTCTACGCCCGGCATATCCTGAAACGGAGCCGCCGTCGGTCGGTTGCCTTGCTGCTACTCAACTATTACCGGCTGGGGCAGGTGCTTATCGACAAAGTGGCCATCACGGGCGGACAAGCCGCCCGCTACAAGTTTGAGTTCGAGGCATACCCCGAGTTCCTGCAACTGCTCAACGCCGGACAAGGCGCGATTCTGATTGGCGCCCACGTGGGCAATTGGGAGGTCGGCGCCCCCTTCTTCGACGAGTACGGCAAGAAGATACACATCGTGATGTACGACGCCGAGCATCGCCGCATCAAAGAGATGCTGGCCAAGAACGGGCAAGGCGGGGCGTACCACGTCATCCCCATCAACGACGACGGTCTCACGCACGTGTTCCGCATAGCCGAGGCGCTGGAGCGGAAGGAGTACGTCTGTTTTCAGGGCGACCGTTACCTCCCGGGCGAACGAACGCTGCGCACCCCCTTCTTGGGGCAGGAGGCACTCTTCCCCGCAGGCCCTTTCCTGGTTGCCACACGCATGAAGGTGCCAGTGGTCTTCTACTTCGCCATGCGCGAGCCGGGGCGCACGTACCGGTTCCACTTCATCGTGGCCAAGCCGGTGAGGCGAACGCCCGGTGAGAAGGTGGAAGCCACCCTGCTGAAACAATATACCACCGTGCTGGAGGGCATCCTGCGGCGTTACCCGGAGCAATGGTTCAATTACTACCCATTTTGGGAGCCGGCTTCCGCCCTGCCTACTGACAACGTAAAAACAGAAAGAAGAAAATGAAACAGCACAGCTATGAGAAAGAGTCCATGACGGCCGCCGCCGCCCAACGGCTGGCACAAGAGATAGCCTTCGGCCCCGTCGTGTTTCAGGTCTCGCGCCTGATGCTCAAGTTTGGCATCCTGCAGCTCCTTGCCGACAAGCCCGGCGGTTGCACGCAGGAGGAGATAAGCGCTACGTGCGGCCTGTCGCCCTACGCCGCGCAAGTGTTACTGGAGTCCTCGCTCACCATTGGCACGGTGCTGCTACGCGACCATCGTTACCTGCTGGCCAAGGCGGGGTGGTTCTTGCTCAACGACCGGATGGCACAGGTCAACATGGCCTTCAACCACGACGTGAACTACCAAGGTCTCTTCTATCTCGAAGAGGCTCTGAAGCAAGGTACGCCTGCCGGGCTAAAGGTGTTCGGCGACTGGAGTACCATCTACGAAGGGCTGTCGAGCCTGCCGGAGCAGGTGCAGAAGAGCTGGTTCGGCTTCGACCATTACTATTCGGACTGTTCGTTCGACGAGGCACTGCCCATCGTCTTCGCCCACCATCCCCGCACGTTGCTCGACGTGGGCGGCAACACCGGACGTTGGGCCACCCGCTGCGTGCAGTTCGACCCCACGGTAGAGGTCACCATCTTGGATCTGCCCCAGCAGTTGGAGCTGATGCGGGAGCAAACAGCCAACGTGCCGGAAGCCTCACGCATACACGGCCATGCCGCCAACTTGCTCGATGCCGACACCGCCTTCCCCACCGGCTTCGACGCCCTCTGGATGAGTCAGTTCCTCGATTGCTTCTCCGAGGCCGAGGTGACCAGCATCCTCACCCGGGCGGCACGCAGCATGGCCAGCCACAGCCGGCTCTACATCATGGAGACCTTTTGGGACAGGCAGAAGTACGACACCGCCGCCTACTGCCTCACGCAAATCAGTCTCTACTTCACGGCCATGGCCAACGGCAACAGCAAGATGTACCACTCCGACGACATGAAGCGTTGCGTCGAAGCTGCCGGGCTGAAGATTGAAAAAATAGACGACCACCTGGGCATGGGACACAGCATCTTCACCTGCAGGGTTGAAGAGGGGGCCACTCCAAGGTTAGAAGAGGGGGTCCCTTCAGGGTTGAAGAGGGAGGCACTTCAAGGTTGAAGAGGGTGGCACTCCAAGGTTGGAAGAGGGTGGCACTCCAAGGTTGAAGAGGGTGGCACTCCAAGGTTGGAAGAGGCTCCATGAGTTTTTAAGTTAAGAAGATGGATAGAGTACCTATAATATATGACGACGGCATTCTCCGCCTGATACCGCAGCGGCCACCGATGGTGATGGTCGACAAGTTCTTCGGTGTGGAAGGAACCCGTTCGTGGTCGGGACTGACCGTCGCGACCGGCAACCTCTTTTGCCAAGCCGGCTTCCTGCAGGAGAGCGGCCTGATAGAACACATCGCCCAGTCGGCCGCCGCCCGCATAGGCTACCTCTATGCTACGAGGGGGGAAGAGCCGCCACTGGGTTTCATCGGCTCGGTGGACAAGTTCAGCCTCCATGCCCTCCCCAAGGTGGGAGAAGAGTTGCTCACCACGCTCACCGTGGTGCAAGAGGTGGGCGACATAACGCTGGTGAGTGCGCAAGTGGAGGCTGGCGGCCACCCGATAGCCGACTGCCAAATGAAGATATTTATCAAGAAAGAATGAAACGGAATACAAGTCAACACCCCGCCGCGCTGACCAACCGGACCACCTTCAAGGTGCGCTTCAGCGAGGTAGACTCCATGCAGATAGTGTGGCACGGCGAGTACGTGCGCTACTTCGAGGATGGGCGGGAAGCCTTCGGCAAGCAGTATGGGCTGGACTACATGAGCATCTACCACCATGGCTACCTGGCTCCGCTGGTCGATCTGCAATGCCAGTTCAAACGGCCGCTCACCGTGGGCGAGGAGGCCATCGTGGAGACACGCTACATCGCCTGCGAAGCCGCCAAGGTACAGTTTGAGTACGTCATCTACCGAGCCTCCGACCAGAGCGTGGTAGCCACCGGAAGCACCGTGCAGGTATTTCTCGACAAAGAGCGAGAGCTACAGCTGCTGAACCCACCCTTTTACGCCGAATGGAAAGAGCGATGGAACATCCGTTGAACATCCATCTGACAAGCTGCTCGCTCATCAGCTCGCTGGGCTTTGGGGTGGAGCGGCACGTGGCCGCCATCCAAGCCTACCAAAGCGGAATCGTGCCACAACCCGCCGGACGAGTCTCCGACGAGCCGATGCTCGCCGCCCTCATAGACCCGGTCTTGCTCAAGCGGCGGGTCGAGGAGAGCCGGCTCACGGGGTACACCCGCCTGGAACAGCTCTTTATCCTCTGCATACAAGAGGTACTCGAACATTCGGGCGCAGACCTGCAGCAGGCCGACTGTGCCCTGCTGCTATCCACCACGAAAGGCAACGTCGACCTGCTGGCCACTTCGTCCCTCCTTGCTGCCGACTCTCCCGCCTACCTGTGGAAGATGGCCGAACGCGTTGGGCATCACTTCGGGGCGGCCAACCGGGTGGAGGTCATCTCCAACGCCTGCATCTCCGGGCTGTCGGCACTCATCGTAGCCAAGCGCTGGATAGAGAGCGGGCGCTACCGGCAGGTGGTTGTGGCCGGAGGCGATGTGCTCTCGCACTTTATCACCAGCGGCTTCCATTCGCTCCGCTCGGTCAGCGCCGAACGTTGCCGCCCTTACGACAGTCGGCGCGACGGCCTGAGCCTGGGTGAGGCCTGCGGCGCCATCGTGCTGGAAGCTAAGGAGGGTGCCGATGGCATTGTCCTTGCCGGCGGCGCCATCAGCAATGACGCCAACCACATCACCGGCCCTTCGCGCACAGGCGACGGACTGGCGCTGGCCATCCATCAAGCCTTGGACGAGGCGGGGGTGACTCCCGACGGGGTCAGCTTCGTCAACGCCCATGGCACAGCCACGGTGTACAACGACGAGATGGAGTCGAAAGCGCTCCATCTGACCGGCTTGGCGGACGTTCCCGTCAACAGCCTCAAGTCCTATCTGGGCCATACCTTGGGGGCTTCGGGTATCATTGAGACCATCCTCTGTGCCGAACAGCTGAGGAGTGGGATACTCTACGGCACCCTCGGCTTTGAGCGCTTAGGCGTGCCGATGCCCATACACGTCAGCTCCCTCCACCAACGGCTCCCCATGCGCTGTTGCGTCAAGACAGCCTCCGGCTTCGGGGGATGCAACGCCGCCGTGGTGCTCTCGCTGCCTGCCTATTCGCACCCCATCCGCCCGGAAGCGGCGATAGCGGTGCGGACGGACAAGCGCGTCACCCTCGAGTCGGACCAGGACTTCCACACGTTTATCCGTACGGCCTACAAGGAGCAGGGAGGTAGCAACCCGAAGTTTTACAAGATGGACGACCTCTGCAAATTGGGGTACGTAGCGGCCGAACAGCTGCTACAAGGCCTTTCCTTCCCACCCGAGAAGATAGGCATCCTACTGGCCAATGCCTCTGCCTCGCTGGATACCGACAGCAAGCAGCAGGCGCTCATCAGCCAGGAGGGCGACCACGCCGCCAGCCCGGCACTCTTCGTCTACACCCTCCCCAACGTGGTGCTGGGCGAGATTTGCATCCGCCACAAGATACAGGGCGAGAACACCTTCTTCGTGAGCCGGGAGTACGACGAGCGCCAGATGGACGAGTATGCACGCATCGTCATGGCGAAGCAGAAGCTAAGCTGCTGCATCGTAGGTTGGTGCGAACTATATAAGGAACATTATTACGCTACATTTAAAACATTAATATGCCAACACCCATGAATGAATCAACCCAACAGACAGAAAGAGAGTTGAGAGACAAACTGAAAGAGCAACTGATTGAGGCGCTGAACTTGGAAGAGGTCACCCCGGCAGAGATAGCCGACGAAGCCCCCCTGTTCGGTGACGAAGGTCTGGGCCTCGACTCCATCGACGCACTCGAAATCATCTTGATTCTGGAGCGCGAATACGGCATCAAGATAGAGAAGCCGAACGAGGGGAAGCAGATATTCTACTCCATTCGCAGCTTGGCCGACTACATCCTCGCACACAAACCGGCCTGACAGATGCGCGTTTACGTCAGTGGAGTGGGGGTGGTCTCCGGCATCGGCATCGGTGTGGAGGAGAACATGGAGGCCTTGCGACAGGGAAGGCATGGGATGGGGAAGGTGACCCTTTTCCCCACCACCCTTGATGTGCCCGTGTCCGAGGTGAAGCTGAGCAATGCCGCGTTGAAACAACGACTGTCGCTCTCGGCGGGACGTACCTTCTCGCGCACGGCCTTGCTGGGCATGATGGCGGGTGCGGAGGCGTTGCGCGACGCATCTGTGGACCCTTCCTCCCTGCGTATCGGCCTCCTCTCGGCAACCTCCGTAGGGGGGATGGACTTGAGCGAACGTTTCTATGAGACGTTTCGGGAAGACCACCGGAAAGGACGGTTGCGCCAAGTGGCCTCGCACGACTGCGGTGCCTCTACCGAGCAGATGGCGGCCTATCTGGGGACGACTCATTATGTGACCACCATCAGCACCGCCTGCTCCTCGGCTGCCAATGCCATCATACTGGGGGCACGCCTCGTCAGGCAGGGTGTGCTGGATGTAGCCATCGCCGGAGGCACGGATGCCCTTTGCCGCTTCACGCTCAACGGCTTCCATTCGCTGATGATTCTCGACCGTGCCCATTGCCGGCCCTTCGACAATAGTCGTGCCGGGCTGAACTTGGGAGAGGGAGCCGGCTACGTGGTGCTACAGGCGGCCTCTACATTGCGGCGGACACCCTACTGCGAGCTGAGCGGTTATGCCAACGTAAACGAAGCCTATCACCAGACCGGCAGCTCGCCCGACGGCGATGGTGCCTGGCGCTCCATGGGCGAGGCGCTCCGTATGGCCGGAGTAGCGCCTCACGAGGTGAGCTACATCAACGTACACGGTACGGGCACCCCCGACAACGACCTGTCGGAGAGCAAGGCTCTCCGCCGTATCTTTGGAGAAGAGGTGCCGCCGTTTAGCTCCGTCAAGCCCTTTATAGGTCATACACTGGGAGCGTCGGAAGGCATTGAGGCGGTCTACTCCATCCTTGCCATCCAGCGAGGGGTGATGTATCCCAGCCTGAACTTCACGACACCCATCGCGGAGACAGGGTTGGTGCCCCTCACGCAACTACGCGAAGGGACCTCCATCCACCACGTGCTCTCCAACGCTTTCGGCTTCGGAGGCAACGACTCCTCGCTCCTCTTCTCCGCACTCCTCGAATCCCCTCTTACACCATAGCCATGCAACCCGTGTACATCCAACATACCGCCTCTATCCATCCGCAAGGGAACCCCGACGGTCTGCCTTGGCTGCCCGCTTGCGAACCGGACTACAAAAGCCTCATCACCAATGCCACCCTCCGTCGGCGCATGAGCCGCATCGTGAAGATGGGCGTGGCGTGTGGGCTGGCCTGCATAGCCGATGTCGCCTCCGAACAGGTGGGTGGCATCATCACCGCTACCGGACTGGGTTGCCTGGCTGATACCGAGAAGTTCCTGGAGACGCTAATCGCCAACAAGGAGCAGTTGCTGAATCCCACCCCGTTTATCCAGTCCACTTTCAACACCATCGGCGCGCAGATAGCCCTGATACGCCAGATACATGCCTACAACATGACCTACGTACACCGGGGCCTTAGCTTCGAAAGCGCCTTGATAGATGCCATGATGCAGGTGGCCGAAGGGAACGACAACATCTTGGTGGGCGGCATGGACGAGATGACGGAAACCAGCTACCTCCTCCAGAGACGGATGGGTTTGCTGAAAGGAGCTCAAGCGGGCGAGGGGGCGCACTTCTTCCTACTCACCCGGGAGGCCGGAACCCATGCGCTGGCGGAGATCTCGGCCATAGAGACTTTTGGCGGGAAGCACACCCCTCAGGAGATGGACGACCGCGTTCGGCTCTTCCTCGACCGCAACGGCTTGCGGCGGGCAGACATCGGGCGAGTGGTCACGGACGGGGAGTTTAAGGCTGAGTGTGGCGAGTATCCCACCGCCTCGGCCTATGCCGTATGGAGGAGTGTGCAAGAGTTGCGGCAGTGCCATACTCCTGTGCGCCTGCTGATTCGCCACAGCCATCCGGCCCATCAACATTCGTTTATCTTAATGAGAAATTGCGTATGAAATTGCTTGCTCTCTTTTGCCTGTTGGCACCCTTCCTCTCATGGCTCATCCATGCCTCTTGCAATGTACAGTCCACGCTGTACCTCCGTTACTTTTGTCGCAAACGGACACGTCAAAGGGAGGTGATACTCACCTTCGACGACGGGCCGGATCCCCTCCAGACTCCCCAAGTGCTAAGGGTCCTTAGGGCGCATGGCGCCCCCGCTTGTTTCTTCTGCATCGGCAGCAAGATAAAGGGCAACGAAGGGCTGCTTCGACAGATGGTTGCCGACGGCCACCTCGTAGGCATCCACTCTTACACGCACTCTTCCTTCTTCCCGTTCTACCGGCTGTCGACCATGAAAAAAGAGTTGCAAGCTTGCCAAAACGAGATAGAACGAGTAACTTCGCAACCGGTTCGCTTGTTCCGCCCTCCGTTTGGCGTCACCAATCCCACTGTTGCCAAGGCAGTGCGCCAATTGGGATACAGCCCGATAGGATGGAGCATCCGTACGCTGGATACCTGTACCGGCAACCGGCAGAAGGTGCTCGACCGAGTCAGGAAGGGGTTGTGCCCGGGAGCGGTCATCTTGCTGCACGACCGGTTGCCCGGTAGCGACCAATTGCTGGAAGAGATATTTCAAATACTGGACCAACGGGGCTATACCGTTGTTCCGCTCAATCAACCCGTAGCAGAATGAATACAATCGCCAAAGCCCTTTTGTGGGCATCCTTTATACTTCTTCCCGCCTGCGTCTATGCACAAGAGATGAAGGTCCTGCCGAATCCCGGAGAGCTGGAAAGCCGCCTTGCCCATGAGGCGCAGACGTTGCAATCCATCGAAAGTGACTTTACACAGGTGAAGTACGTCGATGTGTTCGCCGAGAAGGTGACTTCCAAGGGGAAGTTTTACTACCAAAGGAGCAACAAGATCAGGATGGAGTACTTCCGCCCGATGGACTACCTCATCGTCATCAACGGCAGCCAACTCAAGATAGTGTCCGACGGCAAGACAAACATCATGGGCTTGAGCAGCAACCAACTGATGAACCAGATGCAGGACATGTTCACAGCCTGCATGGTGGGCGACCTGTCCCGGATGTCGGCCGGCTACCGGCTCACTTACTTTGAAGACAACCGCTATTACTTGGTCAAGATAAAACCCCTCAACAAGGCGGTGCTGGCATACATCGCCGGGATGGAGATTTATATAGACAAGAAAGACATGTCCGTCTACAAGCTACGCCTCAACGAGACCGGGACGGACTACACTGAATATGAGTTCTACAACAAGAGATTCAATTCGCTGAAGGATGGGGAGAAGTTCGCGATTCGTTAGCCGGGCAGCCTTATGCCTGCTCCTTGCGGCGCAAATGCTGGTCTCCTGTGCCCCACGTATCAGTAGCGGGGTGAAGGGGGATGTCCCTCCTCTTCCCATCGCACTGACGGAGGGGCAGCCTTCGCAGAAGTATAACTTCCAGCTGGACTTCCTGAAGCATCACTTCAGTGGCCTGCTGATGGCTCGCCGAATGTCGGCCGGTGAGATACGCATCGTGATGTCGACCTACTTTGGGTTGACACTGTTCGATGTCTCTTTCGTAGGAGCGGAGTTTCGGGTAAACAACTGCGTTGAACCTCTGCGGAGGAAGAAGATGCTGAAGTTGCTGGAGGCCGACTTCAGGCGCCTGTTCCTACCCGGCAAGGAGGGCTATCGGACCTCGGCCGGAAGCAATACCGCCGAACATCTCATCCTCCGCCATCCGTGGATTCGCCTCACTATCCGTCTGGACCAATTAACGAACTGATGATGCTACTCAAAGACTTCTATACCCTCCTGTCCACCGAAGCGGTAGACGACCACACCTCAATGTTCCGCCTGGAGCTGAATCCCTCGCACGCCCTTTATCAAGGACATTTCCCCGGACATCCGGTAGTGCCCGGCGTGTGTCAGTTACAGCTTCTCAAGGAGTGCTTGGAGGGCCTCCTCTCCCAACCGCTGCAATATGCCCGGATAGCCTCTTGCAAGTTTCTCTCTGCCCTCAACCCGCAGGCGACACCCCAACTCTCCTTTACCTTGGATTGCCGAAGGACGGAAGCGGGGTTGTTCCTGCTGAAGGCAGAAGGGGTGGCAGGCGGTACCTGCTTCCTTAAACTGAAAGCCACACTAACCCCTGTCCAACGATGAGCATTCCTGTCGACAGCGCTTTTTGGCACGAGAAGTTAAGGGAGTTGGGCATTCTGGTCGTCCTCCCCAGCTACAACAACGGGCAGACCCTTGCCACCGTGCTGGACGACGTACGCCGCTATGCCACGGACATCCTGGTAGTCAACGATGGCTCCACCGACCATACGGCGGAGATTCTCCAGCGGCAGGAAGGCCTCCGCGTCCTTACGCACCCCACTAACGAAGGCAAGGGAGCAGCCCTGAAACATGGTCTCGGCTACGCTAAGGAGCATGGCTTCCGCTATGCCCTCACGCTCGACTCCGACGGTCAGCACTTCGCCGCCGATATACCCACACTGGTAGAGGCTATCGAAGCCACGCCGGATGCTCTGCTGGTGGGCGCCCGCAACCTCACCTCAGACAATATGCCGGGCAAGAGCACTTTCGCCAACCGCTTCTCCAACTTCTGGTTCAAGTTGGAAACGGGCATCCGACTGACCGATACACAGTCGGGCTATCGCCTCTACCCGGTGCAGCGGATGCGGTTCGACCGATGGTACTACACCGCCAAGTACGAGTTTGAGTTGGAAGCTCTTGTGTTCACGGCTTGGAGTGGCACGCCGGTGCGAAACGTTCCCGTACACGTCTACTATCCCCCGCGGGAGGAGCGTGTCTCCCACTTCAGGCCTTTCCGCGACTTTACCCGCATCAGCCTCCTCAATACGGTGTTGGTGCTTATCACCCTGTTGTGGATAGTGCCTCGTCACTTCCTCGGCAAGCTTACGTGGAGCCGTGGCAAGCGGTTCTTCGCCGAGCACATCACCCAGTCGCCAGAGTCCAACCGTCGTATCACCGCCGCCGTCATGCTGGGCGTTTTCATGGGCATCGTGCCGGTATGGGGTTATCAGATGCTCCTCACCCTCTTCCTAGCCCACCTGCTACGGCTCAACAAGGTCATTGCCATCGTAGCGGCCAACATCAGCATCCCACCCCTGATGCCATTCCTGCTCTATGGCAGCTATGCTACCGGTTGCCTCTTGCTGGACAAGCCCGTCAGTTTGCGGCTAAATGAGCTTTCTCTCGAAAATGTGAAATCGGTCATAGAACAATATTTGGTAGGAAGTATTATCTTTGCGGCAGCTTGCAGCGTTGCGGCGGGAGTCATTGCATTTCTCCTGCTTACCGTTTGCAGAAAGAAAAAGATATGACCCAGTTCTTCATCCGGTTGTACAACTACTTCGAGAGGCATCAGATACTGTTCTATTTGTCTCTTGCCTGTTGTGTCTTGTTCATGGGTTTCTTCGCTGTACAGGTCAAGTTTGAGGAGAACGTCACCCGCTTCTTCCCCGACACGCCGAACGCCCAGAATACGGCTAAGGTATTTGACAACCTCAAGGTAAAAGACAAAATAGCGGTGATGCTCCTGTCGCGTGACTCGACCGCCGTACTCCCTACCGACAGTTTGATAATGGCGGCCGACCAACTACAGCAGGAGCTGACTGCCAAGGCAGGAGGCACGCTTATCAAGGACATTCTTGTCCAGGTAGACCAGAACCTGGTGGGCGAAGCTACTGACTTTGTCTACCAACACCTCCCTCTCTTCCTTACCGAAGCCGACTACGCCCGGTTCGACAGCCTGCTCACCTCCCAAGGCATCCGTAAAGCCTTGCAGAAGGACTATCACCTATTGCTCTCCCCCGCTGGTGTGGCCATGAAGGAGTACCTCCTGCGCGACCCGCTGGGGCTGGCCGGCAATGCGTTGAAGCACCTGCAGGATTTCCAGGTAGAGGCGAATTATCAAATCCGCGAGAACCATATCTTCGCGCAAGACGGCTCCACGTTGCTCCTCTTCATCACCCCGGTGTATGGCACCGGCAGCACGGGCAAGAACGGCGAGCTAATCACCCTGATAGAGACCTCTATCCGAGAGTTGGAGCGCTTGCATCCGGCGCTCCGTATCGAGTATTTCGGCGGCCCGTCGGTAAGCGTGTACAACGCGCGGCAAATCAAGAAGGACACTTTGCTCACCTCTACCATCGCCCTCTGCATCATCATTGCCTTCATCTCGTTGGTGTTCAAGCGCAAGCGCTCCATCCCCCTCATCATCGCCCCGGTGTTGTTTGGCGGACTATTCGCCCTCTGTATCATCTTCTTTATCCGTGGAAGCATCTCGGCCATCGCCGTAGGTGCCGGCTCGGCCGTGCTGGGCATTGCCATCAGCTACTCCATCCATATCCTGGCGCACCAGAACCATGTCACCACCATACAGCAGCTCATCAAGGAACTCACTTACCCGCTCACCATCGGTAGCTTTACCACTATCGGCGCTTTCCTGGGGTTGCTCTTCACCAGCTCCGACCTACTGAAGGACTTCGGGCTGTTTGCCTCCCTCACCTTGATAGGCACCACCCTCTTCTGCCTCGTCTACCTGCCCCATTTCCTTACGCCACAGGCCAACATCAAGCAAGGTTGGCTGCTACGGCTCATCGAGAAGTGCAACGCTTACCCTTACGAGAAGAACCGATGGCTGGTGGGAGGTATTCTCTTGCTCACCCTCGTCTGCCTCTTTACTTCGCAGAAGGTAGGGTTCAACGATAACATGATGGCCCTCAACTACGACCCACCACAGCTGCGGCAGGCCGAGCAACGGCTCATGGAAATATGGGGTACGCACGAGAAGACGGTGCTCTTCGTCAGCGTGGGCAAAGAGATGCAAGGCGCGACGGCGGCCTATGCCCGGACCAACCGGACGCTGGACAGCCTCAAAGCCAAGGGGTGGATAAAAGGCTATGCCTCTGCCACCCGGTTCCTCATCCCCTCCGAGGAACAAGAGAGGCGTCTGCAGCGTTGGAATAGCTATTGGACCGATGCCAAGAGAAAGGAAGTAAGTCAAGAGGTGGAGGCGGCCGCTGCCGAGAACCATTTCCGCCCAGCCAGCTTTAACCGCTTCTACCAGTGGTTAGACACTCCCTTTGGCCTGTATCACTACGATACCGGGTCCAGCAAGTTGCTGGAAGAGTGGCAAAGCTCGGCCGACTCCCTCACGATGCTCATCAGCCAGGTACGTGTCAACGAGGTGGATAAGGAGCAAGTCTACCGTCACTTCGCCAAGGACCGGGAAGTAGTCATCTTCGACCGCTCCTTCTTCACCAACAAGTGGGTGTCGGCCATCAACAACGATTTTTACCTGATACTCTACCTCTCCTCCATCCTTATCTTCCTGGCGTTATGGGTCTCGTACGGCCGCATTGAGCTGACCCTCATCAGCTTCCTGCCGATGCTGGTGAGCTGGGTCATCATCTTGGGCCTGATGGGGATGTTGGGCATTGAGTTTAACATTGTCAACATCATCCTCTCGACCTTTATCTTTGGCATTGGCGACGACTTCAGCATCTTCATCATGGATGGGTTGCAGAACAAATACCGTACGGGGCAGACGGTGCTGAACTCGCACAAGACGGCCATCTTCTTTTCCGCCTTTACCACCGTGGTAGGCATGGGGACGTTGGTCTTCGCCCGCCATCCGGCCTTGCAGTCCATCTCCCTCATCTCCATCTTGGGCATGGGGGCCGTCGTACTGGTAGCCTACACCATCCAGCCGCTCATCTTCCGCCTCTTCATCTCCGGCCCCGCCGAGAAGGGGCTGCCGCCCTATACGGCTATTGGCCTGCTGCGCACCATCCTGCTCTTCTCGCTCTTCTTCATCGGTTGCCTCCTGTTGAGGCTCTTCATTGCCTTGCTCTACCTCGTTCCTGTACGTCGGTCGCGGAAGCAGCGATGGGTATGCCGCCTGATACGTGTCACCTGCCAGGGCATCCTCGTGCTGGGCACCTACATACAAAAGGAGATAGTGAACCCCACGGGCGAGCGGTTCGAGCGTCCGGCTATCCTCATTGCTAACCACCAGTCGTTTATCGACATCTTGGTGCTTCTCTCCCTTTCGTCCAAGGTGGTGATGGTCACCAACCACTGGGTGTGGCGTTCGCCTTTCTTTGGTGCCATCATCCGCTATGCCGGTTTCTATTGTATTGACGAGGGGTACGAGCACTACATAGACCGCATGAGAGAGAAGGTGAAAGAGGGCTATACCATCGCCGTCTTCCCCGAAGGTACCCGCACCCTCAACGGGCGTATGAAACGTTTCCATAAGGGCGCCTTCTACATAGCCGAGCAGCTGCGGCTCGACATTCTCCCCATCGTGCTCTATGGCAACGATAAGATTATTGCCAAGGCACAGCCTTTCAACATCCGCAAAGGAATCATATACGCAGAGATCCTGCCCCGCATACTGGTGACCGACCCCTCTTTCGGTCACACCTACCAAGAGCGTACCAAGCGTATCGCCGCCTACATGCGGCAGGAGTACGAACGCATATACCGTGCCCATGCGACGACCGATAACCCGGCCTACCACGAGGCCCTTGTGCAGAACTACATCTACAAAGGCCCCATCGTGGAGTGGTATATCCGTGTCAAGGTACGCATGGAGCACAACTACCGGCGGTTCGATGAGCTGATTCCCGCCGAAGGGCGGATTACCGACATCGGGTGTGGCTACGGACCACTCTGCTACATGCTGGCGCTCACCTCTGAACGGCGGGAGATTCTGGGTATCGACTACGATGCCCAAAAGATTGCCGTCGCCCAGCACGGGTGGTTGCGGCAGGAGCGTTTGCAGTTCAGGCAGGGCGACGCGTTGGAGTATCCGTTGCCGGAAAGCGACGTCTTTGTCCTGAGCGACATGCTCCACTACCTGAGCGACGAGCGGCAGTTCGCCCTGTTGCGCAGATGTGCCGCCCTCCTCCGTCCCCACGGCCTGATTATCCTACGCGACGGAAACGCCGAAGAGACGGAGAAGCACCGCCTGACACGCCTCACCGAGCTATTCTCCACCCGTGTCTTCCGGTTCAACCGGACTGCCGAGCCGTTGCACTTCACCTCCGAAAGCCGGCTAAGAGAGATGGTCGGAGCCTGCGGCCTGAGCGTAACGGCCCTGCCGAACGACAAATATACCTCCAACACCTTTTATATCATCCGAAGAGAGGAGAACGACCCATCATGAGTAGTAAATACGACATCATCATCATTGGCAGCGGACTGGGCGGCCTGGAATGTGGAGCTATCCTCAGCAAGGAGGGATACAACGTCTGTGTGCTGGAGAAGAATGCCCTGTTCGGAGGCTGTTTCCAGACCTACAGCCGGAAGGGGCATCTGCTTGATACCGGCATCCATTACGTAGGGAGCCTCGACGAAGGGCAAGTGCTGAACCAATGCTTCCACTATTTCGGCATTTGGAATCAGTTGCGCCTCCAGCGGCTGGACGAGGACGCCTTCGACCAGATACGTTACAACGGGACGGACTATCACTACGCCATGGGCTATCCACGCTTTGTCGACACGCTTGCGCAGGCTTTCCCCCAAGAGCGGGAAGCCATCGGCCGATATGCCGAACAGCTACAGGCTGTGGGCAACCTCATCGGTGTGGAACACCTGAAACAAGGCATCATCGCGCAACGGGGGATAGACTACTTCTGCACTCCGGCGGCCGGGTTGATAGCCGACCTCACTGCCAACCCCACGCTGCAAAACGTGTTGGCAGGCTCCGGCCTGCTCTACGGAGGTTTGAGGGAGAGGTCGTCGTTCTACGAACATGCCATGATCAACCATTCCTACATCGAAGGGGCCTACCGCTTCGTGGACGGGAGCATGCAGGTGCCGCTGGAACTTATCCGCACCATCCGTGCCCATGGAGGGACGGTGCGCAACCGGAGCGAGGTGACCCGTATCATCGTGGAGGAGGAGCGGGTAAAGGGAGTCCTCGTTGACGGCGAGGAGCGGCTGGAAAGCCGGTTTGTCATCTCCGACATGCACCCCTGTCGTACGCTGGACACCCTGGACAAGTGCCGCAGCATCAAGCACGCCTACACCTCGCGCATCCACTCGTTGGAGAACACCTATGGCATCTTCACGCTCTACCTCGTGATGAAGGAACGTAGCCTGCCCTACCGCAACCAGAACCTCTACCTGCACGGTGCCGACGAGGTATGGTACGACAAGGAACGGGGCATGGGGCGGACTGCCCATTGCATGATTTCCATGCAGGCATCGTCCACAGAGAGCGAGTATGCGAGCGTCGTCTCCATCCTTACGCCTATGTACATCGACGAGCTGTCAGCCTGGAAAGACACCCTGCCCGAGCAAAGAGGTGAAAGCTATCAAGCCTTCAAGCGCCGGAAAGCCGAGCAGTTGCTCCACTTCCTCAAAGGACAGGGCGTCGACTTCGGGCCATACATCGCGGAGATGTACAGCAGCACGCCGTTGAGCTACCGCGACTATACCGGTACGGAAGAGGGGTCGGCATACGGCATTATCAAGGATTATCACTGTCCGCAGATTGGCTTTGTATCCACCCGCAGCAAGCTGCCCAACCTCTTCCACACGGGGCAGAACCTAAACGTCCATGGGGCGTTGGGAGTGACGTTGACGGCCCTGCTTACCTGTGCCGAGTTTGTGGGCGGGGAGTACTTAGCAAAGAAAATAGGAAATGCATAAAAGAAGAGTCAAAAGAATCGCCAAGTACACAGGCATCGCCCTGCTTATACTCCTGTTGGTGCCCACTATCGGGCTGACCTACCTCTACTTCTCGGCCGATATGTGTACGCCGCGCTATACGCCTGTCCACACTACGGCGGAAGTGATATGGACCGACAGCCTGCGACAGTATGGCGACAACTACCTGCGGCATAGCCGGAGCGGGCTATGGGAGCTGAAGGTAAAAGGCGACGCTTTCGAGCGGGGCGAAGCCATCGGACGGATGTCGGCCGACCTGCTCCACTACCAGGAGAAGGTGTTCGTCGACCAGATTCGCGAAATCATCCCCTCGGAACGCTACCTCAAGTTCCTCCGTTTCTTCATCGTCTTGTTCAACCGCAACCTGGGGCGCGACATCCCCGAGGAGTATCGCGATGAGATTTACGGCATCTCCCTCTCGTGTACCCACGACTACGACTTTATCGGCACCCCCTACGAGCGGCAGCTCAACTACCACGCCGCCCACGACATCGGCCATGCCATGCAGGACTATATGTTGGTGGGATGCAGCTCCTTCGCCACTTGGGGAGAGGAGAGCGCCGATTCTACGCTCCTCATCGGGCGCAACTTCGACTTCTATGTAGGCGACGGCTTCGCCCGCAACAAGCTGGTGGCTTTCTACACCCCCGAGCACGGCTATCGCTTTGCCTCCGTGGGTTGGCCGGGCATGATTGGCGTCCTGTCGGGGATGAACGAGAAAGGGCTTACCGTCACCATCAACGCCGCCAAGTCGGCCATCCCCACCAGCTCGGCCACCCCTATCTCCATCCTCACCCGCGAGATTCTGCAATACGCTTCCAACATTAGGGAGGCTTACGCCATCGCGCAGAAGCGTCAGACGTTCGTCTCCGAGTCTATCCTCGTAGGGTCCGCCGAAGACGGGCGGGCAGCCATCATCGAGAAGTCGCCCGAGAAGACCGCCCTCTACTACGGCGACCACCCCCATCAGCTCATTTGCACCAACCACTTCCAGTCCGAGGCCTTCGCCCACGATGAACGCAACCTGGAGAACATCCGTACTTCCGACAGTCCCTACCGCTTTGCCCGCATCCGTGAGTTGCTGCAGGAACAACATCCCATCGACGTGCCCAAGGCCGCCTTTATCCTGCGTAACAGGCAAGGAACCGCCGGCGCTGACCTGGGGATGGGCAACGAGCTGGCCGTCAACCAGCTCATCGCCCACCACTCCGTCATCTTCCAGCCCGAACGAAGGATGATGTGGGTGTCTACCTCACCATGGCAATGTGGCCCGTACGTGGCCTACGACCTCAACCACATCTTTGCCGATAGCGTGGACTTCCATCACGAGATAGCACTCCCCCAGGCAGTCCTCCCGGCTGATGCCTTCCTGCAGTCGTCGGCCTATCCACGCTTCCTCGCTTACCGAAAGCTGACCTCCCTGCTGCGAGGAGCCATTCGTCAGAAAACGAGAGTGAGCCGGAAGGACCTGGACTACTACCTCTCCACCAACCCCCGGCTCTACCACCCCTACGAAGTAGTGGGCGACTACTACGAAGCCATCGGACAACCCGCGAAGGCCATCGACTACTGGACGGAAGCCCTGACAAAGCCGATGAAGCCACAAGAGGCGGACAACCTCCAACGGAAGATAGAGAAAGCCAAGAAAGAATCCTAAAAGACAGATGATATGAACCCGAATCCTGACATCCAATTCCGCCCGGCGGAAGAAATCAAACGCTACCAAGAAGAGCAATTGCGGCAAGCGCTCGCCTACTTGCAAGCACACTCCAAGTTCTACCAACGCATGTTTGCCGAACATCACATCGACATCCGGCAAATCAAGACCATAGAAGACCTCCAGCAGCTGCCCGTCACCACCAAGACCGACCTCCAGCAATACAACGATGACTTCGTCTGCGTAGGGAGAGAGGAGATTATCGACTACGTCACCACCTCCGGCACGCTGGGCGACCCCGTCACCTTCGTGCTGACCTCGGGCGACCTCGACCGGCTGGCCTACAACGAGTTCCTCTCCTTCACCACCGCCGGCTGCACACGCCAAGACACCCTGCAGCTCATGACCACCCTCGACCGTCGCTTCATGGCCGGGCTGGCCTACTACCTGGGGGCACGCCGGCTGGGCATGGGGGTTGTCCGTGTGGGCAACGGTATCCCTGAGCTGCAATGGGACACCATCCGGCGCATACATCCCACCTGCGGTATGGTGGTGCCCTCGTTCCTCATCAAGCTGATTGAGTTTGCCGAGAAGAACCACATCGACCCCAACACCTGCTCGCTGAAGAAATGCGTCTGCATCGGCGAGTCGTTGCGCAACCAGGCATTCGAGCTGAACACCCTCGGACGTAAGATACACGAGCGCTGGCCCGCCTTGCAACTCTATTCTACCTACGCCTCCACCGAGATGCAGTCTTCCTTTACCGACTGCGAGCACTTCAAAGGCGGGCACCTGCAACCGGAGCTGATTATCGTAGAGTTTCTCGACGACCACAACCGACCCGTACCCGAGGGGGAGGCAGGCGAGGTGACCATCACCACGCTGGGTGTGGAAGGCATGCCATTGCTACGCTTCAAGACGGGCGACGTATGCTACTTCTCTACCGAGCCGTGCGCCTGCGGACGCAACACCATGCGCCTCAGCCCCCTCCTTGGCCGCAAGGGGCAGATGATAAAGTACAAAGGCACCACGCTCTACCCACCTGCCCTGTTCGACATCCTCGACAACATCCCCTCGGTGAAGAATTACGTGGTAGAAGTCTACACCAACGACCTGGGTACCGACGAGATATTGATTCGCATCGGCAACGAGCACCGCAGCGAGGAGCTGGCCAAAGAGATAAAAGACCTGTTCCGCTCCAAGGTACGCGTGGCGCCCGGCATCCGTTTCGAGTCGCCCGAGTACATCGCACAGGTGCAGATGCCCCCCATGAGCAGAAAAAGCATCAAGTTTATAGACCGGAGATAGTTTTTTGCTACCTTTGGCTCCCAACCATTAATAACTTAAAAACAAAGGAACCACATGAAAAAGATGATTCTATTCGCACTGCTGTGCGTAGGCCTGTCTTGCTACGGACAAAAGAAAGAGGCTCTTCAAAGCATACACTCCATCAACTTCTACGGAGTGGACTACTCACATGCCAAGGTGTTTGGCGCCCGAGAGACAGCACAAGACTTTATCGTTGCCTTTGCCGGTATCAACCAGTTCTTTATCACCGAGGCCAGTAAGTACAATGTAGGCAAGCCCCTGAGGAAGCGGGTAGACAATATCTCGCTCGATGCCGTGAACGAGGCAAACAGCCATATCGACCCCTCGCAGCTGATGATTGGCCAAACCTCCTATACCCTCAGTCCGGACGATGTCCAAAAGGCCGTCAAGGCGCTCGCCATCGACCCGAAGCCCGGCACAGGTTTTATCCTCATCGCCCAGTTCCTCAATAAGGCCGATAACAAAGGTAGCTACATCGCCGCCTTCTTCGACAACGAGACCAAGGAGATTGTGGAACAATGGACGGTGTACGGCAAAGCCGGCGGATTCGGCCTTCGCAACTTCTGGGCAGGCTCCGTCCATAGCGCCATCAGGAAGCTCTAACACAGTGTACGGGAGAGTAGCTCTCAATATACGAAAGGATTGCCCCCCAATCTACGTGTACATTGACCCCCAAAGTACTCGTGGATTGGGGGCCAATGTACACGTAGGTTGGGGATAGGCTACGGGGTGTTTGGGGGAGACTCAAATGATTGGGGTGGCGCAATCCGAAAAAGTCGTAATCTTGTGGCATATCCGTACGCAGGAAGGAGGTAAGTCGCCTATCAATCAATTCACGCAGCATAAACTGAAAAAACACGGCCGTGTTTGTATCGGTTCATGCTACGCGTTTTGTATAAAGTGGAATGTAGATAGGTAGGCAGGGATTTCCATCTACTTCCATCCCTACGGGAGTTTGTACAGCCCCCCAGCACGTTTTTTTTCGTGTTTTACCATCATACCCTCACTGTTTTCGGACAATATACTATAAATGAGCTGATTACACCGTGATGGTAACCGTGAGGGTAACAGTGAGGGTAAAGTTACTCTCACTTTTTGGCGAATGAACGATTCTTCCCCCTAAGCACACTTCTTGTCCCATTCGGTGGGACTTTTTTCCCAGCACAATGGGACTTCTTTCCCAGCGCATTGGAACTTCTTTCCCAAGGCGGTGGGACTTTCTTCCCAACACCGTGGGACTTTCTTCCCAAGGCGTTGGGACTTTTTTCCCAACATGGTGGGAAAGATGAGACAATAGGGTGGCCGCTCTATATGCTTTTGCAGGACGAGACAGTCTCGAGGAGATACTATTTAGGCACGGACCAAATGGACTCCGTTGCTTGTTGTAGTCGAAAGCAATGGAGTTCGTCTCGTCCGTGCCTATAATAAAAGGGAAGGGGGAGTTTATCCCAGCAGTTCCTTGACCTTGGCGGAGATGGCGCGTCCTTCGGCCAGTCCGGCCAGTTTCTTGGAGGCTACGCCCATCACCTTACCCATGTCTTTGCCGCTGGTGGCACCCACCTCGGCGATGATGGCTTTGAGGGCTGCTTCCAATTCTTCAGCGTTCAGTTGTTTGGGCAGGTAGGTCTCCATCACGGCTACCTGTGCCAGCTCAGCGTCGGCCAGATCTTGTCGGCTCTGGCTGGCGTACACCTCGGCGGCATCCTTGCCTTGTTTCACCAGTTTCTGGATAATCTTCAGGGCTGCGTCGTCGGTCAGGGTATCGTTGGCGCCTGGGGCGGTTTTTGCTTCGAGGAAGAACTTCTTCACGTTCCTCAGTGTTTCGAGGGCTACTTTGTCTTTCGCCTTCATCGCGGTTTTAATGTCTTCGCTGACTTTGTCGAATAAATCCATAGGGTTCGTTGTTTAATATGTTCCTTTAGTTAGAAAGTGATGAGGCCGTCGCTTCCTGCGGCAGCTTCTTCGGTGGCCTCCTCCTCTTCGGCGGCAGCTCTGGCTTTTATCTTGTTGAGCATTGCCTTGTCGCGCAGGTAGGTGGGCGAGTCGCTCACCATGTCGATGACGTTGTCGTTGTCGAGGTCCTCGGCATTGAAGAGGTAGATGTTCCGTTTGCGGCGTACTACCTTGCTGCCCAAGCTGTTGGCGCTTTCGCCGTAAGCCTTGCGGATGCGGCCGCGGTCGGCCTCTTTCTTCTCCTCTTCTTGCTGTTGGCGCTCCTCCTCTTCTTGGCTACGTGCCTCGTGCAGGGCATCCATGCCGGGCACGTCTTCCACACCGAAGCCGGTGGCGAGCACGGTGATTTTCACCCGTTTGTCCAGCGTCTCGTCGATGGCTACACCCCAGATGACCTCTACCCCCTCGCGGAACTTGCTCATGAACTCGTGCACCTCGTTCATCTCCTCCATCATCAGCTCGGAGGTGGGGCAGAAGGAAACGTTGAGCATCACCTTCTTGGCGTTGAAGATGTCGTTGTTGTTGAGTAGGGGAGAGTGGAGGGCATCGTCGATGGCCTTGGTCACCCGGTTCTCGCCTTCCCCGAAGCCAGTGCTCATGATGGCTACGCCGCCATCCTTGAGGATGGTCTTCACGTCGGCGAAGTCGAGGTTCACCGTGCCTCGCATGGTGATGATCTCGGCGATGCTCTTGGCGGCTATGGAGAGGGTGTCGTCGGCCTTGCCGAAGGCATTCATAAAGGTGAGGTCGGCGTATATCTCGCGTAGCCGCTCGTTGTTGATGACCAGTAGGGCATCGACGTGCTGGGCGATGCGGTCCACGCCGTCGAGTGCCTGGATGATTTTCTTCTCGCCCTCGAAGATGAAGGGGATGGTGACGATACCAATGGTAAGTATGTCCATCTCCTTGGCGATGCGGGCGATGACGGGTGCGGCTCCTGTGCCGGTGCCGCCTCCCATGCCGGCGGTGATGAACACCATCTTGGTGCCGTCGCTCAGCAGGGCTTTGATTTCGTCGGCGCTTTCCTCGGCTGCCTCGCAGGCACGCTCGGGGCGGTTGCCGGCCCCAAGGCCCTGGGTGATGTTACGGCCCAGCTGCAACTTCTCGGGCACGGGCGACTCGGCCAGTGCCTGGTTGTCCGTATTGCAAAGAACGAAGGTCACGTCGTGTATGCCTTCCCGGTACATGTGGTTCACGGCGTTGCCGCCTCCACCGCCCACGCCAATCACTTTGATGATTTTGGGGGAATCGGTCGGGAAATCGAATTGTACTATATCGTCCATGGTTATCTTGTTATTAAATTATTTATCGTCTTCCATCTTAGAGGAGTCGTCGTCGACGTCGAAAAGGCCTCTGGCGAAGCGGTCAATCCAGCTGGGCTTACGCTTGCTCTCTTCTTTCCGCCTCCTCTTCTCGTCTTGCTCTTTTTGGCGTTTTCTCTCTTCCTCGTCTTTTTTCCTCTTCTCCTCTTTCAAGCGCTCTTGTTCGGCTTCCCACTCGGGATCGTTGCCAAAGTCAAGCTCTGGTGTCTGGGAGGAGGTAGGGGTTGTGGTAGGAGGTGTTTTGGGCATTTCCGGGCGGGCGCAGTTCAACTCGCCGCTCAGCAACAGTCCGTACAGGGTGTTCTGGCTGCCGTCCCTACGTTGCGCCTCGCCGGAGGCGTGGATGGTTTCGCGCGGGACTTTGGCCGTGCGTAGCTTTTCTACCTTCTGGCGTTTGCGTACCATCTCGTCGAGGTTCTTCAGGTTGGCGGCTCCTCCGGTGAACACGACACCGGCCATGAGCTTCTCCTCGTAGCCCGACAGCTGGAGTTGGTGCCATACGTTGGCCACTATCTCTTCGGCTCGTGCCTCAATGATATTGTTCAGCTCGGCTACCTTGATGGGGTGTCCGCCGTCCATCCGCTCACAGAGGGCGGGTTCCTGTTCGGGGTCCTCCTCGTAGCAGGCGTCACCATATCTCTTTTTGAGGCGTTCGGCCTCCTCTTCTTCGATGTTGAGGGTGGTCAGGTCGCGGGTGATGTTGTTGCCTCCCAGCGGCAGTACGGCGAGGTAGCGGAGGATGTCGTTCTTGTAGACCACGAGGGTGGTGGTATCGGCTCCGAAGTCCACCAGCGCGCAGCCCGAGCGACGTTCGTTCTCGGTAAGGAGGGCGGTGGCGGTAACGATAGGCGAGATGAGCAGGTCGGCCATGCCAATCTTGGCTTGGTGGAAGCAGTACTCCAGGTTCTTCTTCACGGCCGAGCGGGCCACGATGTTGAGGAACCGCCCTTCGATGTGGCTTCCCAGCAGTCCCACGGGGTTGGCCTGCAGGTTGTTCTCTACCTTATATTCTTGAGGGGCTACCTCCAGTATGTCCATGTTGATGAGGGGGACGGCGGTGTTCTCGTCGCCGATGGCGCTCACCAGCTCTTCCGTGATGATGGCCTCCTCCTTTAGCTCACGGGTCACTACGTTGCGTACGGTGCGGAGCGACTGCCCCCCGATGCCTACGTACACTTTGGCGATGCCGCTGTTCAGCTCCTTCTCCAGCTGCTGAATGACGGTGGTGAGGCCTTGCGTGGCCTTGTCTACATTAAAGATGGTGCCTTTGCGGATGAAGGAGGAGGAGTCTTCCTGCACATACGCCAGTATCTGCATGCTTCCGTCATTGTTCTTCCGTCCGGCAGCACCGACAATCTTCGATGACCCAAGCTCAATAGCGGCGATGAATTCTGTTGTTGCCATATCTTTCCTATTAATGAATATTCCTTTTTGTACATATTATCTGGTTGTCGAACTCCAGGTTGATGCGTGAGTACTTGTTCCAGCCCACCTGGTTGAGCGCTTTCTCATAAAATAGCTTCAGCCGCTGAAGCTTCCGCTCGAAATGCTCCAAGCTACCCAAGTAAACAATCTGGTCGCCTACCCGCGGCACCAGCTCGACGGTTTGGTCGGGTAGCACGTGTATCTGCTCTATCTGGGCATCCCAGAACTTATTGTTCTGCAAAAATACACCAAACTTATATAATTCTTTCATGGCGAACGACTTTTCTATCTTTCCGGTGGCTATAGCCCGGTGGGCGACGCATTTGGCCTCGGGGGGCATGATGCGTCCGGTATTGTCGATGTAGTAGTTGTCGCCGTTGTCGCTCATCACCCGTAGGACGGGCACGCGCTGGGTTACCTCCACGCACACCTTGTCGCCGGGTGTCTTGTAACACTCTACCTGTCCGATGAGCGGGTTCTTGGCAAGCTCCTGCTCCAGCGTCTTGGTAGAGATTTGATCCATCTTCTTCCCGATGGGGTAAAGCCCTTTCCGCTGGAGGTTGGCTTTCAGCTCTTCCTTGGTGATGAAACCGGCATAAGCGCTATCGCTGATGACCAGCTCTATGTCCTTGCAAGTGCGCTGGTTCGGCTGGCGGTTGAAGGCGGTGACGGCTATCGCGAGATAAGCTATCAGCCCCAGCATGACGATGGATAAGAAGATTCTTCGGATCATGGCTACTTCGTTTCTTTCTCCTCCAACAGTTGCTGGATGGCCGGCACGTAGTCTTCGATGTCGCCGGCTCCCAAGGTGATTAGCACTTCAATGTCTTTGCCCCGTAAAATGTTCAGTAGCTCCTCCTTTTGGCACATACTTTTCTGGATGCCCGGGCGGAGCTGGTCGTAGATGAGGCGGCTGGTGACCCCGGGGATGGGTGTCTCGCGGGCCGGATAGATGTCGAGCAGGATGACCTCGTCGAGCAAGGATAGGCTGTCGGCAAACTCCCGGTAGAAGTCGTGCGTGCGGCTGTAGAGGTGTGGCTGGAACACGGCGGTAATCTTCTTGTCGGCGTACAGCTCACGGATGGAGAGGACGCTCTGGCGGATTTCGGCCGGGTGGTGGGCATAGTCGCTGAGGAATACCATCCGGTCGTTCTTGATTTTGAAGTCGAAGCGTCGCTCCACACCCCGGAAGCTGGCCATACCCTGGCGTATCTCTTCGTCGGTGGCGCCGTTGAGATGTGCCAGTGCCATGGCGGCTACGCCGTTCTCGATGTTGATGCTGACGGGTACCCCCAAGCGGATGTCGTTGATGCGGGTGTCGGGAGCTACGAAGTTGACGACGATTTCGCCGCCGCCGATGCGGATGTTCTCAGCATGGAAGTCACCCTCGTCGCGCGAGTAGGTATAGAGGCGTACGCCGGGCTGCAGCCGTGGCTGGAGGGCGATGCCTTTGCGGACAATCAGCGCCCCGCCGGGGCGGATGAGGCTGGTGTAGTGGTCGAAGCTCTCGAGATATGCCTCACGGGTGCCGTAGATGTCCAAATGGTCGGGGTCGGTGGCGGTGATGACCGACATGTAGGGCAACAGCTGGTGGAAGGAGCGGTCGAACTCATCGGCCTCGATTACCGTGTAAGGGCTATCCTTGGAGAGTAGCAGGTTGGTGTGGTAGTTCTGCGAGATGCCGCCGAGGAATGCCGTGCAACCCACGTGCGACTGGTGCAGCAGGTGGGCTGCCATGGTCGACGTGGTGGTCTTGCCATGGGTACCGGCCACGCAGAGGCCTTGGCTGGAGCGGGTGATGGTGCCCAGCACCTGGGCGCGTTTCTGTATCTCGAACCCGTTGTCGCGGAAGTAGGCCAGCTCGGCGTGCTCCTGCGGTACGGCGGGGGTGTAGACGACCAGTGTGGTGGCCGGTTCACGGCAGGTGGGGGGTATGAGGTCGACGTTCTCTTCGTAGTGTATCTGTACCCCCTCGTCGACGAGGGCGTGGGTGAGTGGGGTGGGGGTGCGGTCGTATCCGGCCACTGCCTTCCCCTTGAAGAGGAAGTAGCGCACCAAGGCGCTCATGCCGATGCCGCCGGCACCTACGAAGTAAACGGACTTTATGGTTTCAATATTCATCATGCCTTCTTGTTATTCTTCTCTTCGGCCAGCCGTATCACCTCTTGGGCGATGGCCCGCGCCGCGTCGGGGTGGGCCAGCTGGGCGATGTTATTACTCAGTTCTTTTAGTTGGGGGGCGTTCGTGACGGTGGCGATGGCCAGGGGGATAAGCTTATCCGTCGCCTCGTTGTCCTTGACATAGAGCGCCGCCTTCTTGTTCACGAGGGCCAGGGCGTTCTTCGTCTGATGGTCTTCGGCCACGTTGGGCGAGGGCACCAGTATGACGGGCTTGTGCAGCAGGCAGAACTCCGAGATGGAGCCTGCCCCGGCACGCGACACCACGAGGTCGGCGGCGCAGTAGGCGGCGGCCATGTCTTTGATAAACTCCATCAGGCGCAGGTTGTGCAGGGGTGCGAAGTCCTCCAGTGTCTCCGCCATCTCTTTATAGTAGTACTTCCCCGTCTGCCAGATGAACTGTATGTCGGGATGCTCCTGGAGGATGTCCAACCCATCCTTCAGCGTGTTGTTGAGGGTGCGTGCGCCGAGGCTGCCGCCTATCACGAGGATGGTCTTCTTGTCGGGCAGCAGGTCGAAGGTCTGTGCGGCCTCCTCTCGCGAGAGGGCGCTGTTCAGTAGGTTTTGGCGTACGGGGTTGCCTGTGAGTATGAGCTTGTTGGCAGGGAAGAATTTCTCCATTCCCTCGTAGGCCACGCATATCTTACGTGCCTTCTTGGCCAGTAGCTTATTGGTGACTCCGGCGTAGGAGTTCTGCTCCTGCAGGAGGGTGGGGATGCCCATCATGCCCGCCGTCTTCAGGGTAGGGCCGCTGGCATAACCACCCACGCCTACCGCTACCTGCGGTCGGAAGTGGCGGACGATGCTCCGCGCCTTCCACTGGCTGCGCAGCAGCTTGAAGAGTACCGGTATGTTGCGCCACAGCCGCTTGCGGTCGAATCCGGCCACCGGTAGGCCGACAATGTCGTAGCCGGCATCGGGCACGCGCTGCATCTCCATCCGCCCCTCGGCTCCTACGAAGAGTATCTGGGCATCGGGACGCAGCTCCCTCACGGCATTGGCTATGGAGACGGCCGGGAAGATATGCCCTCCTGTACCGCCGCCGCTGATGATGATTCTAAGTTCGCTCATAATCACTAATCACTAATCGTTCATCACTAATCACTATTCTCATCCTCCTCGTCCTCGAACGTAGCGTCGCTGTTCAGCGCTTTGGAGGTCGGCTCAACCCCTGCCTGGGCTTCGGAGTCGGCTGTATGGATGATTTCTAACTG
Organism: Mediterranea sp. (in: CFB group bacteria); assembly: GCA_031261805.1. Taxonomy (GTDB): domain Bacteria; phylum Bacteroidota; class Bacteroidia; order Bacteroidales; family Bacteroidaceae; genus Bacteroides. Next base: position 33,549 of record JAISIX010000195.1, read on the forward strand.
GAGCTTGGCGTCGTGCTCTTTCAGCTCTTCCAGATGGGCTGTATAGCGGCTCACGCTCAGTATCATGCCAATATAGACGCAGTTGATGATGGTGCTTGTCCCACCCTTGCTGATGAGGGGTAGCGGCTGCCCCGTGACGGGGAACAAGCCCACGGCCACCATCATGTTGAGCAACGCCTGCGACACCAAGAGCAGGGCGATGCCCATCACCAGGAAAGCGGGGAAAGTGCGGTCGCACTTCTGCGCGATGCGTCCCGCTCGTACCAGCAGGCAGATGTAGAGGAACACCACGAAGAAGCCTCCCACCAGCCCCATCTCCTCCACGACGATGGCGAAGATAAAGTCGGAAAAGGCTTGGCTGAGGAAGTCGCGTTGTACGGAGTTGCCCGGCCCTACGCCCAAGAGGTTGCTGGAGGCCACGGCGATGCGTGCGTGCGCCACCTGTGCGTCTTTGTCGATGTCGAACTTGGCGGCGGGTACCTCTTCTTTGTCGGTGAAGCCCACGATGCGGTTGCGCCATGTCACCGCCCGGTGCAGTCCCGGTATCTCGCTCCATGTCTTGGCGGGTATCACGGCGAGGGTACCTACTCCTATCGCGCCTACGAGGGCGAGGATGCCTAACATGCCGAATAGCTTCTTGAACGCCACCCGTCCGATGAACATCATCATGCAGACTACGGTAAAGAGCAGCAAGGCGGTGGATAGGTTCTCGGGGGCTATCAAGAGCAGCACGATGCCTGTGAGTATCATGATGTACTTGAACGCTTTGGGGTTGGCGCCGTTCTCGTCCTGCCGTTTGGAGAGGATAAAGGCTGTGGCGATGACTACGGCCATCTTAGCCAGCTCGGAGGGCTGGAACTGGAAGCCCATGAAGGTCATCCAGCGGGCTGCGCCATTCACCCGGTCGCCGGTGGCGAGGCCCAGCGCCACTACCACTACCAGCAGCACTACGGACACGGGGTAGGTGAAGAGCGGGAACACCTGGAACCACTTGTAGGGGATGTTGTGCATCAACACCACCAGCAAGGCGCCTACCATCAGGATGGCTGAGTGCTGGGTGATGGGTGCCCAGTGGTCGCCACTTTTGTAGGTCAGCGTGGCGGCGGCCGAGAACACCTCTACGATGGAGATGAGGCAGAGGAAGAGGAAAATCATCCAGATGACCTTGTCGCCTTTGAATATGTTCTTGAGTAAGTTCATAACTCTCTTACGTATTTCTTGAATTGGTCGCCCCGGTCCTCGTAGCTCTTAAAGAGGTCGAAGCTGGCGCAACAGGGGCTGAGTAGTACGGTGTCGCCCTTCGTGGCCAGGTGGTAGGCGGCATCTACGGCGTCCTTCATGCCGGTTTGCACCTCTACGGTGGGCAGCCCCAGCGGGTCGAAGGCGGCGTGTAGCTTCTCGTTGTGCAGGCCGAGGAAGACCAGGCCGACGCACTTCTCGCGTACGAGGTCTTCTATCTCGCGGTAGTCGTTGCCCTTGTCCTTGCCGCCAAGGATGAGCACCACGGGGGTGGTCATGCTCTTGAGGGCATACCAGCAGGAGTTCACGTTGGTGGCCTTGGAGTCGTTGATGAAGGCGACACCCCGTACCTTGGCTACCTTCTCCAAGCGGTGCTCCACCCCTTTGAAGTCGGCCAGTGCCTTGCGAATCTCTTCTTTCTTGATGCCGGCAAGGTTGGCCGAGATACCGGCGGCGAGGGAGTCGTACAGGTTGTGTTCGCCGGTGAGTGCCAGCTCTTCCTGCTCCATGTTGAAGGCGATGGGTTCGTTGATTTTCACCTCGTTGTCTTCCACGTAGGCGATGGAACCTTCTTCCTTCACGGCCGAGAAGGGGTAGAGCTGCGCTTGCAGGCCGTATTTCTCCAACTCTTGGTGGATGATGGGGTCGTCGTTCCAGTAGATGAAGGCATCGTCGGCCGTTTGGTTCTGTGTGATACGGAACTTGGCGTCGATGTAGTTCTGCATACAGTGGTCGTAGCGGTCGAGGTGGTCGGGGGTGATGTTCATCAGCACGGCGATGTTGGCACGGAACCGGTACATATTGTCGAGTTGGAAGGAGCTAAGCTCTATCACGTAGTAGTCGTGTTGCTCCTCGGCTACCTGCAGGGCGAGGCTACGCCCTATGTTGCCGGCCAGCCCCACGTTCAGCCCCGCGCTCTTGAAGATGTGGTAGGTGAGCGAGGTGGTGGTGGTCTTTCCGTTGGAGCCGGTGATGCAGATCATCTTGGCATCGGTATAGCGTCCGGCAAATTCTATCTCGGAGATGATGGGGGTGCCCTGTGCCTTGAGTTTCAAGACCAGTGGAGCGTCGTTGGGCACACCGGGGCTTTTCACCACCTCGTCGGCGTTGAGTATGAGCGCTTCGGTGTGGTGCCCCTCTTCCCAGTCGATGTGGTGGCTGTTGAGTAGCTCCTTATATTTATCCTTGATGGAGGACATGTCCGTCACAAACGTCTCAAAACCTTTGACCTTGGCCAGCACGGCAGCTCCTGTGCCGCTCTCGCCAGCTCCTAAAACTACTATTCTTTTCATCGTATCTTCAATGTAATGATCGTTATCGCTGCTAATACTATGGTCACAATCCAAAAGCGGACGGTGATCTTTGCCTCATGGAACAGCTGGTCGGGCTTGGTGAACTTCACCGTGCAGCCCGGCTCAATGATGCCCATGGAGGTACGGAAATGGTCGTGGATAGGGGTGCGCTTGAAGAGTCGTTGCTTCACGCCTTTCCGCTTGCCGGCCTTGTAGTAGGCCCGTTGTAGGATGACCGACAGGTTCTCCACCAGGAACACGCCACAGAGGATGGGGATGAGTAGCTCCTTGTGGATGATGATGGCGAACACGGCGATGATGCCGCCGATGGTGAGGCTGCCGGTATCGCCCATGAATACCTGCGCCGGGAAGGCGTTGTACCACAGGAAGCCGATGAGCGCCCCCACAAAGGCGCAGATATAGATGACCAGCTCCTCGGAGCCGGGGATGTACATGATGTTGAGGTAGCTGGCGAACTCAATGTGTGAGGAGACGTAGGCGAGTATGCCCAGCGCCACGCCGATGATGGCCGAGTTGCCGGCTGCCATGCCGTCCATGCCGTCGTTGAGGTTGGCACCGTTGGACACGGCGGTGACCACGAAGATGGTGATGATGATGAAGAGCACCCATCCGGCCGTCTGAGCATGGTCGCCCAGGAAGGCCACGAAGTCGGCATAGTCGAGGTTGTTGCTCTTGACGAAGGGGATGGTGGTTTGCGTCGACTTGATGGGATGTTGCAGGTGCACCACCTCTGTGGCTTGCCCCGGCTTCTGCATCTCAACGTTCTCGCGCACCACCACATTGGGGCTGAGGTAGAGCGTAAGGCCGACAATCAGGCCCAGTCCTACCTGCCCGATAATCTTGAACTTGCCATGCAGCCCCTCTTTGTTGCGGCGGAATATCTTGATGTAGTCGTCGGCAAAGCCCAGCGACCCCAGCCATATCGTTGTCACCAGCATCAGTATCATGTAGACGTTGTGCAACTTGCCCAGCAACAGGCAGGGTATGAGTATGGCCACGATGATGATGACGCCCCCCATGCTCGGTACGCCTACCTTGTCTACACCGAACGGGTCGATCTTTACGTCCCGCTGTGTCTCGGTAATCTGCTTCTTCTTCAGCAGGTTGATAAACCGAACGCCCCATATACTTGAGATAAGCAGGGCCAGAATCACTGCCATCAAGGCGCGAAACGAGGTATAGCCGAACATTCCCGCTCCGGGGAAGTGCAACTCGTGCAACCAGTCAAACAGATAGTATAACATACGCTCTTCTTTTTTAGTAGTTAAGTAGTAAGTAGTCAGAGTAGTTAAGTAGAATACTACTGCCTTGTCGTTCGTCTTGCAGCAAGTAGAACATTTCTACTTAACTACTCTGACTACTTGACTACTCTGACTACTTAACTACCCCAACTACTCACTAAACACTTTTTTAAGTTCTTCTTTATCGTCGAAATGATGTTTTACTCCTTTCACCTCTTGGTAGTTCTCGTGCCCTTTGCCGGCTACGAGTACTACATCGCCCTTCTCGGCCAACATGCAGGCGGTGCGGATGGCTTCCCGCCGGTCGGCGATGCTGAGTGTCTTCTTCATATCCTCCTTATCCAGCCCGGCCAGCATATCGTTGATGATGTCCTGCGGCTCCTCGAAGCGGGGGTTGTCGGAGGTGATGATGAGCCGGTCGCTGGCGCGTGCCGCCTCCTTGGCCATCAGGGGACGCTTGCCTTTGTCGCGGTTGCCGCCGGCCCCTACCACGGTGATGACTTTCCCTTTCCCTTCGAGCACGCCGTGGATGGCGTTCAGCACGTTGACCAATGCGTCGGGGGTATGGGCGTAGTCCACGATGGCGGTGAAGCCTTGGGGCGAGCGTACGGCATCGAACCGTCCGGCCACCGGATGGAGTGTGCTAAGGGCTACCAGTACCTCCTCCTCCTTGCGACCCAGCAGCACGGCGGCGCCAAACACGGCCAGCAGGTTGGAGGCGTTGAACCGTCCGATGAACTGTACGGCCAGCTCGTGGTTGTTGAAGTCGAGCAACATCCCTTCGAAGTGCGACTCCAGCACCCGGCCGTGGAAGTCGCTCAGGCTGCGTAGCGAGTAGGTATATACCCGCGAGCGGGTGTTCTGTGTCATCACCATTCCGTTCTTGTCGTCGAGGTTGGTGAGGCTGAAAGCATTCTTGGGCATGTCGTCGAAGAACTTCTTCTTAGCTTTGAGGTAGTTCTCCATCGTCTTGTGGTAGTCGATGTGGTCGCGGGTGAGGTTGGTGAAGATGCCCCCGGCAAACCGCAGGCCGCTGATGCGCTTCTGTGCGATGGAGTGGGAGCTGACTTCCATGAAGGCGTACTTGCACCCCTCGTCGGCCATGCGTCCCAGCAGTTGGTTGAGGGTGATGGGGTCGGGGGTGGTATGTTCCGTGGGGATGGGTTCATCGTCGATGTAGTTGCACACGGTGGAGATGAGGCCTACCTTGTAGCCGAAGTAGCGGAACGTATTATATAATAAGGTGGCGATGGTAGTCTTCCCGTTGGTGCCGGTCACCCCTACCAGCTCCAGCTTGGAGGTGGGGTTGCCGTAGAAGGTGGTGGCTACGCGTCCCACCGCGTCTTCGCTGTCCTTCACCTGTATGTAGGCGATGGCGGGCGTAGGTTCCGCCGGCATCTCTTCGCAGAGGATGGCGGTGGCTCCCTTCTCGATGGCGGCGGGGATATAGGCATGCCCGTCGGCCTGCGTGCCCCGCATGGCCATGAAGAGGCCGTCGGGGGTCACCAAGCGGGAGTCGATGTTGACGCTCGCTATCTCTATGTCAGTATCGCCGATGACCTGTATCGGCTGGATGGTTTTCAATAAATCTTTTAACTTCATACGCTCTTTCGTTTGAATGGTTCTTTTAAGTATATGCGATACGCTCGGTGGGACTAACTGCCCAGCTCCAGCGTGATGCTCTGTCCTTTCTGTACGATGGTACCGTTTGCTATCGACTGTCTCTTCACCCGCCCGACACCTTGGAGCCGTACCTTCAGCCCTCTGCTTTCGAGGAGGTAGACGGCATCTTTCGCCCCCATACCTACTACGGCAGGCACGAAGTGCTGCATCTCGCTGCGGCTCTCCAGTTTCACCGACTTGGCGGCGGAGTAGGCATTGGCCCACGTCTCTTTGCCCTTGTCGGTAGCCGACTCTCCTTGCACGGGTATGTCCAGTCCTTGCAGCGCTTCTATTGTTTGCGTCAGGTCACCCGCTTTCACGTGTGGTATCACGACGCTGGTGGAGTCGATGGCGCTGCTGAGTGGCAGGCGCAGGTCTTTGGCGTACACCCGCTCGGCGATTTTGCTGAACACGCTACCCGCCATCAGTCCTCCCGAAGCCGGCAGGCCCGGTTTCTGTATAGAGACTATCAGGCTGTATTTGGGGTCTTCGGAGGGGAAGTATCCGCAGAAGCTTACCAGGTATTTCCGTGCCCCGTTCTTGTAGCCGGCTGCCCCTTGCGATATTTGCGCCGTGCCGGTTTTTCCTGACACGTGGAACTGCTTGCTGCCGGCCGGCTTGGCCAGTCCTTCGCCCACCACCTTGCGTAGAATCACCTGAATCTCCTTCAATGTCTTGTCCGAACAAATCTTCGGATTCAGCACTTCGGTGGGGAACTCTTTGATGACCTCCCCGTTCTTCTCTATCGCCTCCACGAACTTGGGACGCACACGCACGCCGCCGTTGGCGATGCTGTTGTAGAAGGTGAGTATGTTGATGGGTGGCACTTGGCTCTCGTAGCCGATGCTCATCCATGGCAGGGTGGTCTTGTACCAGTCCGCCGCGCCGGGCTTCTTGAAGTGTGGGTCTCCCTCGCCGGGAATCTGCAGGTGTAGTGGCTGGTCCACGCTCATGCGTTTCAGGCCGTCGATGTATTTCTGCTCGTTGGCTTTGCTGCCGCCGTAGTAGTGATCCATCAGCCACGAGGTGCCTACGTTGGACGACACCTCGAGTATCTGCGTGACGGTGAGCTTGCCGAAGCCGCCGCGGTGCCAGTTGTGGTCGCGCATGGTAGAGCCGTGCATCTGCATCAGCCCGTTGCCGGTGTCCACCACGTCGTCGGGGGTGAACTTCCCGTCTTCCAAGCCCACCATGATGGAAGCGGTCTTGAAGGTCGACCCCGGCTCCATCATGTCGCTGATGGCGTTGTTGCGCATCTCGTAGTAGTTGCCGTCTTTGCCACGGGTCATGTTTACGATGGCCTTCACGTTGCCGGTCTTCACTTCCATCAGGATGGCTACGCCCACGAAGGCGTCCAGCTCTTTCAGCTTCTCCACCAGGGCATTCTCGCAGATGTCCTGCATCCCCACGTCGATGGTGGTGATGACGTCGCATCCGTCTACGGGCGGCACGTCGGTGATGTTCAGGTATTTGTTCATCACCTTCTGCCGGTGAATCAGTCCGTCACGTCCTTTCAGCACCGTGTCGAAGGCCAGCTCGATGCCGTTCTTGGCTCCTTGTGCGGTGTCGGCGTACACGTCGCCCAGCGTGCGGGCGGCCAGTGAACCGAAGGGTTTCTTGCGTTGGTTGTAGGCCAGCTCCTTGAAGCCGCCCCGATAACGGTTCAGGCGGAACAAGGGGAGGCGTTTCACCTCTTTGTACTGGATGTAGGAGATTCGTTTGGGGTAGATGAGGTAGTTGCGGCTCTTCTCCTTACGTCCTTTGCGCAGGTGCGCCTTGAACTGTGCCACGCTCTTGTCGGGGAAGATGCGGTTCAGCCCGATACAGATGGAGTCGAGGTCCTTGTTCAGTAGCGAGTCGCGGCGTGCCTGGTCTTTTTTCTGTCGCTTCTCGTCGCGCTCGCCGGACATGAAGTCCATGTAGATGCGGTACTCGGGCAGCGAGCTGGCCATCAGCTTGCCGTCGGCCGAGATGATGTTGCCCCGGTTGGGCTTCACCGTCACGTTCTCCTTCACGAAGCGTTCGGCCACCTCTTGCCAGTAGCCCCGTTCGGCAAACATGATAATGCCTGCCTTCACGATGATGGCCACCCCCGCCAGTATCATCAGCAAGATGACGAAGAAGTAGCGGGTCATTATATTTTTCTTGTTTACTGCCACGGCGTTGCTATTTTATAAGGTAAGGGGGGGAGGTCGGCGTTTGCAGGTCGATTCCCTTGCTCGAGATATACTCTTCTATGCGCGACTGCCGGCTCATCTCCATCAGCTCGGAGCTGCGTGTGAGGGCGTCGTACTTGATGTCCGTCAGCTCTTTCTTTAGCTTGTCTATCTCTATTTGCTGCTGTTGGCTGGCGTAGCGGTTGTGTATGTAGAAAATGATGAGCACCATGAGTAGCACCATCAGCTTGGCCTGACGGCGGAAAAAGTCGGTGGCGAGGATGTCGCCTCCGAGGATGCTCTTGAGTGAGGTGCGCCCTTTCGTTTTCTTCTTGCGCTCCTCCTTCGGCTTGTTCGCTGCTTCTTCTCTTTCTTCCATAGCTCTACTTATGCAATATCGTTCCTTTCTTTTCGGCGATGCGCAGCTTGGCGCTCCTCGAGCGGGGGTTGCGTTCTATCTCTTCTGCTCCGGGCACTATCACCTTGTTGTTCACCAAGCGGAACGGTGTCTGTAGGTTGCCGAAGAAGTCCGCCTCCGCCTTCCCTTCCACGTTGCCCGTCTTCATGATGTTTTTCACCATGCGGTCTTCGAGCGAGTGGTAGGTGATGACTACCAGCCTTCCCCCCGGGCGGAGCGCCTCGGTGGCTGCCTGTAGCATCTCCCGTAGCGCTTCCATCTCTTGGTTCACTTCGATGCGCAATGCCTGAAACACTCGTGCCAGGTCCTTCTTCTCGCGCTCGCGGCCGAAGAGGGGCTTGACGACCTCCAGAAACTCGTCGATGGTGCGGATGGGACGTGCCGCGCGGGCTTTTGCTATAACAGCGGCCAGCTTCCTACTGTTCTTCAGTTCGCCGTATAAATAAAGCACATTGGCCAGCCGCTCCTCCTCGTAGGTGTTCACCACATCGGCGGCGGTCAGTCCGGCGCGTTTGTTCATGCGCATGTCCAGCGCCCCGTCGAAACGGAAGGAGAAGCCCCGCTCGCTGTCGTCGAAGTGGTGGGAGGAGACGCCGAGGTCGGCCAGGATAGCGTCCACCTGCTCGATGCCGTGGTAACGCAGGAAGTTGTGCAGGTAGCGGAAGTTGCTGCGCACGAAGGTGAAGTGTGGGTTGTCTACGATGTTGCGCTCGGCATCCTCGTCCTGGTCGAAGCCCAGCAGACGGCCGCCTTCGCCCAGGCGGGAGAGTATCTCGCGTGAGTGTCCGCCACCGCCGAAGGTGACGTCGACGTAGGTCCCGTCGGGTTGGATGTTCATGCCGTCTACGCTCTCTTGGAGGAGCACGGGTACGTGGTATGTGGGGGTGGGGTTATCTGTCTCCATCTTGTTCTGTCCTTTCTTTGGGGGTGTTGTGTGGATTCTCTTCGTCCATGATTTCTTCCAAGGCCGCGCCAAACTCCTCGGGCGCCATGAACGGTTGCTCGGCCCGCTCCTTGGCCCATATCTCCATCTTGCTGTCGATGCCTATGAAACGTACGTCGCTCTCGATGTGGCAGATTTGCAGGTATCGTCGGGGGATGAGGATGCGCCCATTGCCATCGGGTGCCACAATCTCCACGTCGCTCACAAACTGCCTGAAAATCTGCTGGTGGCGGCTGTTCCACTTGTTGAGCCTGCCACGTAGCTCGTTCAGCTCCTCGTTCCACACGCTCTCGGGGTAGAGGGTGAGGCATTCCTGGAATACGTCTTTGCGGAGGATAAGGCGCTCCTCGGCCGCAGCTTGCAGCTGCTTCCTGAAGGCGGCCGGGATAAACACCCGCCCTTTGGCATCCGCCTTCGCCTCGATATTCCCAAGAAAACGTATCATTTCACCTTATTTATAATAGAGGTGTAAAGGTAGGTATTTTCCCCCACAATTCCCCACTTCTTTCCTCAAAAACTTTAGAAGAAGTTATCAACAGGTGGATGGGTGTTAGCTCTTTTCTATATCCATAAGATTCAATAGCTTATACAAATCATGGCTAAAAAGTGCCTTTTTCTTCTCCTTTGTTCCCCTATTTTCCCAATTAATGCCAACGGGACATACAACGAACTCATTTATTTCATAGCTTTGCAACCATTAATAACTCATCCTTATGGTACGTAAATTCGATTTCCTCGTTATCGGCTCGGGAATAGCCGGTATGAGCTTTGCGCTAAAAGTAGCGCACAAGGGAAAAGTAGCACTCATCTGCAAGGCTGGGCTGGAAGAGGCCAATACCTACTTCGCCCAAGGGGGCATCGCCTCCGTCACCAATCTTGCCGTCGACAACTTCGAGAAACATATAGAGGACACTATGATAGCGGGCGACTACATCAGCGACCGCGCTGCTGTGGAGCAAGTAGTGCGCAACGCGCCCGCGCAAATCAAGCAACTCATCGACTGGGGCGTGCAGTTCGACAAACGGGAGGACGGGAAGTTTGACCTGCACCGGGAGGGCGGGCACTCGGAGTTCCGCATCCTCCACCATCAGGACAACACCGGGGCAGAGATACAGGACAGCCTGATAGAGGCGGTGAAGCAGCACCCCAACATCACCGTCTTCCAGGACTTCTACGCCGTCGAAATCATCACCCAGCACCACCTTGGCATTATCGTCACCCGCTACACGCCGGGTATCAAGTGTTACGGCGCCTACGTGCTCAACGAGCATACGGGCGAGGTGGACACCTTTCTGGCGAAACTCACCGTAATGGCGACGGGCGGCTGTGAGGCCGTGTACCGCAACACCACCAATCCGCTGGTGGCCACGGGCGACGGCATTGCCATGGTCTACCGTGCCAAGGGAGCGGTGAAGGACATGGAGTTCATCCAGTTCCACCCCACGGCACTCTTCCATCCGGGCGACCGCCCCTGTTTCCTCATCACCGAGGCCATGCGGGGCTACGGCGGTATCCTCCGCACCAAGGACGGCCAGGAGTTCATGCAGAAGTACGATGCCCGCAAGGAGCTGGCACCCCGCGACGTGGTAGCGCGCGCCATCGACAAGGAACTCAAGCTGCGGGGCGAGGACCATGTTTTCCTCGACGTGACGCACAAGGATCCCGAGCAGACCAAGAAGCACTTCCCCAACATCTATAAGCACTGCCTTGGCTTGGGTATCGACATCACCAAGGATTACATCCCTGTGGCGCCCGCCGCCCATTACCTCTGCGGAGGCATCGTGGTGGACCTCAACGGGCAGTCGAGCATCCGCCGGCTCTATGCCTTGGGCGAGTGCTCGTGTACCGGCTTGCACGGAGGCAACCGCTTGGCATCCAACTCGCTGATTGAGGCAGTGGTCTATGCCGACGCGGCTGCCAAACATGCCTTGAGCGTGCTCGACCGCTACGACTACGAGGAGTCTGTGCCCGAGTGGGACGATGAAGGCACCATCTCCAACGAGGAGCGGGTGCTCATCACCCAAAGCATGAAGGAGGTGAACCAAATCATGGAGGCCTACGTAGGTATCGTGCGCAGCAACCTGCGTCTCACCCGTGCCTGGAACAGGCTCGACATCATCTACGAGGAGACCGAGAAGCTCTTCAAGAGCAGCAAGGCCACCCGCGAGCTGTGCGAGCTGCGCAACATGGTGAACGTGGGATACCTCATCACCCGCCAAGCCATGGAGCGCAAGGAGAGCCGAGGCCTGCACTACACCATCGACTACCCCCGTAAGGACAACAAATAAAGCCCTTCCAAAGATGAACATACTCTACCTTGTCGGCGGATTGATACTGATACTGCTGGGAGCCAACGGGCTGACCGACGGTGCCGCCTCCGTGGCCAAGCGGCTACGCATCCCGTCTATTGTCATCGGACTGACCATCGTAGCCTTCGGCACCTCGGCGCCGGAGCTTACCGTCAGCGTCTCGTCGGCCCTCAAGGGGAGCGCCGACATCTCCATTGGCAACGTAGTGGGGAGCAATATCTTCAATACGCTTATGATTGTAGGGTGTACAGCCCTTTTTGCACCCATCGTCATCACGCGCAATACCCTGCGGAAGGAAATCCCGCTCTGCATCCTCTCTTCCATCGTGTTGCTCGTCTGCGCCAACGACATATCGCTCGACCATGCTGCCGGCAACGTGGTGAATCGTGCCGACGGCCTGTTACTGCTCTGCTTCTTCGCTATCTTCATGGGCTACACCTTCGCCATCGCTTCCCGCAAGCCGGAGCTGCCGGAACCATCAACCTCCTCTACCTCTACCGGGGAGTTGGAAGGCGAGGCCGAGATTCAAACGCTGTCTTGGTGGAGGTCCGTGGTCTATATCCTGGGCGGTTTGGCGGCGCTCGTCTTCGGCGGTCAGCTGTTTGTCGACGGCGCCACAGGCATAGCCCGTGGCTTAGGCGTGAGTGAGTCCGTCATCGGCCTCACGCTGGTGGCAGGTGGCACCTCCCTGCCCGAGCTGGCCACCTCCATCGTGGCCGCCCTGAAGAAGAACCCTGAAATAGCTATTGGCAACGTGATAGGCAGCAACCTCTTCAACATCTTCTTCGTGTTGGGATGCAGCGCCACCATCACGCCCCTCCGCCTTTCGGGCATCACCAACTTCGACTTGTTCGTCTTGGTAGCTTCCGGCATCCTGCTCTGGCTCTTCGGCCTTTTCTTCGCCAAACGCACCATCACGCGGATAGAAGGTAGCATCATGGTGCTCTGCTACGTGGCCTATACCACTGTGCTCATTTATCAGGTGTAACGGCTGTAGTTAAAGATGGCATTGCAAAATGTGACTTAAAAGAAATTGCCCCTCGTAATCGGCAGGCCTGAAAGGCCCAAGGTGGCTAAGAGCCTTGCAGGCAAAGGCCTTCGGCCACCTTGAGCCTTTCAGGCTACCCCGGAGCAGTTGACTATGGCCATCGGAGAACTGTTGGATCAAACCACCCCTCTCTTCCAAAATGAGACGGAGAAGCTATCGCCTTACCAGATGAATTTCCTACGAGCCTTGGTCGATGGCGTGCGTACGGGATTCAGCAATGCGGAGACTCTACAAAGATACAACTTAGGTACCTCGGCCAATGTCGTTCGTCTCCGAAACGCCCTGCTCCAGAAAGAGTTGATAGAGGTGAACGGTAAGGAGGTCTCTTTTGCCGACCCTGTATTCCGGCTCTGGTTCCGGCGGGAGATGATGTTTTGAACCCTGCGGATAATCATTTAGGTTTGCACAGCCCCCCAGCACGTTTTTTTTCGTGTTTTACCATCATGCTCTCACTGTTTTCAGACAACAGACTGTAAATCAATAGATTATACAGTGATGGCAACCATGAGGGTAACAGTGAGGGTAAAGTTGCCCTCACACTCTGTCTCGGGAGAGTCGCTACCAATACACGGGAGGATTGCCCCCCAAACTACGTGTACATTGACCCCCAAAGTACTCGTAGATTGGGGGTCAATGTACACGTAGATTGGAAGCAAGCTACGGGTTGTTTGGGGTACGTCCTTTATCTCCCCTACAGGAGGTTTGTGCAACACCCCCTTACGCACCTCTACAACCCTGTACTCATCGGGCTTTGCGTGCGCAAGGGGATAATTGGGATGGGAAATATAAGTCTGTGAGGGCGTCTGGCGGTGTTGCAAATCGTGTGTTGCACGTTTTGCAACAATCGTTTTTGTTTGGTTTTATGTATTCATGAGAGGTGGCTCACTTGCTTGTTTCGGGGAAGTGTCGCTTTTACCCCTTGCGCACGCAAAGCCCGATGATAATGTGGATGTAGGAGTGCGTAGGGGGGTGTTGCACAAACTTCAAGTAGAGAAGGGGTAGAACAGGATGGGGGTAACTGTCTATTAATATTCTATACTACACGCTCTACATTCACGCAGCATGAACAGAAAAAACACGGCCGTGAATGAATCGGTTCACGGCCGTGTTTGTATCAGTTCATGGCCGTGATTGAGATGATTCACGGCCATGTTTTTTTAGTTCATGCTGCGTGACTTACTGCGGCTTACTTTGTGTCTTGCAAACATCCTCTGGGGGAGGTTTGGGCGCATGCCCATCGGCCCGTGGGCGGATGGGCATGCGCTCGTACGCCGATGGGCATGCGCCCATGCGTTGATGCCCTTCGGCGTACCACCAGATTGTACCAAACCTTGCGAATATGTTTGCCCAATCTGTCTGGTGATTACCTTATCAGATAGCGGTTGATGTTTCTTTTCTCCTTGTCGAAGCTCACTCCCACCTTTATTACTTTGCGTCCATCCAGTTGGTATGGCAGTGAGTAATCTTTGCTGTCTATCTGCTGTAGGGCTGCTTCGGCTGTGCCGTTGAGCTTGAACTCAAAGACGTAGATATACTTGTCGGTCTTTACTATCGCATCGGCACGGCCGTTGGCACCATGTACCTCAGCCTGTACAAACTCACCCATTAAGGTGAATACGACGTAGAAGATGGCTTGGTAATGTCTCTCGGTATCGTCGCTTAGTTCATAAGGAATGCCGGCGAAGAATATCTTCATGCGTTGGAGGAACTTGTCGAGTTCTCCTGCCTCGAGTTCGGAAGAAAAGTTCGCGATATGGAAGGGAGTCTCTTCTCCTCTGACTTTTGTATAATAGGGTGCCAGAAACTTCATGAATCCGTAGCGTACCTCGTCGTTGGGGAATCCCAGCGTATAGAGGTGGAATCTCTTGTCGTATCCCCGGATGGTGAGATAGCCACTTTGGTAAATGAGTGGAATGGGGCTGCTTTGGTCGGCTCTGTATTCGGCAAAGCTACTTTCGGGCATTTGGACGCCATCTACAATTAGGCGCAGGTCGTAGTCGCTATTCTCCAGCAAGTGAGCCAAGAAAGTGGGGGTACCTGTCTGAAACCAATAGTTGCGCAAGTTGAGATAGGTAAGGGCACTGAGTACACTGAACGGGTTGAACATTCCTTCCGCACCATGGGCGAAGTGGTAGCCATCGTAGCGTTGTCTCATCTTGGCTACCGCTTCGTCAAAGCTCAATTGTTCCTCTTGCGCCAACGCTTCCAGTTCAATATGAAAATTCTGAAGTAGCTCACCCTCTGTGATGCCACAGAGGGTAGCGTACCTCTTTTCTAAGCTGATGTCCGACAGTTGATTTAAATCGCTGAACACGCTCACCTGGGCAAACTTTGTCACTCCGGTGATAAAGACAAAGCGCAGGTAATCAGCTGCGCTCTTCAATACGCCATAAAAGGCTTTCAGTACACGGCGCATCTCTTCGCTGATGTCTTCATTCAAGATGTGTTCCAGTAGAGGTTTGTCGTATTCATCCACAAGTACTACTACTTGTTTGCCGGTTTGCCGATAGGCAGCCTCGATGACGTGGATGAATCTATCCTCTGGCGTAGTTCCCTGCTTAGGACCATAAATCGTTTCCCATGCTTCTAAGTATCTATTGAGGATGGCGATGAGGCTTTCCGCCGAATCGTATTTCTTCGCATTGAGGTCCAAGTGCAGCACGGGGTATTTCTCCCACTTCGTCTCTAACCGTTCGATAGCTAACCCCTCGAACAGTTCCTTTCGACCTTCAAAATAGGCTTTTATCGTAGCTATAAGCAGGCTCTTTCCAAAACGGCGTGGCCGACTCAAGAAGTAGGGACTGTAGGTAGATACCAATTGGTATATCAATGCAGTCTTGTCTACATATACATAGTTGTTGGTGCGTATCACCTCGAACGATTGTATGCCTATCGGGAATCTACGAATTTGTTCCATAATGCTTTTACGGATGGTTTATGCAAATATACGGGATATAAGTCGGATATCTAAGCGAATGATTAAGAAAATGTCCCTTTATCTTCCCGGATGAACCGTAGTAGTCGTTCCACCGCCTCCTCTTCGGGGATGTTCTTCTCCACGCATACTTTGCCTTTGTAAAGGCTTACCTTGCCACGTCCGGCTCCCACGTATCCGTAGTCGGCGTCGGCCATCTCGCCGGGGCCGTTCACGATGCATCCCATCACGGCTATCTTCAGCCCTTTCAGTTCGGTGGTGGCAGCTTTGACGCGGGCGATGGTGCGCTGCAGGTCGAAGAGTGTACGTCCACAGCCGGGGCAAGAGATATATTCCGTCTTGACGGTGCGCGTACGCCCTGCCTGCAGGATGCTGAAGGCGGTGGAGTCTACCACGGCATGGGTCAGGCTGCCTTGGTTGAAGAGGAAGATGCCGTCGCAAAGGCCGTCGAGGATGAGTGGTCCCATGTCGGCTGCCGATTTGATTTGCAGGTCCTCTTCCTCCTCCTCGGCATAGTGCTGGAAGAAGACTATCGGGTTGCGCAAGCCCTCTACCATCAGCGAATGTGCCAAGGCGCGGTGCTCGCCCAGCCGGTTGGCATGGTTGCTCTGCGAGATGAGCACTACCTCGGGATGCCGCTTCAAGGTATCTGCCACCTCATCGGTAAAGGCCATAAAAGGCATGAACATAAACTTCAGTTCGGCGCTAATCTCATCCAGCTCTTTCCATTGCGAGTATTTGAATACCGGCCACGTACCGGCCTCTCCCTTCCATTGGTTTTCGTCGATGATGTATTCCACGCCAGCCTCCCGTTCGTGGGGGAGGGCCTGTCCGGCGTAGATATAGTCGGGGGTGAATTGTGGGTTGCCGTTGGCCAGCCCATCCATCCGTTCGGCTATGACCACGGGTACGTGGCTGCCGCCGATGTTGCGTACGGGCGTTGTTTGTCGCCGCTCGGGTGCGAGGTAGTTGAATCCCGGCGCTTCGTTGCCGGGTATGTAGGGATGTCCTTGTCGGGAGGCGATGTAGTCCACCAGTTTGCGGGCTACGGGGATTTCTGCTTCGGGCGCTTCACTGAGCGACACGCGGATGGTGTCGCCTATGCCGTCGGCCAGCAGGGCGCCTATGCCCAAGGCCGACTTGATGCGTCCGTCTTCTCCCTCGCCGGCCTCGGTGACACCGAGGTGCAGCGGAAAGGCCATGCCCTCTTGCTCCATCACCTCTGCCAGCAGGCGTACGGTGCGTGTCATCACTACCGTGTTGGAGGCTTTGATGGAGATGACCACGTCCGTGAACTCCTCTTCCACACAGATGCGCAGGAACTCCATGCACGACTCCACCATGCCGGCGGGCGTATCGCCGTAACGCGACATGATGCGGTCGGACAGCGAACCGTGGTTCACGCCGATGCGGATGGCCGTGTGATTCTCCTTGCAAATGTGGAGGAAGGGTACGAAGCGGCGGCGGATTTTCTCAATCTCCTGCGCATACTCCTCGTCGGTGTACTCCAGTTGCTTAAACGTGCGGGCGGAATCCACGTAGTTGCCCGGGTTGATGCGCACCTTCTCCGCATAGAGGGCGGCCACGTCGGCCACCTTGGGGTTGAAGTGCACGTCGGCTACCAACGGAGCCATGTATCCTTGGCTGCGGAGGCCTATATTGATGTTCTTCAGATTTTCTGCCTCCTTGATGCCTTGGGTTGTGAGGCGTACATAGTCGCCACCAGCGTCCACAATGCGTTTGGCCTGCTCCACGCAAGCCTCGGTGTCCATTGTCGAGGTGTTGGTCATCGACTGGACCCGTACAGGGTGAGAACCGCCGACTCCGACGGCTCCCACGTGTACAACGGAGGTTTCCCTCCGGGTGTAATTGAATAAATCCACGTAGTTAGTGATTAGGGGTTAGTGATTAGTGATTAGCTGTGACGGTGATGCTAATCACTAATCACTAAACGCTAATCACTGCGTTTCAGTTCGTCTTGTACTCGAACTTCACCTCTTTCAGGTCTTCGTTCGCTTTGACTATTTTCTTCTTTAGTCCTTCCTTGTAGGCGGCGAAGGTCTCGGCCAGCGCGGCATCGCTCAAAGCCAGCATTTGTACGGCCAAGATGGCGGCGTTCATGGCTCCGTTGATAGCTACGGTGGCCACGGGGATGCCCGGAGGCATCTGGATGATGGAGTAGAGTGCGTCTACCCCGTCGAGCACGGAGCCTTTGATGGGCACGCCGATGACGGGCAACGTGGTGTTGGCTGCTATCACACCGGGCAGGGCGGCGGCCATGCCGGCGGCGGCGATGATGACCTTGATGCCCCGTTCGCGGGCACCTTGGGCGAACGCCTCGACGGCCTCGGGGGTACGATGGGCCGAGAGGGCGTTCATCTCGAACGGCACCCGCAGGTCGTTGAGCAGCTGGGCGGCCTTCTCCATGACGGGAAGGTCGGACGTGCTGCCCATGATGATGCTTACTACTGGAACCATGATTTAGTGATTAGTGATTAGTGGGTAGTGATTAGTGATTAGTGATTAGTGGGTAGTGATTAGTGATTAGTGGGTGGTGA
The DNA here is from genome assembly GCA_031261805.1 of Mediterranea sp. (in: CFB group bacteria). GTDB lineage: Bacteria > Bacteroidota > Bacteroidia > Bacteroidales > Bacteroidaceae > Bacteroides. The sequence continues at coordinate 51,371 of JAISIX010000195.1, forward strand.
TTAATGGCCGTTCCGTTGACCGCTGCTCACTAATCACTAATCACTAATCACTCCTTGTTCTACTCACTAATCACTCCTTTATACGTTTCGGCGTCGAGCAAGTCGTCGAGGTCGCCGATGTCGGCGGGTTTCATCTTGACGAGCCATCCTTCGCCATACGGATCCTTGTTCACCAGTTCGGGTTGGTCGGCCAGGGCTTCGTTTTGCTCCAGCACCTCGCCGGCCACGGGGAGGAAGAGGTCGGATATGGTCTTCACCACTTCGATGGTGCCGAAGGTGTCGCCCGCCTCGAGTGTGTCGCCCACGGAGGGGATGTCTACAAATACGATGTCGCCCAGTTGCTGCTGCGCGTAATCGGTGATGCCTACGTAGGCCGTGTCGCCATCGAGGCGAATCCATTCGTGCTCGTTGGTGTACTTCAAGTCTTGGGGGAAATTCATAATCATTCGTTGTTTTTAAATGGGTTAATATAATAATAATGTATAAGCTATATCAGGAAGTATCGGAACATGCCGTTGAGGTTGGGGTTGAACACCCACAGGGCGCATAGGAAGCCTACGGTGAAGCCCGACATCACCTCACCCAGCGTGTGATGGCCGAGCACGATGCGGGCCGATCCCAGCACTCCCGCCGCGATGATGAAGAGCGACAGCCACCACACGGGATTGTAGCCGAAGAGGTGGCTGAACATCACCAGTCCGCCTACCACGGCTCCCATGCCCACCATGTGCTCGCTCAGCTTCCAGCGCAGGTTGACCGCGATGCAGGCCACCGAGAGGATGAGGAAGGTGAGGATGACCCCCGTCATGTACCAGGGCAGATTGAGCTTGCGCATCATCATGAGGCAGAACGCGTAGGAGATGATGGTGAGTAGAATGGGCATATACCGATTCTTCCGCTGGCTCATCTCCTCGGCGAGCAGTCCGTTGATCTTGCGGAACAGGAAGATGGAAACCATCGGGGTGAGTATGGTGAAGCAGTAGACGATGCCCAGCACGATGATCTTGTAGCGTATCGGCATCATGCTGAGGTAGGTGCAGAGAAACAGCACCAGGAAGCAGAGGAAGGGGATGTAGAACGGCGTGAACACCGCCGAGGTGAGCCGCGCCACCCACAACAGGGAGCGTCCGGTAGCGATATGTTCTTTTTCCATCGTCATGTTGTCGTCAAGGGGTGGATGATGCGTTATTTTCGGAGCCTCGCCACGGGGAGGTTGAGCTGGGTGCGGTACTTGGCCACCGTGCGCCGGGCGATGGGGTATCCTTTGGCCTTGAGGATGGTGGCCAGCTCGTCGTCGGTCAGCGGGTTTTTCTTGTCCTCGCCGTCGACGCACTCCTTGAGTATCTTGCGTATCTCGCGTCCCGACATCTCCTCGCCGTCTTCGGTGAGGTATCCTCCGCTGAAGAAGAACTTGAGGGGGTATATGCCGAAGTCGGTCTGCGCGTACTTGCTGTTGCTCACCCTCGAGATGGTGGAAATGTCGAGTCCCGTTCGTGCGGCCACGTCCTTGAGTATCATGGGTCGGAGCAGGGATTCGTCGCCTTCGAGGAAGAAGGGCCGTTGGAGGGCGATGATGGCTTGCATGGTGACGAGCAGGGTGTGCTGGCGTTGCCTGACGGCGTCGATGAATCCCTGCGCGGCGTCCATCTTCTGCTTGAGGAACATCAGCGCTTCGCGGGATTCCTTGGACTGGTTGGCCTTGTTCCTGGTATGTTCCTCGACCAGGGTCCTGAAGTCGCGGCTCATGCGCAGCTCGGGCGTGTCGCCGTTGTTGAGGCTGAGGTTGATGGTGCCGTCCTCGGCGGTCTCGATGATGAAGTCGGGCACGATCTGCTCGAAGTTCCTCCCTATGGCCTCGCCCATGGCGGCGCCGGGGCGCGGGGTGAGCTTGGTGATCTCGTCGATGACGAGGCGTAGCGTGGCCTCGTCGATGTCAAGCTTCTTCCTCACGCGCTCCCAGTGCTTGCGGGTGAAGTCGTCGTAGCATTCGGCCAGCACGCGTCGCTCGAGGTCGAGGATGGGGTGGGGCGGCTCCTCTTCCCTGATCCGGCGGCGCACCTGTATGAGGAGGCATTCCTGCAGGCTGCGCGCGCCGATGCCGGCGGGGTCGAAGTCTTGCAGCACGTGTGCGGCCTCTTCGAGTTCCTCGAGGGTACATTCGGTGCCGGCGTAGATGGCCAGCTCATCGCGTACGGTGTCGAGCGGTTTGCGTAGCAGGCCGTCGTCGTCGAGCGACCCGATGAGGTAGTCCACCAGTTCGCGTTGGCGCTCGGTGAGGTCGCGTTCGCCCAGCTGTTCTTTTAGGGTCTCGTAGAAGGAGGTGGTGTCCGAGAAGGGTATGTCCTCGGCTTTCGCGTTCCGCGAGCGGTTGTTCTCCTGGAGCTTGTAGTCGGGGATATCGTCTTCGGTGAGGTAGTCGTCGAGCGAGTCGTACTCGTTGGCTTCCGTGTCGTCGGTCGTGTATTCGTCGTCGGCCGCGGCCTCTTCCTTGCCCTCCTCGAGGGCCGGGTTTTCGAGCAACTCGGCGCGCACGCGGTCTTCCAGCTCCACGGCCGGAAGCTCGAGCAGCTTCACCACGAGGATCTGCTGGGGCGACAGCGTCTGCACCTGTTGTTGCGACTGCGACTGTACCTGACGGAAGCTTTGTGTCATATTCCTTTTGCCATTATAGACGCGAAAGTAACGTTTTGTCGAGAATATACCTCAATAAGCGGCGATTATTTTCGTTCAGGGCATCATCACTACCCCTTTCTTCTTCTTGCCGTCCATCTTCACCACCACGGGAGTGTCGAAGTGGACGTGGCGCAGGAAGCGCGTCTCTTCCACGGCGGGCTGCGCGCGGAGGAACTCCTCGTTGTACAGCCCGTCGCCCAGGAAGGCGTTGATGGTGAAGTATCCCACGCCGAAGGAGGTGAGGTTCTGGAAGAAGTGCGTGCCTTGGCTGGGATCCACGCGGTAGTTGGTCAGCCCCGCCTCCACGATGACGCGCGCGGCGGAGATGCCGGCCCACTTCACGGGTATGCCCAGCCAGGGGTCGCTGCTGCCCCATCGTCCGGGTCCTATGAGGATGTAGCCTCGGCCACTGTCGACGAAGCGTTGGTTGAGTCGGGCTATCTCGTCGGCTATGGCGGGGTTGTTGGCGGCGCTGTACGGGTCGGTCTTGACGTAGACGATGTCGTCGATGTCGTCCATGATGCCATGTCCCAGCGTGTTGGCCGAGCGCAGGATGAGCCGTTCGGGCGCTATGAGGTCGAGGTCTTCCTCGAGCACCTCCTTGGCGTCGACGATGGGGCGTATTTGCAGGAGGTAGAATGTGCCCACCTTCTCTTTCTCGATGCCGGGCGTGGCGGCGAACTCGATCTCCACGGGGCGCCGCATCTCCTCCTCGCCGTACTTCAGCACCAACTGCAGGATGCGTGCCAGGGGGAAGGCGTCGTGCTGGAGGATGTTGGCGAAGGTGATGAGCTTGCGGCCTCCGGGATAGAGGCCGGGGCGTATGACCTGGTCGTAGGGGTCGTAGGTCGAGGCGATGTAGCGCAGCGATCCGTCGTTCTCGGCCTCCTTCACGGGGAGCTTGAGCAGGTTGAAGCCGTCGTCGATGGAGAAGTCGCGTCCCACGTTCTTCAGGTCGAGGGCGTAGAAGCGGGTCTGCGTCTCCTTCAGCGCGAGTTCCAGCTCGCTGGTCTGGAGGATCTTGTTGGGATGGTAGGGCGAGAAACGCAATGTCAGTCCGCCGTCGACGATGTACTTGCCCAGCCCGAGCGCCAGGTTCACGGTGCCCTCCTCGGGCTTCTCGTCGCCCAGCGGGTAGTAGTTGAGCGAGCGTGCCACGCCCGACATGGCGGGGTAGTAGCGGTCGCCGTACTGGTTGCCCACCACCTCTTGCAGGATGACGGCCATCTTCTCCTGGTCGATGAGGTTCGACGTGGCCTGCATGTACGCCTTGCTGTCCTTGAAGTAGACGGAGGCGTACACGCCCTTGATGGCGTCGGAGAGCATGCGGAGCATCTCGTAACGGTCGTCCAGGTAGGGAATCATGTAGGTGTTGTAGATGCCGGCGAAGGGTTGGTAGTGCGAATCCTCGAGCATCGACGAGGAGCGTATGGCGATGGGCGACTTCACCACGTCGAAGAAGGTGAAGAAGTCCTCCACGAGGCTGTTGGGCAGTTTTGCCTTGAGGAAATACTTCAGTATGGTGTCGTTGTCGGCGTCGGAGAGGGCTATCTGGTAGAGGTTGTTGGTCTCCATGAACTCGTCGAACACGTCGGTGCAGAGCACCACCGTCTTGGGGATGACGACGTTGGCCTTGCCCAGCTCCTCGAACGCGGGGTGGCGCTTCACCATCATGTCGATGAAGGCCAGTCCGCGTCCCTTGCCTCCGAGCGACCCCTCGCCGATGCGGGCGAAGTTGGAGTAGCGGTCGAAGCGGTCGCGCTTGAACACGGCCACCACGCCCTGGTTCTTCATCTTGCGGTATTTCACGATGGCCTCGAAGATGATTTCGCGATGGGCGTCGACATCCTGGAGGCTGTTCCAGGTGATGGGCTTGAGAAACTCGGCCACGGGGAAGACGGCGCGCGAGTAGAGCCAGCGGGAGACGTGGTTGCGCGAGATGTGATAGAGGAACGATTCGGCGGGGACGGCGAACAGGATGTTCTGCAACTCCTTGAGGTTGCGCACCCGGGCGATCTCCACGCCCGTCTTGGGGTTGCGGAAGATGAAGTCGCCGAAGCCGAAGTCGTCGGACACGATGCGGCGCAGGTCCACATCCATCTTCTTGGAGTTCTTGTCGATGAAGCTGGCCCCGTACTTGGTGGCGTAGGCGGCGTTCTCCGTCTCGGACGACTGTATGATGAGCGGCACGAAGGGGTCGTTCTTGCGTATCTCGGCGCACAGTTTGATGCCGGCCAAAGCATCTTTCTCGCCTCGTTCCACCTTGGGGAAACGTACGTCAGTAATCACGCCCAGGATGTTGTTTTCGTATTTCCGATAGATATCAATGGCCTCCTGATAGGTGCGCGCCAGCACAATCTTGGGGCGTCCGCGCATCCGGAGTGTGCGTTGGTGGGCATTCAGCGCCTCGGTAGAGAATTCCTGGCTCTGCTTCAGCACAAACTTATAGAGGTTGGGAAGGATGGAGGAGTAGAAACGGATGCCATCCTCCACCAGCAGGATAAGCTGCACGCCCACCTCCTTCACATCGTGCTCAAGATTGAGCTTGTCCTCCATCAGCTTGATGATGGATACCAGCAGGTCGGTGTTGCCCAGCCAGCAGAACACGTACTCGAAGGCGCTCAGGTCCTCGCCCGTGATGCGCTGCGTGATACCGTGGCTGAAGGGGGTAAGGATGACGATGGGGATGTGCGCGTAGCGCTCCTTGATGTGACGTCCGATGTCAAAGCTGTCATTGTCGCTCGTGCTGGGCATACAGATGACGAGGTCGTAGGGCACGCTTCGCAGCTGTGCCAGCGCCTCCTCCTCGGTAGACACCTGCGAGAACCGCGGCGGGTAACGAAGCGAGAGTGAGGTGTACTCATTGAATATCTTCTCGTCGATGCGTCCGTCGTCCTCCAGCATAAAGGCGTCGTACGGGTTGGCTATCAACAAGATGTTGAAGATGCGCCTCGTCATCAGGTTGGCGAACTGCGTATCCTTGAAATAAAGCTGGTTGAGTTTATACTTGCTGAGCATTGTGGTGTTATTCTCCAATTGCGCCAAAGTTAAGCATCTTTTTCCGAAACAGACAACGGTATGCCGATAAATCTTTTACCAAGGACAAGATGTGATGATCCTATCCACACGTTCATATTCAATTCCGCACGTAGATTTACGGCACAGGAAAGAATTAGTTAAGAAAA
>JAISIX010000008.1 GCA_031261805.1 Mediterranea sp. (in: CFB group bacteria)
TTGGCAAACTCTTCCAAGTCGTTGGCAAACCGTAGCAACAGCACTTCGCCTTGCTCCTTGAAAAGGATGGAACGACCTTTGAAGAAGACGTAAGCCTTCACTTTGTCGCCATCTTCGAGGAAGCCTTTGGCATGTTTCAGCTTGAAGTTGTAGTCGTGGTCGTCCGTTTGCGGTCCGAACCGAATCTCCTTCACGCTTACTTTCACTTGCTTCGCTTTCTGTTCTTTTTGCCGTTTTTTTAATTGATAAAGGAACTTGGAGTAATCAATAATTCGACAAACAGGGGGTTGAGCGTTAGGAGAAATCTCCACCAGGTCCATATCCTTCTCTTCGGCCATCTTTAGGGCCTGATAGGTCGGATATACTTTCGATTCAGCATCGTCGCCCACTACGCGGACTTCCTTGGCACGAATCTGTTCATTGATTCGATAGTGCCCTTTTACATTGTCATTCTTCATTAAAAAAGTTTGCTTCCTAATGTTTACCTTTTTATTGTTATTCAGTTATTTATCGTTTGAAACGGCGGCAAAGTTACCATTTATTTATCATACTTTGCACTTCTTCATTCAGAATCTTCGCAAATTCTTCGTATTTCATGCTTCCTTTATCCCCTTCACCTTGGCGTCTGACGGATACTTCGCCGTTTTCAGCCTCCTTCTCGCCCACAATGAGCATGTAAGGGATACGCTTGAGTTCGTTATCGCGAATCTTGCGGCCTATTTTCTCGTTGCGGTCGTCCACGATGGCGCGCACCTCATGTCCTTTGAGGTACATACGCACCTCTTCAGCATAAGCATTGAACTTCTCGCTGATGGGTAGGATGGCCACTTGGTCGGGGGTGAGCCACAAAGGGAACTTACCGGCGGTATGCTCGATGAGCACAGCCACGAAACGCTCCATGGAGCCGAATGGGGCACGGTGAATCATCACCGGACGATGCTTCTGGTTGTCGGCCCCCATGTACTCAAGGTCGAAACGCTCGGGCAGGTTATAGTCTACCTGTATGGTACCCAGCTGCCAGCGGCGGCCGATAGCGTCTTTCACCATAAAGTCGAGCTTAGGGCCATAGAATGCCGCTTCGCCATACTCAATCTTGGCAGGCAAGCCCTTCTCCGCACAGGCCTCAATGATGGCTTGCTCAGCCTTCTCCCAGTTCTCGTCGCTACCAATGTACTTCTCGCGGTTCACCTTGTCGCGCAAAGAGATTTGCGCTTCGAAGTTCTGGAAGTCCATGGAGCGAAAGACGATAGAGATGATGTCCATCACACGGAGGAATTCATCCTTCACCTGGTCGGGACGGCAGAAAATGTGCGCGTCGTCCTGCGTAAAGCTACGTACACGGGTCAAGCCATGCAGCTCACCGCTCTGCTCGTAGCGACATACCGTACCGAACTCGGCGATACGCAAGGGCAACTCCCTATACGAGTGAGGGCTGTTCTTGTATATCTCACAGTGGTGCGGGCAGTTCATCGGCTTGAGGAAGTACTCCTCGCCCTCCTCGGGGGTATGAATGGGTTGGAACGAATCCTTGCCGTACTTGGCATAGTGCCCGGAGGTGATATACAGCATCTTGTTGCCGATGGGTGGTGTGATAACCTCTTGGTAGTCGTAGCGCGACTGTATGCGGCGCAGGAACTCCTGCAAGCGCAGACGGAGCGCCGCACCTTTCGGAAGCCACATAGGCAAGCCCTTGCCCACCGTCTCGGAGAACATGAAGAGTTGCATCTCCTTGCCTATCTTTCGGTGGTCGCGCTTCTTGGCCTCTTCGAGCAATACGAGGTATTCGTCAAGCATCTTCTTCTTGGGGAAGGTGATACCGTAGATGCGGGTAAGCATCTTGCGGTCTTCGTGTCCGCGCCAGTAAGCGCCAGCCACGGAGGTAAGCTTGATAGCCTTGATGGGTGCGGTCGATGCTAAGTGGGGACCACGGCAGAGGTCGGTGAACGCACCCTGCGTATAGGTGGTGATGTGCCCGTCTTCCAGTTCGGAGATGAGTTCGCACTTATAGGTCTCGCCACGCTCGCCAAACATCTTCAAGGCATCGGTCTTGGCAATGCTCTTGCGGGTGAGCACCTCTTTCTTTCCAGCCAGTTCAAGCATCTTCGCTTCGATGGCAGGCAGGTCGCTCTCCTTTATCTGTACGTCGTCGCCCGGGTCTACGTCATAGTAGAAACCGTTCTCGATGGCCGGCCCGATACCAAACTGGATACCCGGATACAACTCCTGCAAGGCTTCGGCCAACAGGTGGGCGCTGGTATGCCAGAAGGCGTGCTTGCCTTCTTCGTCTTCCCACTTATAGAGTACGACATTCGCGTCTTCGTTGATAGGGCGCGTCAAGTCGTACGTTTCTCCATTCACGCCACATGCCAGCACCTCTTGTGCCAGCCGCTGGCTGATGCTCTCGGCAATCTGTAACCCGGTCACTCCTTGCTCGTATTCACGAACAGAACCGTCGGGAAATGTTATCTTAATCATGACTAATGATATTATATTTTCATAATTGCTCGCAAAAGTAGCTATTTCTTTTGGAGTTTACCCTATTTTTAGTACTAAAATGTCACTCGCCCGGCTGTTCGGTGAAGCGCTTGATGACGTTGTAGGCCGAAACGATGCCCAGCTCGCCTGCCTTGCTCAGGTCGGCGATACCCAATTTATTATTGCCCAGGAAGATGTGCACCAGTCCTCGGTTGTAGTAGGCGTCGGCAAAATCGGGTGCCAGCTTGATGGCCTCGTCGTAGTCGGCCAAGGCGCCCCGGTAGTCCTTCAGCATGGCCAGTACGTTGGCGTGGTTGTAGTAGGCATACTCGAAGCTGGGAGCGAGGGCAATGACCTTCTCGAGGTCTTTCTTCACCAAGTCGTAGTCCACGGCCGAGACTTCTTTGGCCGGCTTGCCAGCGCCATCCAGCTCGGCACCGGCGCCCACGCTGCTCGCGGCTTGCTCGGAGCGTTGGTACTCCAGCTGCTTGCTGCGGATAAGTGCCCGCATGAAGTAGGCCGGGAAGAACTTGTCGTCGAGCAGGATGGCCTGCGTAAGGTCGGCCAAAGCATTGGTGAAGTCCTGTACCAAGTAGAAGTCGATGGCCCGTGCGAAGCGCTTGGGAGCGCTTTTCGGGTCTTCCACAATCGACGAGGTATGGGCATCTATCAAGTTGAAGTGGTATTTCACCTGCGCTTCGGTAAGCGGTGCTTCCATATCGGTGATATAGAGTCGTTTGGGCAGTACCCTCGAGTTGTTCAGCGCCTCAATGTCCTTATCGAAGTTCACCACACGCTCCACCTCGCTACTCTTCTTATAATAGGTAAGGGCAAACATAGGTTGTAGCTTGATGGTGACGTTCTTGTCCTGCACACGCCCGCGGTAGTAACTCGTATAGCGTTGGTCGGCCTCGGCCTCGTCGGCAATCACTATCTTTCGGTAGTTGTTCATGTTCTTATCCGACTTCTTACGGGTCTCCCCATCTTCGTCCTCGGTGTCGTCCTTCTTCGTATCTTTAGGGTTGTTCTGCGCCACTGCCTTATGGGCGGTTAGGGCATTTTGCCGGTCTATCTGCGCTTTTATCACCTTGGCCTCATCGGCATCGGCCCCTTTCTTGTCGCCCATCTTGCGACGTGCCTGTGATCGATACTGGTAACCGACTATGAAGTTGGGATATTGATTGATTACTGTGGTGTAGTCCTGCACGGCTCCGCGATAGTCGCCGATTTGCGCCCGCAACAGGCCTCGGTTGAAGAGTGCCATCATATTGTCCGGCTCCATGTCAATCACAAAGTCGAAGTCCTCAATAGCCCGGTTGTCATCCCCCACTCTCGCCCGCAGCAAACCTCGGTTGTAGTGGCCTATGAAGTTGCCGGGATCCACGCTCAGTGCCAAGTCGTAGTCGGCCATCGCCCCCCTCAGGTTGTTCTGGTGGAAGCGGGCCAAGGCCCGGTTGATATAATTGCCGGCATTGCGTGCACTCAAACGGATGGCTTGGTCCAAGTCCAACTCCGCGTCGGCGTATTTGGCCTGTTGCAACCGCACGATGGCCCTTGCCGACCAAGCGTCGGGGTCGTACTTATCCAAGTCGAGCGCTTTGTTGAAGTCGCCCAACGCCGCCACCGTATCTTTCTCCTGCAGGTTCACCTCCCCCCGCATCAAGTAGGCGCGGGTATAGCGAGGTGCTATCTTAATCATGCTTTGCAGGTCTTCGCGAGCCGATGTATAGTCTTTCTTCTGGATGTGCGAGAGGGTGAGGTTGTTCCACAGCGCGATGTTCTCCGGATCGTACTTCAGCGCCGTCCGATAGTCGGCTATAGCCCCGTTGAAGTCGCCCAAGCGGATGCGTGCCAAGCCCCTCACCTGATAGGCACCCACTACAAATGGGTTGCGCTGGATGACGGCGTCGCAATCCAGCTCCGCCCCTCGGAAGTCCTCCAGGTTGAGCTTCGCCAACGCCCTGAAGAAATAGGGCTGATAGAGGTAGGGCTTGGCGTTGATTACCTGGTTGAAGTACTGGATGGAGAGGACGTAATCCTCGAAATATAGGGCATTCCGTGCGATAGTCATCACTCGGTCTGTGTTTATCTGGGCACAGGCCAAGGTGGGTATCAGCAGCAGGAGCGTCAGTATTCTCTTTATCATCGGCATCATCATGTTTTGTAAACGAAGCAAAAATAGCGCTTTTTGTTTACTAAACAGGGCGATAAACGTTTTTTATTGTTATTTCACCTGCTTCATCTTATACGAGCTACGCGCCTTGCCTTTCAGCATGGTGTTTAGCTTACCTTTTATCATTTGCTTGCGCAGGGGCGATAGGTGGTCGATAAACATCTTTCCTTCCAGGTGGTCGAACTCATGCTGCATCACCCGGGCCAAGTAGCCTTCCACCACCTCGTCGTGCGGCGTGAAGTCTTCGTCCATATAGCGCACACGGATACGGTCGCCACGTTTCACCGTCTCATGGATGCCGGGGAGGCTTAGGCAACCCTCTTCCATGTTCACCTCTTCGCCTCCCACCTCGAGGATGTGAGGGTTGATATATGCCTTATTGAAGTCCTTAAACTCGGGGTATTCGTCGGACAAGGGATCGAGGGTGATGACCACCACACGGATGGGCAGACCAATCTGCGGTGCGGCCAGTCCCACGCCGTCAGCATGTTCCATTGTCTCAAACATATTGGCTATCAGCTCTTTCAGATTCGGATAATCGGGGGTGATATCCTCAGCCACTTTCCGTAGGACAGGCTGTCCATATACATAGATAGGTAAAATCATTCTTCTCTAAACTAAAATATTCACACTAATACATATTTATTCTTTTATAAACGCTTATTCTCCAAATAGGTTTGGAGAATAATGGTAGCGCTAATCTCGTCGACAAGCGCCTTGTTCTGTCGGGCCTTCTTTTTCAGTCCACCCTCCAGCATAGCACGATGGGCCAGTACGGAGGTAAACCGCTCGTCGACATACTCCACCGGCAGGTCGGGCAGGCGTTTCTTCAGCGAACGGACAAACATCTCTACACGTTGCATATTCTCCGAAGCTTCGTTGTTCAGTTGCTTGGGCAGTCCTACTATGACGCGTTCTACCGGTTCCTTCTGCACATAGCCCGCAAGGAAGTCCAGCAACTCGTGCGTAGCTACTGTAGTCAGCCCTCCAGCTATAAGTTGCATGGGGTCGCTCACAGCAATGCCGGTACGCTTGCGACCATAATCTATCGCTACTATCCTACTCATATTCGGTGGCAAAAGTACGGAAAATATTTAGTAGTGCCACCCTTGGGGAGGAGGTATTTAGTAATCTTATAGACCCATAGGATGCAGAATGTAGAGAACTCCCTGATTCCCGTACGGAGTCAGGGGGGTATGCTATACCTATTTAGTATTCCCATTATCTATCTCTTTTCCGACTTTAGATAAGTGAATATGGAGTTAGGGGAAATCATTGAGCCAACAGAATAGGTTACAAAATCAAGTACTTTATTGAAAATATGCTTGTTATAAACGTCGTGGCGGGCAAATACGTCTTTTTCTATGATTGTCCCAATGATACCCTTCAGTACATCATTCGCCAAATCTATAGAATCCACACTCTCTGTAACCACTTGAGGAATACCGCCATTAGACATGAAATTGCGAAAACTTTCATCTTTTGATGACTTTTCGCTATTTATAGAGCTTGTGTATTCATAGTATTCCAAGAATGAAAAAGGTAAAATACTGATTTCTATGTATCTACCAGTTAGCAGCGTTGCGAGCTCACCGGATAGCAAATAGGCATTGGAACCCGTGACGTATAAGTCCACATTCTTGCGGATAAACAAACTGTCAACCAATCGCTCGAAGCCTTTCACATTCTGTACTTCATCCAAAAAGATGTAGTTCATTTTGTCTGCTACCAGTTTTCCCGTGACATGAGTATGTATCTGCAGAATGTCCCCAATAGCCAGCGTATTCAAATCTTCAAAATTGTAGAACTAAATTTGGTCGTCTGATTCACTGCTTCGGAGTTCATCTGCCAGCATTTCCAACATGGTGGACTTTCCTGTACGGCGCATACCCGTCACAACTTTTATGATGTGCCTATTCTTCCATTCACGCAATTGCTGCATGTATGGTTTGCGGTCAATGAGTTTAAGGCTGTTATTCGTCATTGTCATATCTGCAAAATTACGATTTCTTTATTAGAGTATTCACAGCCTATTCATTTTTACTCCAAACGTTTGCTGTTCTTGCATTGTACATATTAATTTTACATTCAAATTTAGATTCGATATTTTCAATATGCTTTATGTCGTTATCCGAATAAACACCAATATATACACTCGCTAACTTTGTGTTTGGGTCACCTTGTCTCTTGTGGTGTGCAGCTCTATTTATTGCCTTAATTATATGGTCATCATTATCTCCAAAGCTAAAACCATAGGTGACTAAAGAACCTGTAATAATAGACAATTTATCATAGCAAAATGACAAATACTGATTATGCATTATGTGTCTAAGTTTATCATCAGCTGTACCTCCAGTTACAAAAATAGGATACTCTTTCTTATCTATCCTATCTTTTATATTCTTCAATAAAAAATTGCCATCATATTCTTCCTTTATAACATCAATCCCAGAATCAAACAGCATTAGAGCACCATGCAAATAAAATAAAGACTGCTTATCTCTATATTTTCCCCATCGTAGTTCAGAGTATTCTAGCTCATAATCTTGCACATATTTATCTCCAAGTGGATTCTCAATATCACGTCCAAACCCATCAATGGAATCTTTTGAGCTATTCCGCATTAGAACCCAATAAAGTAATAAATCATAATTTGAAGAAAACACATAACCATTATTGGCTAAATAATCCTCTATAAAAGAACAACAGGCTTCACTCTTCTCTTCTGGTATTTTGAAAACGTGTTCGGGATGCATCGTTTCTACAGCTTCAATTAAGCTACTTTTAAGCTTATCACTTGTAGCCGCTATTTCCGTTATGAATTTATCCTCAGCTTTGAATACTTTCGCTATGTTCGATAGAAGATCCAATTGTTGCATTACAATTTCAAAGTTTTTCGTATTAATACTTTGAAATAATGTTCTTAGCAATCTATTATCGGAATTTTCTATATAGGTGCTTAAGGCATTATACGAAAATATTCTGGCATCGTATGCAATGCTGAATCCATTGCCCAGCAATAAATGTTTGGTTCGCTCCTTCTTCTTAAGCTCTTCAACGACCTCTTGATATGTTCTCAAATCACTTATTTCCATAAAACAAACTGAATTTATAATGTTACTTTTGGGAGGTTCCTCACTATCTCCACTGTCTTCACGCTGATGGCGATGACGGAGCGGAGGAGGTCGAGGATATAACGAGGCAGGTTGTGTTCGCATGCCCAGTCGTTGGGGTCGTTCACAATGCCGCTGTCCTTATTGGTAGTCACTTGATAGCACTCTATCACCCATTCGATAGCGGACATGCCGTTGACTACATATTCGCTGGCTCCGGCAAGGATGTCACTGATGGTGATGAACGAATTATAGATGATGTTACTCCTGTTGTCCTTGGAGGGGAAGCGCATCTTCGCCACTTCGTAGTTGACTGTGCCGAACTCCACCGTAACGTGGGCTTCGTCGGCATGGTCCTCGTAGTGAAGGTAAAGGCCTGCCAATTCTCGACCGGCTTTGACATACTTCCAGAATCCGACGGAATCGTCTACTAAGAGGATGCGTGAAAGCTGATTCTTCAGGTCGGAGGCAAACCTCTTCCAACAGTCAGGATTGTGCAGGAAGGCATAGACGTAGTAGAAAATATCTTCCTTTGCAGACTTGCAGCTGAATTCTATCAAATTCATTTTACGCAGGACTTCCAACTGGGCTTCTCGTAAGAGGTTATCGCCAATATCGTGATAGTATATAGTCGCCTTGCTCATTGTTTCGTTCCTCCTTTCTTTGCGGCTTGTTCTTCTTCAAATTCATCCGTCCATTCGCGCAGTTTTTGTTGCAGCAAAGTTTTGTCAGGCAAATACAGCGCATATTGTGCGGCATAGATGTTGGCATCTTCGGGGAGTGTAAGTTCCACTAACGATTGATTGGCAGTTTCGCAAAGCAGGATGCCGATGGTAGGTTTTTCGAAGATTTGTTTCTCGTAGCGGTCGTAGTAATTGACGTACATTTGCATTTGTCCCAAATCCTGATGGCTGAGCTTCTTTGTCTTTAGGTCTATCAGTACGTAGCATTGCAGCAAGCGGTTGTATAGTACCAAGTCGACAAAGAATGAATCTTCGTCGAATGTGAATCGTTTTTGACGAGCTTCGAACAGGAAACCTTTGCCCATCTCGAGCAGGAACTTTTGGATGTTGCTGATGATACGTTCCTCCAGCTCGGTCTCCGTATAGACAGAACGTTCTTCCATACCTAAGAATTCCAAGGTAAAAGGCCTTCTCAGAATGTCGGCAGGCTTCTCCATAGTTTGTCCTTCGTTGGCAAGGCGCATCACCTCATCTTTGTTACGGCTTAGGGCCAAACGTTCATATAGGCTACTACTGCATTGGCGGGCGAGTTGGCGGACGCTCCAGTGTTGCTGCGCGGCTTCTATCTCGTAGAAGCCTCGGGCATCGGGGTTCTCCACTCGCATCAGGACAAGGTAATGAGACCAAGAAAGGGTGAATTTATGAGACACGATCCCGTCTTTTTGAGATTTCCGCAACAGTGTTGACGAAATTTGCTCGACACTGTTCAGCCTTTCTTCGAATTCGGCAGACACTGTCTGCCGAATTGGTTGTTGTGAGTATATGTCATAGAAAGTTCTCATTTGCCGCAAATTTCTCTCCGAGAATCCTTCCCCAAACCGTCCCATAAGACGTTTAGAAAGCTCCTTCAAAACAAACTTACCGTATGCGGCGCGTTGTGATCCCTCCTGCTCATCTTCCACAATATAGCGGCCTATCTCGTAATAGGTATAGACCATCGTTAGGTTCACCGTAGTTGCTACATGCTTTCGGGCTTGCTCTATCAGTTCCGCTACCTTATTATATAATGTATCTATTTTCTCTATTTCATTCTTCATACGTCACTTTGTCTTTTCTTCACTAATATCATTATCGCCATCGGGGTACAGCTACCTGAACCGAATATCTTACCGCCTTCCTTTCGGTTTGGCCGCCCGACTGCACCACGTCAACCAGCGAGGCGCGGGCGGCGTAGCATGACTCCGTCAACAAGCGTTGCAAAAGTCGCTCAAATCTGGCATCTTTCTCTCGCTCGGAGGGTGCTTCTTTGCGGTATATATCAATCAGGGTGTTGAAATCCATCCGTCTCTTGTTCCCTATTTTTCTATTATACCCAACGCTTTAGTGGTTGGGCATTGCAAAGATACTGATAATCATTAAAGAATGAACAAAAGCAGTATAATTTCTTTGATAGAAAACTGCGATTAATTTCGCATACCATTCTTGTTTGAATGTCCACAGGGGCGTTTATAACTACCTGCCGAACTTTCGTTTCTTCTTTTTCGGCTGTAGTCAAAGATAGCATCACAAAACACAACAACATGCCGTACAGCATCTATATAGTCATATCACCCCACAAAGCAAGGATATGCCACACTACTATTCCATATAACAAACTGTATTTCAGTCCTATTTAGACTTTCGCATTTTCGCTTCAGCGAAAAACTTTTTTCGCTCCAACGAAAAAAAAATTTCGCTGAGGCGAAAAAGTATTTTCGCTGAAGCGAAAATATTCGCCCGTTTAGAAAGACCCAAAGAGGTGTACTAATACATTAAGAAGATTTACAATTCACCTTTTTACCGGGATGTGAATCACCCATCCTATTCCAAACCTGTAATCACTGCCGTGTTAGTTTTGAACATCCACCCTCCCCCACGCCGTACAAGCCAAGAACTACGCAAAGCACACTTTCTTTCATTTTTATACTTTATTATGCTTTAATACTATTGCTTTATCACAAAATTTTGGTATTTTCGAGCGCTTTTAAAACTAAATGCCCCAAATTACTAATAGTTTGTTATATGGAAAATATCGAAACAGCGCTTCTACTGATGGTAGTCGGAATGACTACCGTATTCATTATCCTATTGATAGTGATATACTTAGGAAAGTTACTCATCTTCCTCGTCAACAAGTATGCACCCGAAGAGGTGGTACCTGCAAGGCAAGCCACACTCCGAAGCCCGGCTCCCATACCGGCACCTATCCTGGCAGCCATCACGGCCGCCGTCAATGTGGTGACGCTGGGCAAAGGACGGGTGTCCAAAGTAGAGAAACTATAAAAAACAATCAGTGTATATATAATAAGGTATATGAAAAGAGAGATTAAATTCAGCTTGATGTTCCGTGACATGTGGCAATCCGCCGGGAAGTACGTGCCACGGGTAGACCAATTAGTTAAAGTAGCTCCCGCCATCATCGAGATGGGTTGCTTTGCCCGGGTGGAAACCAACGGGGGCGGATTTGAGCAGGTGAACCTGCTGTTTGGCGAAAACCCCAACCGCTCCGTACGAGAGTGGACCAAGCCCTTCCACGAAGCAGGCATACAGACCCACATGTTGGACCGCGCACTGAACGGACTGCGGATGAGTCCCGTACCGGCCGACGTACGAAAACTATTCTACCAAGTTAAGAAAGCACAAGGCACCGACATAGCCCGCACCTTCTGCGGACTGAACGACGTACGCAACATCGCCCCCTCCATCGCCTACGCCAAGGAGGCCGGCATGATTTCACAATGCTCCCTCTGCATCACCCACTCACCCATCCACACCGTGGAGTACTACACTAACATGGCGCTGGAGCTAATCAAGTTGGGAGCCGACGAGATTTGCATCAAAGACATGGCTGGCATCGGCCGCCCCGCCTCGCTGGGTAAGCTGGTGGCCGGCATCAAGAAGGCGCATCCGGAGATACCCGTACAGTACCACAGCCATGCCGGCCCTGGCTTCAACATGGCCAGCATCCTCGAGGTGTGCTACGCCGGATGCGACTACATAGACGTAGGCATGGAACCCCTCTCGTGGGGCACGGGACACGCCGACCTGCTCAGCGTGCAAGCCATGCTCAAGGATGCCGGATTCCAAGTACCCGACATCAATATGGAGGCCTACATGAAGGTACGTAGCCTCATCCAGGAGTTTATGGACGACTTCCTCGGCCTCTACATCAGCCCACAGAACCGGTTGATGAACTCGTTGCTCATCGCCCCGGGTCTGCCCGGCGGCATGATGGGAAGCTTGATGGCCGACTTGGAGACCAACCTTGAGTCCATCAATAAGTACAAGGCAAAACGCAACCTGCCCTTCATGACACAGGACGAGCTACTCATCAAGCTCTTCAACGAGGTGTCGTACGTATGGCCCCGCGTAGGCTATCCGCCATTAGTCACCCCCTTCAGCCAGTACGTGAAGAACCTCGCCATGATGAACGTGATGGCGATGGAGAAGGGCAAGGAGCGCTGGGGCATGATAGCCGACGACATCTGGGACATGATTCTCGGCAAGGCCGGACGACTGCCCGGCACCCTCGCCCCCGAGATTGTGGAGAAGGCAGAGCGCGAAGGGCGCAAGTTCTTCGACGGCAACCCACAGGACAACTACCCCGACGCGCTGGACAAGTACCGCAAGCTGATGAAGGAGAAGAAATGGGAGACGGGCGAAGACGACGAGGAACTCTTCGAATACGCCATGCACCCCGCACAATACGAAGCTTACAAGAGCGGCAAGGCCAAGGAGGACTTCCTTGAAGACGTGGCCAAACGACGGGCCGAGAAGGAGAAGTCGCCCCAAGACGAGGCCAAACCCAAGACGCTCACCGTGCAGGTGGACGGGCAGGCCTACCGCGTCACCGTAGCCTACGGCGAAATGGACCTGCCGGCAGCCGACGCCACGAACGGCGCCGCTCCTACCGGCGAGGGACGCGACGTGCTCTCACCCCTGGAGGGTAAATTCTTCTTGGTGAAGAACACACAGGAGACCCCGCTAAAACCGGGCGACCCCGTGAAGAAAGGCGACGTGCTGGGCTATGTGGAAGCCATGAAGACCTACAACGCTATCCGTTCGGAGTTCGACGGGACAGTATCCGCCATCTGCGTAACTCCCGGCGACTCGGTATCTGAAGACGATGTATTAATGAAGATTGCGTGATGGAGAAGATATTTGAAAACCTGTTCGACATGACAGCGCTCAGCAACATCATCGCTGAACCGCAATTTCTCATCATGTATGCCATTGCCTTCATCCTGCTCTACCTCGGCATCAAGAAACAATACGAACCCCTACTGCTCGTACCCATCGCCTTCGGCGTGCTGCTGGCCAACTTCCCCGGTGGCGACATGGGCATCGTGCAGGCCGACGAAGCAGGCAACATCTCAGTAAACGGCATGGTGAAAAACATCTGGAGCATGCCCCTGCATGACATCGCCCACGAGCTGGGATTGATGAACTTCATCTACTACATGCTCATCAAGACCGGCTTTCTGCCACCCATCATCTTTATGGGCGTAGGGGCACTGACCGACTTCGGCCCGATGCTCCGCAATCTGCGCCTCTCCATCTTCGGGGCAGCCGCACAGCTGGGCATCTTCACCGTGCTGCTGGTAGCCATCCTCATGGGCTTCCCCCCCAAAGAGGCCGCCTCGCTGGGCATCATAGGCGGTGCCGACGGCCCTACGGCCATCTTCACCACCATCAAGCTGGCCCCACGTCTGCTAGGTCCCATCGCCATCGCCGCCTACTCGTACATGGCGCTGGTGCCGGTCATCATCCCGCTGGTGGTGCGCCTGCTCTGCACCAAGAAGGAGCTTTGCATCAACATGAAGGAGCAGGAGAAGCTATACCCCTCGAAGGTAGAAATCAAGAACCTGCGCGTACTGAAGATTATCTTCCCCATTGCCGTCACCACCGTAGTGGCACTCTTCGTGCCCAGTGCCGTACCCCTCATCGGTATGCTGATGTTCGGCAACTTAGTGAAAGAAATTGGTTCCAGCACTTCCCGCCTTTTCGATGCCGCCTCCAACAGCATCATGAACGCTGCCACCATCTTCCTCGGACTGTCGGTAGGCGCCACCATGACCACAGAGGCGTTTCTCAACTGGACTACCATCGGCATCGTGGTGGGCGGCTTCCTGGCCTTTGCCCGCTCCATCGCCGGCGGCATCCTCTTTGTCAAGGTGGTCAACCTCTTTTCCAAGAAGAAAATCAACCCGCTCATCGGAGCTACCGGCCTGAGCGCCGTGCCCATGGCGAGCCGTGTAGCCAACGAAATAGCGCTGAAGTTCGATCCCAAAAACCACGTGCTGCAATACTGCATGTCGAGCAATATATCCGGCGTAATAGGGTCGGCCGTGGCAGCCGGTGTACTGATTTCCTTCCTATCGTAGTTTGACGATTATTTGATAGATAGATTTTTGGGCACGAGCCACACAGATTTCACTGTTGTATATAGAAAAGGACAGTGAAATCCGTGTAGTTCGTGCCCAAAATCTATCTTATCCTATAGACGGTCCCATTTATAATGTAGTCTTTAGTCAAATGGATATTTAGCCTATATGTACTACAATCCACCTGTTTTTATTGCATATCAACGACAAATAGTTGTTTATACTGTCTATCTCTTAAAATATTTTCAAGAATACTGTAGGCTTTAGCCTTTATTTTGTACCTTTGCAATCTCAATTGACATGTATAACCTATTTTTCAACTTAATAAACAGTACATAGTATGAACAAGACTATCATGTATGCCTGCCTATTTACGGCAGTAGTCATTTCATCATGCAGCAAGAGCATTGAAATGACAGGAGAAAGGAATGGAGTTTCAGACAATCAGATTCTGGTATCTCCTACGATAAGCAAGATTAGCGGATTGACTCGTAGTCCGTATATCGAGACATCGCCGAACAAAGATTTCACGGCTGATATTCTTATCTCGGAAGCACAAGGAGAGTACACAACCTTGTGGAACACAGGAAACACAGCAGCAGGCAACCCTGCCAAAGATGGTAGCACATTCGGTTTTACCGGTAATACCGTGAAATGGCCGAATGTAGTGAGCCAAAAAGCCCCACTGTATTTCACTGGGTTAAGCCCGGCCAAGGGTTTCACCATAGCGTCAACGGATGGCAAAAGCGCTACGGCTACTATCGATGGAAAGACCGACTTCATGTACACCAACGAGGTGAAAAAGGAGGATAAAACTGCCGTGCAGATGAACTTCTCCCACACCCTAATGCTGTGCAAACTTTATGTGCGCGCCGAAAGCCAACAAGCCATAGACGACTGGGGGAAACTGACCGACATCAAGCTGACAGGTGTGCAATACGACAACGAGACGGCTTACGGGCAAATAGCCAAAACGCTAACTGTCAACTTCGGCTCCACTGCCAAGTTTACCTTGGCTGACAAGACGCTGCCGACACTCCCCCTGTTCGCAATAACGAATACGGTTCCCGAGACCTATACGGACGTAGCGTTCTCCTCGCTTGTCCCCAAGATGGATATGGACCAAGTGGCCGGCTACGTAATGGTACCTGTCAGCAATGCATCTCCTACCGTTGCCACCGACCCCGACGATTCGCATCTGAGCAAAATCCAGTTTGAGCTGACAAGTGATAAATACAATGGTACGGGAGAAGAGGCTCCCCGCATAGCAGAGATTGACCTGTCGAAAGCCACCTACAGGACAAGTGGCTCGGCCATCTATGTTCGGTTGCTATTGCAAGCTCACGGCCGCATCAGCTTTGACCAAACTACCATCGACGGCTGGGGAGACGCTCAAGACGTTCCAGGCAAGGTAGGTGAATAACATCTTCATTGAATGGGTTATTACATGATTATACCAAAAAAGTACGGCTGGGCATGTTTGTGCGCAGCCGTACTTCTGACCAACTGCACACAACCCGAGCTTCCCAGCCAAGCATCGGAAAATGCCATCCGGTTACTGGCCGACGCAAACGGTTTGTTGACACGTACCCCGTTTGTCAGCACGATGCCTACGTCCTTGTCGCCACTCACGGCTGATGTGTACATCAGCCAAGCCTCCCAGATGTATTCATCCGCCTATTGGTGGAACCCCGGCAATGTGGCAGCCCTCTTCTCCGACCCCTACGGCAGTGGTTTTGCATCACCCATCCAATGGCCGGACAAAAAAGCGAGCATCTATTCTACAGCATTCTCCCCCTCGGGCGCCTGGAAGTCCAACGACAACAACGCCACCTTCACCGCCCCACTGTCCGCCTCGACAGACCTGATGGTCAGCCCGGAGGTAACGACTCCTTTCCGCCAACCCGTCAACCTGCACTTCAAGCACGCCACCATGTTTGTACGGGTATTTATGAACTCCGCACCCGATGTATCGACAGAGTGGGGAACATTAGAAGGCATCAGCATCAGCAAATTGAACGGAAATGCTTCACGCCCCAAGGAGCTGGCATACCATATCAATACCGGCCTGTACTCGACCTCAGCAGCCCTCACCACCCAACCGTTGCCACTCTGCATAGTCAACGAACGAGGCGTAGAACCTGTTTACACCGATACGCCACTCACCAATGCCCATATCGATGTGCTGTCCACCCGCTTCCGGCTGGTGGGATACGCCATGGTGCGAGGTGGAGCCGACAATCTTGGCGAGACAGAACTCGACGTTGCCTGCCAGTATCAATCACGACGGACAACGGTGGACCTTAGTGGCATTGGATACGGCAGAGCCATCAACATCTACCTCACCTTGCAGTCCGACGGCATCACCCTCATGCACGAAGTGATGCCTTGGGATAAGGAAGAAGGGAGCTACAACGACCCCGACAAGAGTGTGCATAAGCTGACACTCTCCAGTGGCAGCATCTCCTTCGGCAGCCAGACTCAAACCTACGGCACACCCGAGAACCTACTCAAGGTGACCACCGGCGATGCAAGCGACAAATGGGAGTTGACCATTCCCAAGGAAGCCGAATGGCTCAACGCCCGTGTAGGCTTGGCCCCCGAACACGGCACAGCACAAGAGAACGGTAGCACCATAGAGTACACAGGGACGAATTATATATGCTTCCTGTCCCCACAAAACAACAATTCTCCACGTTCTTGTACCATCACTCTCACCTCAGCCAACAACAATATACGAATGGAGGTAGAGATACACCAAGAAGGCGTTTCACAATAAAAGCCACCCTACAAAGCATGAACCACAATCGTTTCTTCGGCTATTTACTGGCCTGCTGCATGGTAACCATCTTCCTGACTTGTTGCCAAGAGGACACACCAGTTGTAGCCCCAAAAATCAACGGCACCCTATCTTTGCGATGCGACCTGCCGGGCATCACGCTACCCGAGATGCAAACACACTCCTCGCGGATGACAATCGCCGAAGAGTACAAAGTAAATGAAATCTGCGTGCTTTTCTTCCGATATGAAAACGGAAGGAGCCTGCTCACCAACAAAGAGACACTACCCAGCAGCGCCTTTACCACGGGAGCACTCATCGGTAGCTTCTCGGCATCCGTCCCTTACGTAGAAGGCAAGTATAACTTCATAGCCGTAGTGGCCAACGGCAATTACTACTTAGGTAGCCTCATCGAAGGGCAAAGCACCTTATCCGACTTCTTGAAAATCACTTTCAACGTAGCCGATGGAGAAGCGTGGGCAGCAGCTTCCGCCGGAAATGCCATACTCCCCATGACGGGAGCTATGGGCGACATCAACGGCACAAGCAACGCCATCGAACTAAGTCCTACGAACTCCATACTGCACATTTCGCTCATCCGTTCACTGGCCAAAGTAGAAATCAGCAACGCAGCCGGACCAAAATTCAAGATAACCCACATACAGGTGTACAATCAGCACCGAGAGGGTTTCCTCTATGGCGATGGCACAAACGTGGCAACCACTGTCGCCTCCTTGGCCCGACATACAGAGCCACTGGCATACAACGCAACGTTAACCAGCGGGGAGTCGTACACCGGGTCGATTTACCTCTTTGAGCACGAGAAAGGCGCCCCCACCCAACTGGAGCAAGCTCCCCGCATCGTGATAGAAGGAATATACGATGCCAATGGTGACGGGTTCGACAATGACATCAAGAGCTTTTACGCCATCGACTTCACCACTGCCAAGCCCACGACGGTGGGTAAAGACAACCTAACCCCCATCCGTCGAAACACCTTCTACTCGTTGACCATCGCAAAGATATTAGGAACAGGAGCCACATCGCCCGAAGAGGCCATGAAGGCACCCGACCGTAGCAACATTGACTACCTGCTGGCCACCCTGCACGGCTACTCCAAGGTGATATTCAATGAACAGTATTACTTCGCCTACGACGGTCCAGAGGAGTTTCATCTACGCCGAATAGCCGAACACAAGAAAGTGGAATGGCTTCCCACAGACGGTACCCCCAATTACTTCCGCATACTGACCAACCACCCGCAAGGAGCCAGCGTACGGTTGGAAGCACAAGGGCAGAACGTGCTCTTCGAGGACGGCAAAAGAGAGTTGTCGGCCGTTGCCAACCAAGCGATGGAGGTAGCCTTCGCCGTAAAAGGAACAGGCTCGGGCAAGCTTACCTTCTACCTACCCGGCCAGTCGGGTTTCAGCTTCGAGGTACCGGTAGAAGCAGCCCCAAAAATCAGGATAGACTGCCCCAGCAACGACCAAGACCGGCGGGGCTATGTGACGATACAAGGGACTTACAACGGAGCGAAGAGCAACATAACCGACTCCTGCTTCGTGGATCCGGGGACCCAAGTGACATTCGTGGCATCCGCTGTGAACGGCGGCGTCTTCGACACATACCTAAAGGACGGCACTCCGATTCAGTCGGATAAGGCCACCTCAAAGACTTATGAGATAGGTAAACAAAACACCGACGCAGCTTATAAGGCCCATTGGGGTCTTTGGGCACGCAGCAACGTGTATTGGGATGGGAAACAGCTCACCTTCGAGCCAGCCGCCTACTCCTATGTAGCATATACAGGAAATAAGAACCGCTATCAGGGACTACTCTTCAAGTGGGGGTCGTTGGTAGGGCTATCACAAAATACAAACCACAATAACGATAGGTATGTATATTACCCACTATATGCATCGAACAAATGGAGCTGGTATGGAGGCAAATTGGGAGACTCCCCCAATACAGACTTAAAAAGTTGGGGCAACGTCCCCTATTGCACAGTTACTCAGTCAAGCTATAACAAGTATGATGCTATTACATCATCGCCAACTTATAGTACACAAGATAATTGGAAAGCGCTAAAGGGTGACATCTGTCAAGTGATTGGCACACTAAACCCTTCGCTGAAAGGGTACCGTATGCCCAAGGATTGTGAGATAGCGAACCCAAGAGACTGGAATACGACTTATGACAGCAGCGAGTCCGTCACACCCAACACCACAGGCACCGCCCTTCCGCAAAGTCGATATACCCAATGGGCAACAGATCCAAATGTCGTCGTTCCCGTCTGTGGTTATTTAACGCCTGGCGGTGGAGATGCTGTCAGTACAAATAGCGAAGGCAATTTCTGGAGCGCCAGCGCATATAGCTATATTTACGCCTACTACCTTCGCTTTGTCAGCGCAACAGACTTTAGGACTGATTTTTCCCTTGACCGTACTTACGGCTTCGCCGTGCGGTGTATCAAGGAGTAGCCCTCCTTGCGCACCGCACACGTCGAAGCCGTAAGTCAGGTGTCAGTCCCCCTCGTAATACTCACCGAGGAACCAACGGGCTACGAAGTCCCAGTTCTCCCGCAGCGTCTCTTCATGAGTCGTATTGGGGAAAACGACATCAGGTAGCAGGTTGTGTTCCATGGCGTATTTCAGCAGGTCGAAAGGACAGAGACCTTTCGCATGGAACACAGCCCACCCTAAGTCTCTCGCATAGGCAGGGTCGTAGGTAGGGTTACGGGGATGCGCAAAGAAAGGAGCGACGGAAGGAGCTACCAACAATCCTTTCGGATTGGCATAAAGCACATAAGTAGTATTCTCTTTAGTCTTAGAATCCAGGTCGTCTTCCACAAGTCTCCATCCCAATGTATTTGTGAAGAACTCCTCTCCCGCAGCATACGAGTCGAGGAAGAGCAGGGGGTCTCCCCCACTCGCCTCCAACACCCGTTGCGCATCAGCAGATAGTTTATCTCCCGGTCGGGCTATGGGGAGTGGCCTCCTTTCTTTTTCCATCTGCTCACGTGGCATCACCCATTCTTTACCTAAAGCATCAGCATCGGCGATAGGTAGTTTCTCAAAGAAACGTTCCAGCAGGCCATAAACCACACGAGCAAGGTCCTGTAGTCCCGGGTGCAACGGATCCACAATAAAATCTTCTACCGGATTATCATACGCCCATAACAGGAAGGCTACATCCTCCACATTAATCTCATCTGGGAAATAAGTATCGTCCGACAACTCATAGAAAGGCAGGTATCGCCCATACTTCTCCTTATGCCAACGTATAAACTCCCGCCAAGCACCTCCATCGGCTATACAATCCTCCATGTACATGGTCAGTTTCAGAACCAAATCCATCTGGGAGTCTATCCCATATTGATCCGAAACAAACAGTTCTACGAGGAAATTCGCCAATTCCAAATACGCCTCGTCCGTGTCCACTTGTTTGGCACGCCCATGGGCTTTCAGCCATGCGTGCATATAGATTCTATCTTTCATTTTGTCTTTCCTATCTGTTACTACAGTCTCTTTAGTGCCAGCTTAATCACCCTCTCCACCGGTGCGTCGGCTTCCTCTTTCAGGATAGCCAGCACCACCTTTTGCGAGGGTGCGGCGGCAAAGCCAAGCATGGTGAGAGCTGCCACAGCCTCCTCCTGTACCTCGGCATTGGCGGCCGAGAGCATAGCGCCTGCCTGCGTACCACCGGCCTGCAGCGGAAGACCGAGGGTTTGAATCTTGTCCTTCAGCTCCACGATGATACGTTGTGCTGTCTTCAGGCCGATACCTTTCACCGTCTTCAGCAGGTTGGCGTTCTCGGAACTGATGACATTCACCAGTTCCGAGGGCGAGAGGGCGGAGAGAATCATCCGGGCGGTGTTACCGCCAATGCCCGACACGGAGATGAGCAGCAGGAAGATAGCACGTTCTTGCCTGTCGGCAAAGCCATAGAGCACGTAGGCGTCTTCGCGGATGGCCTCGTAGATGTATAGTTTACAACTCTTTTTCCCTTGAATAGCCGAGTAGGTATTCAGCGAGATGCTGGCAGCATAGCCCACCCCACTACACTCTATCACGGCAATGGCCGGCGTCAGTTCGGCCAACTCTCCTTTCAGATATTCTATCATAAACGTTATATTATATCAAGTCAAGCATCAGCGGGATGTCGTCCTCGTTGATGCCCAATTTCAGCAAGGTGGCGATGTCTTTGTCGAACATCTCGATAAAGGCAGCCCGTTTGCTGCCCCCGGTGGCAAGAGCTTTGCCATAGAGGTTGGCGGCTTGGGGGATGTCACCCATCACCCAGGCCACGTGTCCGGCATTCATATAGTCCATGGATAGGGGCTTCCGTTCCAGTATCTGCTGGTAGTAGCGCATGGCTTGTTCCAGCTTGCCGAGCACCAAGGAGCACCAGCCGATGCCCCGCCATGCCTTCAGGCTGTCAGGCTGCATGAAGTCGAGTTTAAAGAAGCCGTTCAACGCCTCGTCGTACCTACCCAATTCAGCCAGGCAGCTACTGATATAAAACACCACTCCGGTATCTTCGGGCACAGCTTCAGCCACCTTCTCGTAGTAGGCAATGGCAGCTTGGTAATCGCGGTTCATCCGGTAACAAGTGGCCAGGTGGCGGTTGTTCCACACATTGTCGGGTCGCAATGCGTCCGACTTCCGATAGACCTCTATCGCCTCAGCATAGCGTTTACTTTTCTGGAGAGCGAAACCATACTTCTGGTAGGTCTCGGCATCGTCTGCATCGAAGTAACCTCGCCGGTCCAACTCTTGGTAGAGGTCGATGGCCTCCGTCCAATGCTCTTTGCGAATCAAGAAGTCGGCCACGGGCAGCAATACCTCTTTGTTGCACAACATCTCACTGAGTATAGGCACGTGGTGCAGGTCGAGCTTCTCCTTGAAGAAATCCCAGAAGTCACCGCGCCGCACATTGAGTTTGAAGAAGCGGTAGAGGTCATGCAAATATTGATTGCTTACGGTACTCGGACGTCTGCCATGGGCACGTAGCGACGCGGCGTTCGTTTCTTCCGCCAGCTCCTCCACCTCGTCTTGCTCCACCAGTTGGTTGAGTAACAGTTGCCGTTGTCCTCCCGACATCTGTAGTACGGTAAAAAAGAAAGAGTACTTGTCACTATTGCTAAAAAAGCCTGTACGGGCTATGAGGTCCAAAATCTTGCTTTTGCCCAACTCGCTCTGCGACATCGCCTTGTATATATCGGCCTGCCAACGGCTGAAGGGATAGAACCAGTTGGGCATGGCGTTGAAGAAGGGGAAGTTCTTCAAAGCAGCAAAAGTGCTCATATACACATCGGCCCCTTCCAGTTGCAACTCGTTCATCTCGCGCATCTTGTCGCCCAATCCCGATTGTTCAAAGGCGTTGGTCCAGTCGGGATTCAGTTCGTTGTCTTCGTCGCCCTCCTCCCCACCGAAGCGGATATTCTTCATCGTCGACACGGTCTTGATCATCTCGGGGATAATCTCCTCACGCATCTTTTTCTCTATCTTCTCCGTCTCCTGGCAGAGCAACAGTTGCCGGTAGACGCAGGCCACGTCCGTACGCAAGGCAGGCAGTTCATCGGCCATCAAGCTTATCTTGTCCACCAGTTCGGGGTATAGCAGGAGGCGGTCACGATAAAGGAAGAGGATGATGACAAAGCCCACCAATGCCCGCTGGCTCACCCCCACCTCTTGATGACGGTAGGCATCTACTAAGAGGATGACCTTGCGCAGGTCAAAGTATTCGAACAGGCTCATGGTTAGGGCACTTATGAACAGGCCAAGGTCTTCCTCCCTGACCGTATCGGAGTCAAGCAACTCGCGTGCGGCAGCCTCTTCCTCCTCATTCAGGGGGTTGGAACTCCATATCGTAAGGAAGAGTTCGTTGAGTGTCTGGTCGTGCCTCTGAAGGAGAGCATATCGTTGTTCCTCTGTCAGCTGGCCGATGTTTGCCGCCTCGTCCGCGAAACTCATCAGCTCATTGTATAGTCCTCGATGCTTCGCGATGGCGGATGTTTGAGATTGTTGCAAGTAGTGACGCCGCATTTGGAAGTAGTACTTCGGAGAGGATGTATCCATGTTCACGACACGAAGTGTATCGGCCACGCGCCATGCCTTCTCGAGTAGTTGTCGGTGCATAGCTATTCGTCCGGGGTCCATCGTACCTTGCTTCATATAGTCCAGCATGTAGGAGTAGGACGTCTGCAATTGCTCCAAGGCAGAGCGCAGGTTCCAGTTGGGGTATTGCCAAAGCAATGCCTCCAGCTGCGCCAAAGCTTCCTTGAGCCTTCGTTCTTCGAGCAACGTACAGATATATCCGTACTGCTCTGTTAATGTTTTCTCGTCAATCATTAAGAATTTGGGTTTTAGACTTAATACATTTAAAAAAGAGGGCAGTCCTTTATCACAAAGAATTGCCCCCTGTACTATTAACTGTACAGACACTCTTTTTCACAAAAGAAAGTCTGAAAAAACTTTATCATAGCATATCGCCCTAAGAGCGACATACTACTACATTATATATATGAAAATTCAGTTCATTCTTGAATGGCAGCGATGCCCGGAAGCACCTTGCCTTCGATGGCCTCCAGCAGCGCACCGCCACCGGTCGACACATACGATACACCATCGGCCAAGCCAAACTTGTTGACGCAAGCCACAGAGTCGCCACCACCTACGAGGGAGTAAGCCCCGTTCTTGGTAGCCTCTACAATAGCCTCGCCCACGGCACGCGAACCGTGTGTGAAGTTCTCGAACTCAAACACGCCCGTAGGACCGTTCCAGAGGATGGTCTTGGACTGCTTGATGACACTGGCGAACAACTCTTCCGTTTTCGGACCGATGTCCAATCCTTGCCAACCGTCGGGTATCTCAGGATCCAAGCAGTATTGGGTATGGGCATCGTTAGAGAAAGCGTCGGCAGCCTTTGTGTCGATACCGAGCACGAGGTTTACGCCTTTCTCTTTAGCCTTCTTCATCAGGTCGAGTGCCAAGTCAAGCTTGTCGTTCTCGCAGAGGGAGTCGCCGATGCGACCGCCCATAGCCTTGACAAAGGTATATGTCATACCACCTGCGATGATGAGGTTGTCTACCTTGTTCAGCAGGTTCTCTATGATGTCAATCTTGGAAGATACTTTGGAACCACCCATGATAGCGGTGAACGGACGGTGGATGTCGTTCAGGATGCGGTCTACGGCTTTCACCTCTTTCTCCATCAGGTAGCCGAACATCTTGTGGTCGGCATCGAAGTACTGGGCAATGAGCGCCGTGGAGGCATGGGCGCGGTGGGCGGTACCAAATGCGTCGTTCACGTAGCAGTCAGCATACGAAGCCAGCTTCTTGGTGAACTCTTTTTGGCTTTCTTTCACGGCTTTCTTAGCCGCAGCCTTCTCTTCGTCGGTAGCGTCGTCGGCCAACCCTCTGGGCTTGCCCTCTTCCTCGGCGTAGAAACGCAGGTTCTCGAGCAGCAACACTTCGCCCGGCTGAAGGGCTGATGCCTTCACGGCAGCCTCTTCGCTTGCGCAGTCGGAAGCGAATTGTACTTCCGTACCCAGCAATTCTTCCAGATGACCCTTGATGTGCTTGAGCGAGAATTTCTCGTTCAAGCCTTTCGGACGTCCCAGATGCGAACCGATGATGATGCTTCCGCCGTCGGCCAAAATCTTCTTCAGCGTAGGAAGTGCCGCACGCATACGAGTATCGTCGGTGATATGGAAGTTCTCGTCCAGGGGTACATTAAAGTCTACACGGACGAATGCCTTCTTACCTGAGAAATTAAATTTGTCTATTGTCATAATACTCTTTTTTATTATGTAATGAGATGTATATCTTAGTAAGTGCCGCAAAGTTACAACTTATTTCCGGTTATCGCTACGAAAGCGTCACTTATTCTTAACCTCATCTTTCTCTTTTACTATTTTATGCCTACTTAGGAAATCTTTGCAAGCCAGCTGTAGGCCACACGTGTCGCACTGGGGGGTGCGCGCTTGGCAGACATAGCGTCCATGCAGGATAAGCCAGTGATGAGCTTTGGGAATCAGCGCTTCAGGGATATTCTTCGTCAGCTCCTTCTCCACACTAAGCGGGGTGGTACACTTGGCACTCACCAGTCCGATACGGTGGCTCACGCGAAACACATGAGTGTCTACCGCCATGGCAGCTTTGTGGTACACCACGGACTGTATCACGTTGGCCGTCTTCCGCCCCACTCCCGGCAGGCGCACCAGCTCGTCGAGTGTATCGGGCACCTCACTGCCGAAGTCGTTCACCAGCATACGGGCCATGCCCACCAGATGCTGCGCCTTGCTGTTGGGGTACGACACGCTCCGGACATATTCAAACACCACCTCCGGCGTGCTGGCGGCCAAGGCCTCCGGCGTGGGGAAGTCGCGAAACAATGCCGGGGTAATCATATTCACCCGTTTATCCGTGCATTGAGCCGACAAAATGACGGCTACCAGCAACTCGTACGGGTTGGCGTAGTGCAACTCCGTCTCGGCCACGGGCATGTTCTGCTCGAACCAGGCTATCACCTGTTCATATCGTTCTTTCTTCCGCAAGGTTCTTAAATTGAGAATTAAAAAATAAAAATTAAAAAATGATAGTTCTGGTCATTGGATAGCCCTGACTATTGAGACCACCAAGCATTCATTTTTTAATTT
>JAISIX010000032.1 GCA_031261805.1 Mediterranea sp. (in: CFB group bacteria)
GAAATAGCTCAGCAGGTGTTCCGACTCGATGTCGAGGTCGGCCAGCTTCTGCGGGTTAAGCAGAATATCCTTGTAGTTGAACCCCTCGAAACGGAGGCCGAGGGCAAAGCGCAGGTTACGGTACCACACGTCCGAGAAGCTCAGCTCCGCCAAGTGGTAGGAATAGGTCGTATTGTACGCGCGCCGGCCCCGCTCGTAGATGTTGAGGTCGTTGTAGCGGTACATATAGGCCAGGTTGAAGGTGCGCTGGCGTAACGGCTCCAAAGTATAGTCCACCCGGGCGGCGTAACGCTTGCCGAGGCGTCCGGTGATGGAGAGGCGCGAAGGGATGGAGGTGCGGAAATGCGCGCTGGCCCCCACCAGCACAGAGGCTATCTCTTCGGAGTCGAAGCGGATGCCGAGACTGATTTGCCGCTCGTACTTCTCCTCCACTTGGAAGTCGAGGTGGTAACCGCCGTCGTCGGCCTTCATCAAAGTGTAGTTCGCGCCCGAGTACGACTGACTGCCCCGCAACAGGTTGATGGCCTGTTGCACCTGCCGGGCGGAGATATAGGTGTGTTCATACAGGCGGCACTTCTTGCGGAGCCACTTCAGGTCGTTCTTCTCGATGCCGCTGAAGGTGATGCGGGTGACGTAGGCCATACGCGACTCCGGATAGAGGAACGGTCCATGCGCCATGGGGCGGTAGTCCGCCGACAACCCGATACGTTTCTTTAGCGCCATCAGTTCGGGCATCGCAGCCTTCGCAGCCTCCTCGCCCCGTAGCATCAGCGTGTCGATGGCAGCTTTGGCGAAGCTGGCCGAGGAGTAGCCGTGCACATCCACCTTTATATATACGTCGGTATTCTTCACGTTTGCCGCATGGCTCTCCCGGCAGGTGAGGTCGATAATCTGGCGGATGATGTCCGGAGCCGTGTTCAGCTTGTCCTCCCCCTTGAGGTCGCTCTGCACGTCGATGCCAATCACCACGTCGGCGCCCATGGCCCGCACCACATCCACCGGATAGTTGTTCACGATGCCACCATCGACCAGTACCATACTGTCCTGCCGCACCGGGGCGAACACGCCGGGGATGGCCATGCTGGCACGCATGGCGTGAGAGAGTATGCCACGACGAAACACCACGGGGTCGCCATTCACCACGTTGGCCGCCACGCAGGCGAAAGGGATGGGTAGACGGTCGAAGTCGATGGAGTCGTGGTAGCCCACGGTGAGGTCGGAGAAGAGGTTCTCGAGGTTCTGCCCCTTAATGATTCCGCCGGTAACAGCATCTTTGGGGCGCTTCACAAAAGGGATGCTGATGAGGTACTGCGCCTCTTGCTCGCGCTCGGGCAGCGAGAGGGCACTACGCTTGATGCGGTCACTGAAGAGGAATCCCCAGTTTTGCCGGCGCACCATGCTGTCGAGCTGCTCGGTAGTGTAGCCGATGGAGTACAGCCCGCCCACGATGGCACCCATGCTGGTGCCCGCGATGTAGTCGATGGGGATGCCCGCCTCTTCTATCACCCGCAGGGCATTGATGTGTGCCATGCCCTTGGCGCCTCCTCCACTCAGTACCACGCCTACCTTCAGGCGATGCTCCCCCTGCGGACGAGCCGAAGAGGAAGGAAGAATCAGGAGAATAAGCAGAACTATTGTGATTGAGAATTGTTTAATCATCAATTAGTGCAAGTTTGTTAGGTTAAATAGTATGAATTGGGGGACAAATATAGGAATTAATATGTTCATTTGTAGCGCCATTCATATAAATAAATACGATATGAGACTATTTCCTTTAAAGAGCAGGTTAAAGCCAAACAAGAAAAGGAGCATTGCGGCATTGGTATGTGTCGCGATAGTATTGGGCGTCTATTGGTGGGCTACCCGCCCCCAGAAACCCCTCCCCGAGCTACCCACTGTGGTAGTAGCACCCGTCAAACAGGACAACGTGGAAATCTACGGCGAATACGTGGGTCGTGTTCGTGCGCAACAGTTCGTAGAAGTACGCGCACGAGTAGAGGGCTACTTAGAGAGCATGCTCTTTGACGAAGGCACCTACGTGAGCAAAAACCAAGTACTCTTTGTCATCAACCAAGACCAGTATAGGACAAGGGCCGACAAAGCCCGCGCACAACTAAAGAAAGACGAGGCCCAAGCCTTGAAGGCCGACCGCGACCTCAAGCGCATACGCCCCCTCTTTGAGCAGAACGCTGCCAGCCAGCTCGACCTCGACAATGCCGAAGCCGCCTACGAGAGCGCCGAAGCCTCCGTGGCCATGAGCGAGGCGGACCTGGCACAAGCCGAACTGCAACTGGGATACACCATCGTACGCGCCCCTCTCTCGGGACATATCAGCGAGCGCAATGCTGACCTCGGCACGCTGGTAGGCCCCGGCGGCAAGTCGTTGCTGGCCACCGTGGTGAAGAGCGACACCGTGCTGGTAGACTTCAGCATGACCGCCCTCGACTACCTCAAGAGCAAGGAACGCAACATCAACCTTGGGCAACAGGACACCACCCGTTCCTGGCAACCCTACATCACCATCACCTTGGCCGACAACACCGTGTATCCCTACAAGGGACTGGTAGACTTTGCCGAGCCGCAGGTAGACCCACAGACCGGTACCTTCTCCGTGCGGGCCGAGATGCCCAATCCCAAGCAAGTGCTGCTGCCGGGACAGTTCACCAAGGTGAAACTGCTGCGCGACGTACGTGAGGGGGCCGTCACTGTGCCCTTGAAGGCGGTCATCATCGAGAAAGGCGGTGCCTACATCTACACCCTGCGGGGCGACAGCACCGTGGAGAAACGCTTCATAGAGTTGGGACCGGAAGTGGGCAACCACGTAGTAGTAGAGCGTGGGCTGGCACCCAACGAGCTTGTGGTGACCGAAGGCTACCACAAGCTACGCCCCGGCATGAAGGTGGAGGTGGTAGGCAGCCTCCCCCCAGAGGCTGACACCCACGGAGGGACAAACGAAGCAGAGGAGAACATCCAATGAAAGTAACGTTCTTCATCGACCGCCCGGTCTTCTCGGCTGTGCTCTCCATCGTCATCGTCCTCATCGGCATCATCGGACTGACGATGCTCCCTGTAGACCAATACCCGCAAATCACCCCGCCGGTGGTGAAAATCAGCGCCTCCTACCCCGGAGCGAGCGCCCTCACCGTATCGCAGGCCGTAGCCACCCCCATCGAGCAGGAGCTGAACGGCACGCCGGGCATGCTCTACATGGAGTCCAGCAGCTCCAACTCCGGCGGTTTCTCGGCCACCGTCACGTTCGACGTGTCGGCCGATGCCGACCTGGCCGCCGTAGAGATACAGAACCGGGTGAAGCTGGCCGAGTCGCGCCTACCCGCCGAGGTGATACAAAACGGCATCTCGGTAGAGAAGCAGGCCCCCAGCCAACTCATGACGCTCTGCCTCACCTCTACCGACCCCAAGTTCGACGAGATATACCTCAGCAACTTCGCCACCATCAACGTGCTTGATGTCATCCGCCGCATCCCCGGCGTGGGACGCGTATCGAACATCGGCAGCCGCTACTACGCCATGCAGATATGGGCGCAGCCTGACAAACTGGCCAACTTCGGTCTCACGGTGCAGGACCTGCAGAACGCGCTGAAGGACCAGAACCGCGAGTCGGCCGCCGGCGTGCTGGGCCAACAGCCCGTGCAGGGGCTTGACATCACCATCCCCATCACCACGCAAGGGCGGCTCTCCACCGTGTCGCAGTTCGAGAACATCGTGGTACGTGCCAACGCCGGTGGCTCCATCATCCGCCTGAAAGACGTAGCTCGCATATCACTCGAAGCCTCCTCGTACAGCACCGAGAGCGGCATCAACGGAGGCAACGCCGCCGTACTGGCCATCTACATGCTACCCGGTGCCAACGCCATGGACGTGGCCCGCTCCGTGAAGGAGGCGATGAAGGAGATCAGCGTCAACTTCCCCCAAGGGCTGAACTACGAGATACCGTTCGACATGACGACCTACATCTCCGAGTCCATCCACGAGGTGTACAAGACCCTCTTCGAAGCCTTGGGCCTGGTAGTGCTCGTGGTCTACCTCTCCTTGCAGAGCTGGCGCGCCACGCTCATCCCCGTGGTGGCCGTGCCCATCTCGCTGATAGGCACCTTCGGCTTCATGCTCATCTTTGGCTTCTCGCTCAATATCCTCACCCTGCTCGGCCTCATCCTGGCCATCGGCATCGTGGTGGACGACGCCATCGTAGTGGTGGAAGGCGTGGAGCACCTCATGGAGACGGAGAAGCTGTCGCCCTACGAAGCCACGAAGAAAGCGATGAACAGTCTGGCCAGCGCCCTGATAGCCACCTCGCTGGTACTGGCGGCCGTATTCGTGCCGGTCAGCTTCCTAAGCGGCATCACGGGGCAGCTCTATCGGCAGTTCACCGTCACCATCGTGGTGTCCGTGCTCATCTCTACCGTGGTGGCACTCACGCTCAGCCCGGTGATGTGCTCGCTCATCCTGCGCCCCGACAGCGGACGGCGCAAGAACATCGTCTTCCGCAAGATAAACCTATGGCTCAACAAGGGCAGCAACAAGTACGTGGCTGCCGTAAGCCGGGTGGTGAAGCATCCCCGCCGGGTGATGAGCGCCTTCGGCATGGTGCTGATAACCATCCTGCTCATCAATCGGCTGGTGCCCTCCAGCTTCATGCCGGCCGAAGACCAGGGATATTTCACCGTAGAGCTGGAGCTGCCCGAAGGAGCCACGCTGGAACGTACCCGCGAAGTGACCGACCGTGCGGTAGCCTACCTCGAGAAGAACCCCTACATAGCCTATATACAGAGCGTGGCAGGCAGCAGCCCACGGGTGGGCAGCAACCAAGGCAGAGCCACGCTTACCGTCATCCTCAAGCCGTGGGACAAGCGTAAGAAGACCACCATCAACGACATCATGCACGAGGTGGAGCACCACCTGAGCCGCTACCCGGAATGCAAGGTGTTCCTCTCCACCCCACCTGTCATACCGGGGCTGGGCAGCTCGGGCGGCTTCGAGATGCAACTCGAGGCACGCGGTGAGGCCACCTTCGACAACCTGGTCGACGCGGCCGACACGCTGATGTACTACGCCTCGCGCCGCAAGGAGCTGGCGGGGCTGTCATCGTCCATGCAGGCGGAGATTCCGCAACTCTACTTCGACGTAGACCGAGACAAGGTGAAGCTGCTGGGCGTGCCACTGGCCGACGTCTTCTCCACCATGAAGGCCTACACCGGCTCGGTGTACGTCAACGACTTCAACATGTTCAACCGCATCTATAAGGTATATATACAGGCCGAGGCACCCTACCGCGAACATAAGGACAACCTCAACCTCTTCTTCGTGAAGGCCTCCAACGGCGTGATGGTGCCTCTCACCTCCTTGGGCGACGCCTCGTACACCACCGGCCCGGGCAGCATCAAGCGGTTCAACATGTTCACCTCCACCGTCATCCGCGGCTCGGCCGCGCACGGCTACAGCTCCGGACAAGCCATGGCCCTCATGGAGCAGATAGCCCGCGAACACCTGCCTGACAACATCGGGCTGGAGTGGAGCGGCCTCTCCTACCAAGAGAAGAAGGCTGGCGGACAGACCGGCATGGTGATGGCACTCGTCTTCCTCTTTGTCTTCCTCTTTCTCGCCGCCCAGTACGAGAGCTGGACCGTGCCCATTGCCGTACTCCTCTCCCTCCCCGTGGCCGCCCTTGGCGCCTACCTCGGCGTATGGTTGTGTGGGCTGGAGAACGACATCTACTTCCAGATAGGCTTGGTGATGCTGGTAGGACTGGCGGCCAAGAACGCTATCCTCATCGTGGAGTTTGCCAAGGAGCAGGTGGACAAGGGCGAAGACCTGGTGCAGTCGGCCATCTACGCCGCCCGCCTGCGTTTCCGCCCCATCCTCATGACCTCCCTCGCCTTCGTGCTGGGCATGCTGCCCATGGTGCTGGCCAGCGGACCGGGTTCGGCCAGCCGGCAAGCCATCGGTACCGGTGTCTTCTTCGGTATGATATTTGCCATCGTCTTCGGTATCATCCTCGTGCCCTTCTTCTTTGTGATGGTGTACAAGACGAAGTCGAAACTACTTAAACAGAAAGCGCAATGAAACAAAGAAAGCCCTACATACTGATCCTGCTCATTGTCACGGCGGCGCTTGCCTCCTCGTGCAAGGTAGGCAAGCGATACGTACGCCCCAACCTCGGCTTGCCCGACACCCTGGCCACCAGCCAGGACTCTGCCAGCGTGGGTGACCGTGACTGGCAGAAGCTCTATACCGACTCCACCCTCCAGCACCTCATCGGCCAAGCGCTGGAGTACAACAAAGACCTACAGGTAGCCGCCGCTCGCATCCAGCAGATGGCAGCAGAGAAACGCATCTCCACCGCCG
Source organism: Mediterranea sp. (in: CFB group bacteria) (assembly GCA_031261805.1). Classification (GTDB taxonomy): domain Bacteria; phylum Bacteroidota; class Bacteroidia; order Bacteroidales; family Bacteroidaceae; genus Bacteroides. Next base: position 6,364 of record JAISIX010000032.1, read on the forward strand.
CCTTGCTACCCGACATCAGCGGCAAGATAAGTGCCGAGCGGGAACTGGAGAACCACGGTGGCGATGCCTTCAAGCCCACCGACACCTTTAAGGCGCAGTTCCTCGTATCGTGGGAGATAGACCTCTGGGGACGCCTCCGCTGGGCACGCGCCGCCAGCATAGCCGAGTACTTACAGACGGTAGAGGCGCGGCAAGCCCTGCGCATGACCATCGTGGCCGAGGTGGCACAAGCCTACTACGAATTGGTGGCGCTGGACACCGAGCTGGACATCGTACGGCAAACCCTCCAAGCCCGCGAGGAGGGCGTGCGGCTGGCTCGCATCCGCTTCGCCGGCGGGCTGACCTCGGAGACCTCTTACCGGCAGGCACAGGTGGAGATGGCACGCACCGCCACGCTGGTACCCGACCTGGAACGACGAATCTCCCTGAAGGAGAACGACATCGCTTTCCTCGTCGGCGAGTACCCCAAACACATCGCACACACCCGCTCGCTCGACGACTATGCCCTCCCCGACAACCTGCCCGCAGGCCTGCCCTCGCAGCTACTGGAGCGCCGCCCCGACATCCGGCAGGCCGAGCAGAAACTGATAGCCGTCCATGCCCGCATAGGGGTGGCCTATACCAACATGTTCCCCAAGCTGGCACTCACTGGCGGCTTCGGCAGCGAGAGCCTCTCGCTCTCCACCCTGCTCAAGTCGCCCTACGCCATCATGGACGGTGTCCTGCTCACCCCCATCTTCGGCTGGGGTAAGAACATAGCCAGATACAAAGCCGCCAAGGCTGCCTACGAGGCCGAGACACACAGCTACGAGAAGGCGGTGCTACAAGCCTTCAAGGATGCCCAGGGTGCCATCGTCAACTTCAATAAGATAAAAGAGATAAACGCCCTGCGCGCCAAGCTCAAAAACTCAGCCAAAAGCGCCATGGACCTGGCACAGCTGCAATACATCAACGGGTACATCAACTACTTAGACGTGCTTGACGCGCAACGTGGATACTTCGACGCACAGATAGGCCTGAGCAACGCCGTGCGCGACGAGAGGATTGCCGTAGTACAGCTCTACAAGGCACTGGGAGGCGGATGGCAATGACGGCATCCCCCTTGCCGCATTCCGTCCGCCAACCGTGCTGAACATCTGTGCTGAAATTTAGTTGGCCGATAGCTTGCATAAGCGGTAGGAATTGCCGACATTTGCGAGCGAAACGAGAGTTAAACATCAATAATATATAGAATGAAGACAGCCTTAATTTCAGGAATCACCGGGCAAGACGGGTCGTATCTTGCAGAGTTCCTTTTGCAAAAAGGATATGAAGTACACGGCATCCTCCGCCGCTCCTCCTCGTTCAACACGGGGCGTATCGAACACCTTTACTTTGACGAGTGGGTGCGCGACATGAAACAGAAACGTACCATCAACCTGCACTACGGCGACATGACCGACTCCAGCTCGCTCATCCGCATCATACAACAGGTGCAACCCGACGAGATATACAACCTGGCCGCACAGAGCCACGTCAAGGTGTCGTTCGACGTGCCCGAGTACACTGCCGAGTCCGATGCCGTAGGTACCCTGCGTATGCTCGAGGCCGTACGCATCCTCGGTCTGGAGAAGAAGACCCGCATCTACCAGGCATCCACCTCCGAGCTGTTCGGCAAGGTGCAGGAAGTGCCGCAGAAAGAGACAACTCCCTTCTACCCCCGCTCGCCCTACGGCGTGGCTAAGCAGTATGGCTTCTGGATTACGAAGAACTACCGCGAAAGCTACAACATGTTTGCCGTAAACGGCATCCTCTTCAACCACGAGAGCGAGCGCCGCGGCGAGACCTTCGTGACACGCAAGATAACGCTGGCAGCCGCACGCATCATGCTGGGCGAGCAGGACAAACTCTACCTCGGCAACCTTGACTCACGCCGCGACTGGGGCTACGCCAAGGATTACGTAGAGTGCATGTGGCTCATCCTGCAGCACGACACGCCCGAAGACTTCGTCATCGCCACCGGCGAGATGCACACCGTACGCGAGTTTGCCACACTGGCCTTCCGCGAGGTAGGCATTGAGTTGCGCTGGGAAGGTGAAGGCATCGACGAGAAAGGCATTGACACCGCCACCGGCAAGGTGCTGGTAGAGATAGACCCCAAGTACTTCCGCCCCGCCGAGGTGGAACAACTGCTGGGCGACCCCACCAAGGCACGCACCTTGCTGGGCTGGAACCCCCGCAAGACCTCCTTTGAGGAGCTGGTACGCATCATGGCGCACCACGACATCGAGAAAGTGAAACGCCTCATAGCCAATAAACACTAATGGAAAAGAATGCCAAGATATACGTAGCCGGTCATCGCGGCTTGGTAGGTTCGGCCATCTGGAAGAACCTGCAGGAGAAGGGCTACGCCAACCTCATAGGGTGTACCCACAAGGAACTCGACCTGCTCGACGGGCAGTCCGTGCGTCAGTTCTTCGACCAGGAGCAACCAGAGTACGTCTTCCTCGCCGCCGCCTTCGTGGGCGGCATCATGGCCAACAGCATCTACCGGGCGGACTTCATCTACAAGAACCTGCAGATACAGCAGAACGTCATCGGCGAGAGCTTCCGCCACGGCGTGAAGAAACTCCTCTTCCTGGGTAGCACTTGCATCTATCCCCGCGAAGCCCCGCAACCCATGAAGGAGGACACTCTGCTCACCTCCCCGTTGGAGTACACCAACGAGCCGTATGCCATCGCCAAGATAGCCGGCCTGAAGATGTGCGAGAGCTTCAACCTGCAGTACGGTACCAACTACATTGCCGTGATGCCCACCAACCTCTATGGCCCCAACGACAACTTCGACCTGGAGCGCAGCCACGTGCTGCCCGCCATGATACGCAAGATACACTTGGCACACTGCCTCAAGGAGGGCAACTGGGAAGCCGTGAGGCAAGACCTCAACCGCCGCCCCGTGGAGTGTGTCCATGGCGACAGCCCCGAAGAGACCATCCGCAACATCCTGCGCAAGTACGGCATCAGCCAGTCCGAGGTGACGCTTTGGGGCACCGGCACGCCGTTGCGCGAGTTCCTCTGGAGCGAGGAGATGGCCGACGCCAGCGTCTTCGTGATGGAGCACGTCGACTTCAAAGACACCTATAAGGAAGGCGACAAGGAGGTGCGCAACTGTCACATCAACATCGGCACCGGCAAGGAGGTCAGCATCCGCCAACTGGCCGAGCTGATAGTCGGCACGATAGGCTACCAAGGCCGCCTCACCTTCGACAGCACCAAGCCCGACGGCACCATGCGCAAGCTCACCGACCCCTCCAAGTTGCACGCCTTGGGCTGGCACCACCAAGTGGAGATAGAAGAGGGCATACAACGAATGTACGACTGGTACTTGGGCAACCTGCAGAAGTAAGGGACTCATATTATAGTTTAGGCATGGACTTCACCGCTTTCACGGTTCTGCCTCACAACAGAGAACCGTAGCGTCGGTGTAATCCGTGCCTAAATTGTATGCGCGTAGATGTAGCCTACTTCTTATCTAACTTGAACTCTATCGGCAACGTGTACATCACAGCCACCGCTTTGCCGTTTTGCATACCAGGCTCCCATCTGGGCATATTGCTCACCACCCGCATGGCCTCGGCATCCAGCGCCGTGCTGACGCTCCGAGCCACCTTGACGTCGGACACACGCCCATCGCGGCCTACTACCATCTGCACTTGTACGGTGCCCTGCTCGTTGTTAGTCTGGGCAATGGTAGGGTATTTCACATGCTGCGACAAGTACCGCATCAAAGCCGCCTTCCCTCCATAGAACTTAGGCATGGTCTCAACAACCGTGAACACCGTCTCCGCAGGTTTCTTATCAGCGCTGCCGTAACCCACTACGACCATCGGATCTATGCTCTTTATCTCTTCGGCCTTGGCTTGCTGCGTAGCAGCGGCGCCACTTTTGCCCAGCCTAAACAGGATGGGAACAGTGTACTTCACATTCACCGCTTGTCCCCGTTGCATGCCTGGTTTCCACTTGGGCATAGCGTTCACAACCCGCAGGGCTTCCTTATCCAGGTACGGGTCTATGCTTCTCTTCACTTTCGCCCCTTGAATGTTTCCATCCTTGGTTACCACAAACTGAACGATAACACGACCTTGCGTGCCAGCCTTCTGTGATTCTTGCGGATAACGGATGTTGTTGGCCAGGTAATTCATCAGAGCCACCTGTCCACCTGGGAACTCGGGCATCTTCTCCACCACCTCGAACACCACGGAGTCGGGCACGTTGGGGCTGATGGTTGTCTCAAGTCGTACAGGCGCGGAGGCATCTTGCGCCAGGGCTTTCGTCGTGCGTGCCACCGTTTCGATATTGCTCACCATCAGCAACAGGGCAGCCAGGGGGAGGAACATCAGGTACTTCGTCCGCCCCACTTTGTTGGTTCTTCTCTTGTTCATCATACGAATACGATTTTTTAAGGGTAATACATTAAAGTTATTGGATATGTTTGCTGCAGCCACAGGATGTGCCAGTCCCAGCAAGTGGTACTGGTAGGCGGCGCTGTCGTATCCTGTCTCCAGTACACGGTCGTCCGCCAAGTATTCAAGGTTTCGGCGCACCTCTCGCTTCAGCCCCCACACGAAGGGGTTGAACCAACAGAGGGCACACATCAGTTCACCTACCAGCACGTCGATGGAGTGGCATTGGCGCACGTGCGCCTGCTCGTGAGCCAGTATCTCATCCGCCTCGTCCGGCGTGTGCGAGGGCAGGTGTATAAAGATCCAATGGAAGAAGGAGAACGGTCCTGCCGCCTCTGCCAGCAGGTGCACCCGCACGCCCTTTATCATGCCCTGTTCGCTGCGAAAATGCATCCGTACGATAACGGCTAACTGAAAGAGCATACGCCCTACCAGCAATGCCACCCCCGCCAGGTAGAGGAGTAGCAGCGCGTCGGCCCAGCCAAGAACGGGCGCCTCTTGGGTAGCCGTCACCACTTGGTCGGGCAACACTACGGAAGCATAGATCTTGACCAGCTCCGTAGCCCGTTCACTGCCGTCCACCCAACTTTGAAAGTTGAGCAGGGGCACCGCCAAGGCAATGCCGAAGAAGCTGAGAAGCGCCGTCCGCCGCCACTGGAAGAAAGTATCTTTGCAGCAGAAGAGACGGTAGAAGATGTAAAACAGGGCCAATGCCACGTTTATCTTCAGGAAGTAGGCAAGTATCGGTGTCATCGTTGTAGTATATATCATTAGGCCTATCGGTCTGTTACTGTTCTTTCCCTTTCTCTATCAAGTCGATAATCTCCTGGAGGTCATCGGCCGAAATCTTCTCCTCACGGGCGAAGAACGACACCAGCTCCTTGTAGGAGTTCTCGAAGTAGTTGCGCACCACGTTGCTCATAAAGCGGCGCTTATACTCGCTCTCGTGGATGGCGGGGCGGTAACGGTAGGTGTTCCCTATCCGCTCGGCTGCCACATATCCCTTTCGCTCCAAGTTCTTCACGATAGAGGCTATCGTGGTATAAGGCGGAGCAGGCTGTGGATATTTAGCCATGATGTCCTTTACGAAGCAGCTCTCCAACTCCCAGATGTAGAGCATCGCTTCCTCTTCTTGTACGGTAAGCTTTTCCATTATGTCACTGTCTATTACGAATACTTCGCAAATCTACGAACTTTTCGTAATTAAGCAATAGACTGACCGTTAATCATTGTGAAGAGGGGGAAAATAAAGGGTATGGACAGCCTCTCCTATATGGACAAGCAGGCGCTTATGAGCGTCCTTGAGGAGGCACTAACAGATTACACTACCTCCAAAACGTGTTTGGGTTCACCATAAACAGCTATTAATATGCACATTACAGGCTTGAGAAAGCAGTGAAAGCAAGAAAACGAAACTTTCGGGGGGGGATGATTTTGATGCGGTTGCCCAGTTCCGTATTGTACCACGTGGTTCATGCTTAACCACGAAGGGAGCTAAGCTTGACCACGAGTGGCTTGTACCGAAAAGGGGGCGTCGCTCCCGCGATGCCCCCTTCGATGGTTAGAACACTAATGGTAGAGAGAAAGGTATGTTTCTTACTTTATCCAACGGGGGTCGCCCACTCCGTAGTACTTGATGTCCTCGTCCTGCACGGTGAAGTCGCCATTGGCGGCGTCGACGAACTTGGAATCAAGTTCGGTGGCCACGGCGGAGTGGTCGTCGCTATATTTGCCAGCCCACAGGTTGGGACAGTTGAAGTAATAGTTGCGCGAGTAAGTCGCTGTGGCGTTCAAGTTGGAGGCTCTTGCCCAAACCCCTTGCCCAGGATTCGATGAACTGATATGAGCTTCGGAACCGATGCCATAGAAAATGGATTTAGAGACGGACAAAGCCCCTTCTGCGACATTCATACGGAACAAGCCAGCATTGTCTTTGTTGTCCACGGTACAAAGAGCATAGAAAGTACAGTTTTCCACAGTCACCATTGCCTTTATCTGGCAGCGCAGAAGCGAACGAATGCCATTGCTAATAGTACTATTGGAAAGCGTCAACGAAGTCAAGGTTCCCGTTCGGAAGTCAAAAGCGTCTCCACCAGCCTCTATATTATCAATGACACAGTTATCAAAAAGAATAGTACCATAAGCCGCAGTGGCATTGTTGTTGTATGCTAATCGTGCGGTATAGTTACGTATCTCGCTACGCTTAAATTCAAGGGTTTCAACCCCCGAATTAGCAGAGTTGATATCTACCAGGTTGTTCAGTGTACCATCGCCATTCAAAATTACGCCTGCAAACCTTACAGAGGGAACAACTACGCCCGAGCCAACAAATTTGCCGATGATTGTAGCTTTCTCCGTAGGCTTCACACTAAACAGCCTGAAGGATTTCTTCAACGAGTAAGAGCCTAACTCGAATGTAGCGGAGCTTGTGAATGCTATATCAGCTCCATCCGATGCATTGTCCAATACGGTTTTAAGGTCGTCTCCGTCGTTTACCTTCGTTGCGTTCGTTGCGTCAATCCACGTCTCAAAGCCAATAGTTCCACGCTGGGTGTCAGCATAATATATATTAGCCGTATAAGACGTCTCCCCAGTCAGTCCAGCTATAGTTGCCGATTGGTCAGAGATTTCAGATGCTGAAAGTTCATGAGTGACATTGCCGGGCATAATGACTATGCGTGTCACCGGATTTCCTTTTCCATCCCAATGAAGAGTAACACTATTTGCCTCTACATCCGCTTCTTCTATACTCTCAAATATTTGCTCTGCCTGTGTGGTAACAGAGACAGAGGCCCATTTTGAATCGGGGGTTTCCTCACCTACAGCCCTTACTCTAACAAGATAGGCCGTACTCCCCAACAGATTCTCTATCAGGCATGAGTTAACCTCTACGTTTTCACTTTTGAAAGGTTTCGCTACCTCCACATCATCGCTACCATAATATAGCTCCACGTCATAGCTCACCGCCCCTTGAACCGCCTTCCAGTTTAAGCTTATATTCGTACGATTGACGACCCGAGCCTCCATATCCAAAGGAGAGAACAAACGTGCATACTCTATACTCGTTATTTCCGTGTCCTGCTCACTGCAGGCCGTTGTCAAGGCCAGCATGCCAAGCCCCAACAAACACATATATTGTTTTACTCTATTCATGATTGCAGTTCATTATTAGTTATTGCTCAACATTCCGTTGCTCGAGTCGATAAAGAATTGCCAGATAGGCCAATATTGATTCTGATTGGGGTCTTTCACGTAAAGCACATCAATCAGGTCCTGAGGAAGCTTGCTGGTCGAAATCCAATCGGTATTGCTCTCATACCCTAACGCGGCGCCTGCCTCATCTGTATCTCCGTGGTTCAAGCCGTAAATAGTCAGCGACTCGCCGTCGGCGGCCGTCTGGTAATACAGCTTGGTGGGTAGGTCGGCGTAGGCTCCTTCAAGATTGGCCAACTGCGTCATCTTCGTTTTCGCTTCATCCAGTTTTGTCTTGAGCAAGTTCCAACGAATCAGATCGGCCTTGCGGAGCGATTCACCCGCGAACTCAAAGGCACGCTGGTCGACGATGGCGTTGAAGAAAGCATCCTTGCTGGCCGTGGCGGCACTCATATAAGAGGAAACTTTGGCAGCGGGCAAGGCGCGGTCAAGAACCGTTTTGAGATAAGGAGCTGCCTCCGACGGGCCACTGAGTGCATTGATGGCTTCGGCCGCCATCAGATAAACATCGGCCAATCGCATGTATTGCCAGTTGATGCCGTCATCGTTCGTTGAGGTGACCGTTCGTGTCATCCACTCGTAGCGCAACTTACCGAAGCACCAGCTCTTCAGACTACGGAGTTGTTGTTTGGCGATGCCGTTCACAGCCGTCCCCCATTCGTAAGGCACGCAAGTAATGTCGCGTCGGACGTCTTCTACGTCGTAGTCGTAAAACAAAGTCGGCAACGGTCCGTTGATTCCACCTTGCGCTTGCTCTGTATATTGGTCTTTAGACTGGTGCTTTACGCCAAAGGTATAGAGCACCCGTCCACGTCCGGCCGAGAATGGGATTTCCCAAAGTGACTCTCCACCGGCTGTCACATCATCCTTGCACAGTTTTTGGAAGTTCTCCATAAAGGAGCCTAAGGTACAAGTTCCGCTCTCGATGATGTCGAGACATTCGTCGCGGGCAATCGTGTACATGGCCGTTTGGCTCAATTCAGGGTCATCACTCAACCGTACTCCATCGGCACGCTGGCTATAGCCACCCGCATAGAGGGCGACACGGGCACGCAGTCCTTTCACGAAAGCCTTGTTTACACGTTCGGTACTCTTCGTGACGGCAGAGCCATTGGGCCATGGCACATAAGCCTCGGCCTCTTTCAGGTCAGTCAGCAAATGCTTGTAGATAGTATCCCTGTCCGAGCGTCCGATGTACAATGTCTCCGAACTGATGGGTTCGAAACGGGCGGGGACATCTCCCCAGCCTTTTACCAAGTCGAGATAAACAACGGCTCGCAGCGTAAGAATCTCTCCAAGCAGATAGGTCAGCTCTTCGTTGGTACCGATATTACCATAAGTGCGCAAACCCACAATGGCTTGATTGGCACGCTCAATAGCCTCATAGAACTTGGCATACGCATTATTATCGGTATTCATTTGTGTATTGGTCGGCGTGGCCGAGTAGGTGACCAAGTCGTACTTTCCCGCATCGGGAATGGAGGCAGCACTCATGTTGTTTATCCATTCGACATCTGAATTGATGCCATAGTAAGGGATGTAACGCCCCCGATAGGAGTTTGTCTCTCCGAAAGACTGGTGGATGGCCATGACGGCGGCCTCAGCCAATACGGGAGTAGAGAATATGGTAGATGAGTCCAACGAGGAGATGGTTGGTGCATCCAAGTCGCAAGAGGCTACTGCGCCACCCAGCGACAGCGAGAGCAAGGATATATAAATAAATCGTTTCATATCAGATACTTGTTACCGTGATTTAGAAATTCAAGTTGAGTCCCACTACGAAGCTACGGCTCTTGGGATAGGCCGAATAGTCCACACCGGGAGTAAGGTTCGTTCTCCGCATGGTCGACACTTCAGGGTCGTATCCCGAATAGCTTGTCAGGCAAAATACGTTGTAGGCCGTCACATAGAAGCGGAGGCTTTTGATGCGGGCTTTCGTCACCAACGACTGGGGCAATGTATAACCCAGCGTCAGCGTATTCAGTCGCAGGAACGAGCCATCTTCCACGGCCCAGTCACTGAACACCATCCGAGCGGTATTGGGTGTCCACATCGTGGTGTTGGCATTCATGGCAGCCAGTTGTGCAGGGTCATAGCAGAGGGTTCCATCCGCATTCAGATTGGTCCATCGTTTGCCTTCGCCCATGAGGGTTATCATGTTACGATACTGATATTTTCCTGTTTGCGTAAACTCCACCTTATTGGCATTGTAAATGTCGTTTCCATAGCTCCAGTTGAAGTTGGCCGACAAGTCGAAGCCGTAAGCGCGTGCGTTGATGCTGAAGCCTCCGGTATGCAGCGGGTTAGCGTCGCCTATGATTTCACGGTCATTCACGTCTACGATACCGTCGCCGTCAAGGTCCTTCAGTTTCATCGACCCCGGGCCAAGCTTTCCAACTACGGAAGTAGCGTCCGCCAAGCCTTCCTTGTCCTTCCGGAGTGTCCAGGTGGTTCCATCCAAGGTAAAGTCGTCTACCTCATAACGTCCGTCGGACTGATAGCCATACATTTTGCCTACCGAGCCTCCCTTAGCTATCCAAAAGTCATTGCCGATTTCGGTAGAAGCCCAATAGCTGTCCGCTCCAAAGTCGTCCATAATGCCTAAGCTCTTGATTTCATTCTTATTGAAACTAATGTTCCCACTGAAACTCAAGCCAAAGTTTTTCTTGTTGATAGCCGTCCAGTTGAGTGTAAGTTCAAGACCTTTGTTCTGCGTCTTCCCCATGTTACGGTATTGGGTGTCGTAACCAGTACCTGCCGTCACAAAGTTGATGAGCAAGTCTTTGGTGGTATTGAGATAGACCTCTGCGGTTCCGTTGAGCTTCCCTCCTAAGAGCGTAAAGTCCAGACCAATGTTCCGCGTGATGGTCGTCTCCCACTTCAAGTCCGGATTGGCCATGATCTTTGAGGGCGCCCAATAGTTGGTTACATTATTAATCCACGAGGTAGCCGAATTGGAATAGCTCTGCGCCATCTGTCCCGAAGGAATATTGTTATTACCCGCCGTTCCATAGCTGAAGCGAAGCTTCAAGTCTTCCAACCACGTCTTTGTGCCCGCCATAAACTTCTCTGAAGAGAGGCGCCAAGCCACGGCTGCCGAAGGGAAATATCCCCATTGGTTACCCTGCGCAAATTTAGAAGAGCCATCGGCACGGAACGTTCCGCTGAGCAGATACTTGTCTTGGAAGTTATAGTTCAAGCGGCCAAAGAATGAGAGTAGATTGTCATTCGGGCTAAAGAAGTTGTTGATGGTATAAGGCACTCCCAACGTAGAAAGCTTCCAAGCCTCACTTGCCGTAAACGACAAGGGGAATCCATGCACTTCGTTGGTTTGGGTGAGTTGTTTCGTCTGAATCCACTCGTGTCCTACCATCAGGTCCAGATGATGTGACTCACCCTTGAAGAGCTTGGAGAAATCATAACTCAGCGTATTGGTGCTGCGGAAACGATGACGATTGGTATCCACCAGACGGATAGCAGGCATACCTTGATTGGCTACAGCGGGTACGTTCTTCACATAATAAGTCGTCGTTCCCCAAAAACGGTCGTCACCGTTGTTGTAGTCGTCATAGCCTACCTCGGCTCTTGCCTTGAAGTTTTTGAAGACTTCCCAAGTAACGCTACCTGCCATATTCAGGTTTTTGCGTTCTTGACGACGGTCGTTGTCTGCGCTGGAGACCAATGGGTTGTAAAGATTACCCAAATCGTCGTCGGCACTGCCCGAAGCGGCATCCAGATTGGCCAAGGGAATAGGCGTATAGATGACGGAGTATTTCAGACGCTTGTCCGAATCGTAACTACTTGTCACATCATTGGCGCCCCCACCCTTGATGTCTGTCTCCGAATAGCGGATGGACATATCAAGCGTCACCTTCTTGGTGGGTTTGCTCTTCAACTTCAGACTGAAGTTATCGCGCTTGAACGATGAACCTACCATGATGGCCTTATCATTCATGTGGGCATAGTTGAACGAGTAAGAAATGAGATCGCTACCACCCGTTATACTCAGGTTATGATTGAATGTATGTCCGGTACGTCCGAATGTCAAGTCCTGCCAATCATTGTAAGGGATGTTATTATACATATCCAAGTCTTGGTAGTTGCCAAAGAACTTAGTGTATGAGCTGATGTCATCATTAGAAGCCTTCAGCCAGGCCAGTTCATACTGCCATTTCGCATAATCGGAAGGCGGAAGCACATCCAAAGTCTTAGCTATCTTCTTCCAGCTATAATATGCATTGTAACCAATACTAATCTTCCCGGCTTTGCCCGACTTCGTTGTGATAAGGATTACACCATTGGCTCCTCGCGAACCATAAATAGCGGTAGAGGAGGCATCTTTCAACACCGTTGTGTCTTCGATGTCGGACGTAGGGATATCGCTAATGCTCTCCACGGGAAAGCCATCGACAATATATAAAGGTGTATTGTCGCCTGTGATAGAGCCACCGCCACGCACCCGTATCTTCACCTCTGCGTCGGGCGAACCCTCTGTCGTGGTTACCTGCACGCCTGCCATCTTGCCACTCAACGCTTCGGAGACAGATGCAACAGGCACAGCCACCAGCTCCTTGGAGCCTACTGTCGCCACCGACCCCGTCAAATCTTTCCGTTTCACCGAGCCATAGCCGATGACCACTACCTCGTCCAGTGCCTTGGCATCTTCGCGGAGGGTGACGTTGATATTCGTTTGGCCGGCTACGCGCACCTCTTGGTTGACGTAACCGATGTAGGAGACGACGAGTACGTCGGAGTTTTTCACGTTATGTACGGTGTAGTTGCCGTCAAGGTCGGTGATTACACCGTTAGTCGTGCCCCTGACGAGCACGTTTGCGCCGATTATCGGCTCACCTGATGCGTCTTTCACAGTACCTTTTACAGTCTTCGTTTGTGCGAAAGCCATCAGACAAAGCATCATCATCAGGAAGAATGATGACGTTCGTTTCATCTGGATTTTCCAATGCATAGACTAGAAATTTAAAGTGATTAATACTATACTTATACTATTTATTTGCTTGGATATAAATGGTTCACCAAGCTATTGAGGTACATCTCGAGGTTGGTGTAGCGTTGGTCCAAGGTGCAACGAGCACCGTCGGCAGCATCGGTGGGGTCGAGACCATGGCGGCGTTCCCAAACATCGGGTATACCGTCACCGTCGTTGTCGGGCAGGGATGGCTCGGTACGATATACCGGCCAGCCCCCTACGTCAGAGGGCTGGTCTATCATACCCAAGGTGCTACCGTGCGAACCTTCGTAGGTGTAGGTGCCTCGTCGCACCTCTTTCACGATGCGGCGGTCCACAGCATCACGACGAAGCGAAGCGCCAGCCAAGCGAAGCACGTCGTGGTAAGCCCGACGGGCAGGTTGGAGGGAGCTGTGCTCGGCTATGTCGAAAGCTTTGGATGCCAGCAGGCTGGAGCGGGGGGCGAAGTCGGCATGTATGACCAGTCCGAGATTGTTGTTCTCATTCACCCTAAGTATCCGGGCACGCTGCTTGGGCGTGAGCGCCCGACAACTGCCATCCATATAGTTTCCTTCGAAATAGAAGAAGCCGTGCGTACCAGCGGCGTTTGCGTGCGTGCCATCGTCGGCGTAGGCGGTGAAGAGGCGGTCGTACGACGACTTGGTGGCGGTATAGGGGCCGGGCTTGTAGTAGTTGCCGAGGAAGTTGTAACTCCCCCCCTCGCCGGCATAAGCTCCCGCACTACCGTAATTGTATATCACGTTGTTAAACAGCTCCACCCTCTCCTCTTCGGGCTTACCGGTGTACCGGCTTCCGCAGAGGCGGGGCGTGCGGTTGGTGTGGTGTGCCAGCAGGTTGTGGTGGAACGAGGCCGGTTCACCTCCCCAGATGCCACCGTAACCATGTGCCCCCTTCTCGTGGATGGAGTTGGCGAGGCTCTCGCTGATGATGCACCATTGCAGGGTGAGGTTGGCGTTGTCGTAGAAGGTGGCGCACTCGTCGGTGCTCCAGCTCATGGAGCAATGGTCGATGAGGATACCCCGATGGCGGCCGGTGCCGTTCATGGCGTCGTCGCCCCGATGTTTGATGTCCACGCCCATCCGCGAGCGGATGAAGCGAACGATTACATTGTCGGCCTTGATGGAGAAGGTGTAATTTTTCAGACAGATGCCGTCGCCCGGCGCTGTCTGTCCGGCGATGGTGACATCACCGTTGTTCAGCGCCAATGACTGCGTCAGTTCGATGATGCCGCTCACGGCAAAGACAATGGTGCGCGGCCCCTTCTTGCGGATGGCCCAGCGCAGAGTGCCCTCGCTACCGTCATCGGCCAAGGAGGTGACGGTATAGACTACCCCGCCTGCCCCACCGGTGGTGTACTTGCCGGCACCATCGGCACCCGGAAAGGCGGGGACACTTATCCGCTCGCCCGCACAGGCTCCTCGCTCGTTGTTTGTTTGTGCGGATGCATCTATCACAACCGCAATCAATAGCATTAAAAATAAGGAATGGATACCTCTCATTCTTCCCTTGCCATTAACGTTTTCTTTCCGATACATTTATTAAGGAACTTTGTTTGATGTGACAAAGATAAGGGAAAGGCCGTTCCCTCTATGTGCAATATTTGTTTTTCATCTCGTATTTATTGGTTAAATGCAGGGAACGGCGGGCAGGACTGTATAAAAGGGTAAGGGGACAAAGCTGTGTATCAGCTTTGTCCCCTTACCCTTTTATACAGTTTGCTCTTTACAAGGCTATAATCTCCTCGTTGCAGTTGGTCAGTTTCTCGACACCTTCGTTGGTCACCACCCACGAGTTCTCAATACCTACCGGCCCTATGCCGGGAAGGACGATTTTCGGCTCAAGGGCGAACACCATGCCCGGCTCCAGCTGTTGCTTGATGCGGGGAGCCAGCACGGGGGCCTCATTGATTTCAAGCCCGATGCCATGGCCGATAAACTTCGCTTGCTGGCCGGTACCCATAAAGCGGTCGGCAAAGCCGGCGGCGCTCACCAGCTCTATAGCAGCATTGTACAACTCTTCGCACGCCACGCCAGGACGGACCATGGAAACAACCTTCTCTTGCACATCGAGGCATACTTGATGTGCCGTGTAGGCCTCATCGGGCAATCGACCGATGGAGAACACCCGGCTCATATCGCCCATATAGCCGTTAAAGTTGCCACCTAAGTCTACCATCACGCTCTGTCCTTCCTGCAACGGGGTACGGTTGGCACCTCCCGGCAAAGCGGGGTCGATACCTTGACCACCCAAAGCAAAGTCGTAGGGCGAAGGGTAGCCGGCATTGTCGCCCGTCAGCACACTACCCATATAGATTTCCATGCTGCGACCGAAGACGCGGAAGATACCCAGGCTGCCTTCCAAGCGCATCAGCCTTTCTATCTCGATGGAGAACTCAAGGTCGGTCATGCCGGGACGGTAGGTGGTGGGAATCTGCTCGTACGCTTTGGCATGGGCTATGCCCGAGCGGCGAAACATCTCTATCTCGATGGAGGTCTTCACGCTACGGGCCTGCCGGATCAAGGGCGTGCCGTTCACCACTTCCGTATCAGGGAAGAGGCCGGCCAAACGCACGTATTCTGTATAAGGCAACTCATCGCCTTCCAGCATCAGCTTGGTAGGCATAGGCAGGCCTTGCTCTTTCAGCAGATTGACGATTTGTTCAGGCTTCCGGATGTGAAACAGGTGCTCACCATTGAGGTGGTTGGGGCGCTTGACGAATATCAAAGCCGGTGAATGAAGAGGTAAATAGAGGTAACCGCTCACCACACTACCAAAGGTATAGATGAGGTTGGTATTACAAGTGATTAGCGCGGCATCAATGCCTTGCTGAGCCATCAAGCTGCGAATCTTGTCGCGGCGTAGCTTCAATTCAGGTTGTAGCATCTTTGTGTCAAGTATATGTTCGTAAATAAAATAAGCGACGCAAAGATAGGGATTTTTAGGCGGATAGTTGCAAACGAAACGATGAATAGTGAATGACACGAGCGTTTTAGGAACAAAAAGCACCGGCTACACAGAGGAACCCTCTGCGCAGCCGGCGCTCATTATGTCTGAAATGCACTAATTTAAATAATGCCTTGTCCCATCATGGCATGTGCCACCTTCATGAATCCGGCGATGTTGGCGCCTTTCACGTAGTTGATGTAGCCGTCGGCCTCAGTGCCGTACTTCACGCATTGGGCGTGGATGGCATGCATCACTTGGTGCAGACGTTGGTCTACCTCGGCAGCCGTCCAGCTCAAGTGCATGGCGTTCTGCGACATTTCCAAGCCCGACGTGGCCACGCCACCGGCATTCACGGCCTTACCCGGGGCATACATCATCTTATGCTCAATGAAGAGATCAATAGCCTCGGGCGTACAACCCATGTTGGAGATTTCGCCTACGCAAAGCACATTATTCTCTATCAGCTTCTTGGCATCCTCGCCGTTCAGCTCGTTCTGCGTAGCACACGGCAAGGCGATGTCGACCTTCACCTCCCACGGATGCTTGCCCTCTACGAAGGTAGCGCCGGGATACTTCTGCGCATAAGGAGCCACGATGTCGTCGCCCGTAGCACGGAGTTCAAGCATATAGTCAATCTTCTCGCCACTGATGCCGTCGGGGTCGTACACGTATCCGTCAGGACCAGAGATGGTCACCACCTTGGCACCCATCTCGGTGGCCTTGGTAGCGGCTCCCCAAGCCACGTTGCCGAAGCCTGAGATGGCGATAGTCTTACCTTTGATGTCGATGCCCTTCGTCTGTAACATCTGGTTAACGAAGTAGAGACCTCCGAAACCTGTTGCCTCTGGGCGAATCAGCGACCCGCCGAACTCAAGTCCCTTGCCTGTGAAGGTTCCGGTGCACTCGCGGGTGAGCTTCTTGTACATGCCGTACATGTAACCAACCTCGCGTCCGCCCACGCCGATGTCGCCAGCCGGCACGTCCATGTCCGGACCCAGTTGGCGCCACAGCTCCAGCATGAAGGCTTGACAGAAACGCATGACTTCGGCATCGCTCTTGCCACGGGGTGAGAAGTCGGAGCCACCTTTGGCACCACCCATCGGGAGGGTTGTCAAAGCATTCTTGAAGGTCTGCTCAAAGCCGAGGAACTTCAAGATGGAGAGGTTGACGGAAGCGTGAAAACGCATGCCACCTTTGTACGGGCCAATGGCGTTGTTGAACTGCACACGGTAGCCCAAGTTGGTTTGTACTTCGCCACGGTCGTCAATCCAAGTGACGCGGAAGGTGAAGATACGATCGGGTTCTACCAGGCGTTCAATGACTTTAGCCTTCTCGAACTCGGGATGCTGGTTGTAAATCTCTTCAATGGAAAGCAATACTTCTTTCACTGCCTGAAGATACTCTAATTCTCCGGGGTGCTTAGCCTCCAGGGAGGACATGATGTTCTGTATGTTCATAATATCTTAATGTTAATAGGTTGATATAGCAAACTGTTATATAAACACGGGGCAAATATAGGCATAATTTGAATATGCACTACTATTTGCCCCATTTTTTTGATTTAATAACATTAAAATGTCATCTACTGCAATAGCTTCGGCTCCATACCCAAGTTATACATGATGAAGGCATAGATGTCGGCCTGCTCTTCCAGTACTTTGGTCATGGGTTTGCCCGCTCCATGTCCCGCCTTGCTATCTATTCGGATGAGCGTGGGATTGGTACCGTCGTTGTCGGCCTGCAGGGTAGCGGCAAACTTAAATGAGTGGGCGGGCACCACACGGTCATCGTGATCGGCAGTGGTAACCAGCGTAGCGGGATACTTCGTGCCCGGCTTGAGATTGTGCAGGGGCGAGTAACCCTTGAGGTACTCAAACATCTCCCGACTGTCTTCGCTGGTGCCATAGTCACTGGCCCAGTTCCAGCCAATAGTGAACTTATGGTAACGGAGCATGTCCATCACACCTACCTGCGGGATGGCTACACGGAAGAGGTCGGGGCGTTGCGTCATGCAGGCGCCTACCAGCAGTCCGCCGTTGGAACCGCCCACAATGGCTATCTTCTCCTTGCTGGTGTATTTTTGTGCGATGAGGTACTTGGCAGCAGAAATGAAGTCGTCGAAAACATGTTGCTTCTGCATCTTGGTGCCGGCCACGTGCCACTCCTCGCCATACTCACTTCCACCACGGAGGTTGACCTGTGCATAGATACCGCCATTCTCGAGGAAGGGAATACGCATAGCGCTGAAGCTCGGGTAGAGGCTGATGCCGAAGCCGCCGTAACCATAGAGGTAGACAGGGTTGGTGCCATCCAGCTTCATACCTTTCTTATAGGTGAGGAACATCGGCACCTTCACACCGTCCTTGCTGGCGAAGAACACCTGTTCGGTAGTGAAGTCGTCGGAGTTGAAAGACACCTTGGGTGCCCTGTAGAGCTGGTAAGTATTGTCGTCTACATTATATATATAGGTAGCACCGGGGGTGGTAAAGGACGTAAAGACAAAGAAACACTCCTTGTCGTCCTTGTCGCCGCTAAAGCCCACTGTACCCACTCCTGGGAGCTTGATTTCCTGCTGGCGGGTACCGTCGAGGTTGTACACGTAGGCGTGGTTGGAAGCGTCCTGGTCGTAGGTCAGGTAGAGCTTGCCACCTATCACCTCGGCAGCGGAGAGCACGGCATCGGCCTCGGGCACCAACTCTTTCCAATCCTCCAACTTAGGATGCTGGATATCGGCCACCATCACACGGTTTTTAGGAGCCTTATAGTTGGTCATCAGGTAAATCTTCTCTCCTATCACCTCAATGGGATAGTACTGGTAATCCATGTTCGTGGTGAGTTGCACGAAGTCGCTGCCCGGTTTCTTCAGGTCGCGAACAAAGAGGTTGTTGCCCCTACCCGCCCCCGACTCAGTGAGGAAGAGCACCCGCTCCTCCTTCGTGGTGCCAGCCGAGTAGAAGCGTTTGGGATAAGCGGGATTTTGGTAGACGAGCTTATCGGCCGATTGCGGCTCGCCCACCTTATGATAGTAAATCTTATGGTTCTCATTCACGTTCGAGAACTCCTTACCAGCTACCGGTGCATCGTAGGCACTATAGTAGAAGCCGTCGCCCTGCCAGGAAGCACCGCTGAACTTCGCCCACTGAATGTGGTCATCAAGCAGCTTGCCACTCTCGGTATCCATCACGTAGATTTCCACCCAGTCCGACCCGCTACGCGAGATGCAATAGGCGGTGTACTTGCCATCGTGCGAAAAGGAGAGTCCTTTGAGAGCCACTGTCCCATCGTCCGACAGTTTGTTAGGGTCGAGGAAGAGACGTGGCGTGCCTCCAAGCGAGTCCTGCACGTAGTACACGCTTTGGTTCTGCAAGCCGTCGTTCTTGCTGAAATAGTACTTCCCGTTCCGCTTAAAGGGTACGCCGATGCGTTCGTAGTTGGACAGGTCGGTGAGACGCTTGAGCAGCTTCTCCCTGAAAGGTATCTGGCTCAGGTACTCGTCCGTCACCTTGTTCTCTGCCTTCACCCAAGCCTCGGTTGCGGCGCTGGTATCATTCTCCAGCCACCGGTAAGGGTCGGCCACTTGCGTTCCAAAGTAGGTATCCACCGTGTCCACCTTCATCGCGTCGGGGTAGACAATTTTCTTTTGCTCGGAAGCACACGACATCATCATGATTCCGCTCATCACTAAAGTTGCTGTTGTTACTGTTTTCATTCGTTCTTCTAAAAAGGTTTTCCAATCAATTAGTAGAGGTTAATGGATAGTCATTCTCTCACTACCGAGTGCAAATGTAGTGCTTTCGTTTGAGATGAGAGCGTCCGCCCGTCAGTATTTAAAGGAGTGACCCACACATTATTTTGCCAAGAGAGATACACGTTTCGAAAAAAGATGCTTAACTTTGGCGCAAAAGAGTACGCATATACTAAGAGTAATACATAAAAGTTATGAGCAACTTTATAACCAGTATTGATGTAAAACAAGTCTTCCACTTGAAAGACTTCACCATACCTATCTCGGATACCGAGAAGAAACACCTGATTATAACAGGAAAGAACGGTAGTGGAAAGACGGTGCTGATGAATGCAATAGTGGATTGCTTGAACCAAGTGTTTCAAAATCGTCCAATTAACAAGGTGTCTCAAAACGTCCCAGCTAAAACGGCCAATAGCATTGCGCAATTTGACGACAATGGGAAAAAGCTCTTCACAAACAGTATTGATCTTAATCTATCTGACGTGTCAAATTGGCTAAGAGCAATAAGGATGAGGACCTTTTTATTGGCATATTATGGCGATGAACGCAAAGCTAACTTCGTAGACGTAGAACCCTTTATGCTAACTAAGCCACAATTAAGCTGGTCCAAAGACATACAAGACAAGAAAGTAGACCAGTTCCTATCTTTTATGGTTTATTGCAAGGTTCAAGCCGCCATGAATGGGAAAGAGGAGGCTGATGCTTACAACCATTGGTTTGATGAGTTCGAAGAAATGCTCCGCCAAATATATGGAGATAAAGAACTGACCTTAGAATTCCAACCTCGGGATTACTCTTTCTTTATCCATACGGAAGGGAAAGACTTTAAGCTCACCCAACTTTCAGCCGGCTATTCCTCTATCCTCGACATCGTCACCGACCTTATCCTAAAAATGCAGTCGGACGAAAAGCTGGTACGTGCTTACGAGATGGAAGGCATCGTATTGATAGATGAGATTGATGCCCATCTCCACCTTGAACTGCAAAGGCTGATACTTCCTATGCTCACGAAGTTCTTCCCCAATATACAGTTTATTGTAACGACTCACTCCCCATTTATATTGAACTCGCTTCCTAATGCCGTTGTGTTCGATATGGAACGCCGTGAGGCAATACAGAATGAGAACCTTACCAACTACTCGTACGAAGCATTGACAGAAGGATACTTCGGTATCCAAACAGCGTCCAGCGACTTAATGTCTCGTTTAGGGAGGATAGAGGAGCTTATACATTCCAATCATCTGTCAAAATCTGAAAGTGCCGCTTTAGATAAGTACTTCAAGGACTTTGATAAGATTCCGGATGCTGTGGTTCCTAACATTAAAGCCAGATACAAACAACTTAAAGTAGAATGGTTGACTAAAGCAAAGGCATAATGATTAGGATATATAAAAGTGCGGAAGCTCCAGAAGGGCTAAGAAAAGGATACCAAGGTCGGGGCGTTCGCAAGCAGATTCAAGAAGACCAATATGACAAATGCTATTTGTGCGAACGGTCTATCCCTCAGGATACACAGATTGAACACTTTAAATCGCAAAGCCATTCAACCGAGTTGATAGATACTTGGAAAAATCTATTCGGTGCCTGCCAATACTGCAATAACAAGAAATCGAATCGCTTCGATGATATCATAGACCCAACCCAGAATGATGTAGAACGCATCATTAGGCACTCCGTTGACTTTGTTAACGACAAAGCCTTGTTTACAAGCGAGGACAACTCCGCCACCACATCTTCTACCATTCAGCTTTTGCAACGTTTATTCAACGGAAAGCCAATATTGGGGAGAGATACTGATAACGAAGAACGATTTTATAGGGAATTTCGTATCAAGTTCAATGAGTTCTACGATGCTATACTCGACTATCTTTCAGGCGATAATGAGAGATACAACGACATCACTGAACAACTCGACATCCACAGCGAGTACTTAGCCTTCAAATATACCGTCATACACGAGAACCCTCTGCTCGAACAAACATTCGGTTCACTCACCGTCTGGAACAAGAAAGGAGAATAACACCATTATGCTCAGCAAATATAAACTCAACCAGCTCTATTTCAAGGATACGCAGTTCGCCAACCTGA
>JAISIX010000171.1 GCA_031261805.1 Mediterranea sp. (in: CFB group bacteria)
CCGCTGTTGGTAGCCACGGCAATGTCGGCGATGGTAGCGTCTTCGGTCTCGCCCGAACGGTGAGAGGTGACGGTGGTGTAGCCGTGACGGTGAGCCATCTCAATGGCATCCAGCGTCTCGGACAGAGAACCAATCTGGTTTACCTTAATGAGGATGGAGTTGGCGCAACCCATCTCGATGCCCTTGGCCAAGAACTTCACGTTGGTCACGAAGAGGTCGTCGCCTACCAGTTGGCAACGGTTGCCGATGCGCTCGGTCAGCTTCTTCCAGCCTTCCCAGTCGTTCTCGCTCATACCGTCCTCGATGGAGTCGATGGGGTATTTGTTCACCAGCTCTTCGAGGTAAGCGATTTGCTCGTCGGCAGTACGTTTCTTGCCTTTCGCACCTTCAAACTTGGTGTAGTCGTAAATGCCGTCGTGATAGAACTCCGAGGAGGCGCAGTCCATGCCAATCATCACGTCCTTGCCCGGCTCGTATCCAGCGGCCTTGATAGCGGCGAGTATGGAGTTGATGGCATCTTCGGTACCTTCGAGGCTGGGAGCGAAGCCACCCTCATCGCCTACTGCCGTGCTCAGGCCGCGGTCCTTCAGCACCTTCTTCAGTGCGTGGAACACCTCGGCGCCCATGCGCAAGCCTTCCTTGAACGAAGGGGCGCCTACGGGACGAATCATAAACTCCTGGAAAGCGATAGGGGCGTCGCTGTGCGAGCCACCGTTGATGATGTTCATCATGGGCACCGGCATCACGTAGGTGTTGGTACCACCGATGTAACGGTAAAGCGGTAGGTCGAGGTAGTTGGCCGCTGCCTTGGCTACGGCCAGCGACACACCGAGGATGGCGTTAGCGCCCAAGTTAGACTTCGTAGGGGTGCCGTCCAGCGCCAGCATGGCGTGGTCGATGGCACGTTGGTTGAGCGAACTCATGCCTATCAGCTTGGGGGCGATGACATTGTTCACGTTCGCTACTGCGTTCTGAACACCCTTGCCGCCATAGCGTTTTTTGTCGCCATCACGAAGCTCCAAGGCTTCATTTTCTCCGGTCGATGCACCTGACGGAACGGATGCGCGTCCCACGATGCCCGATTCCAACAATACGTCTACCTCTACGGTGGGGTTACCTCTCGAGTCAAGAATCTCTCGAGCTACAATCTTTTCAATTTTCATCTTTCTAACTATTTTAAGTAAGACTTTGCAAAAGTACAAAACGAGGGGGAGGGAAGAAATCGCTATAAATAGGTATTCTTGCGATTCTCTTTCGCCAAAAGCCCTTATTGTGGCTTTAAGAAGAACAAGTGAAGCCTGTTTTTTGTTTTTCGCCCGCCCTTAGAAATGTTTGCCCGCATAGCCACCTGCCAGCGCCGCCGCCAGCCCGATGCCTATACTCACCGCCACATAGAGCACAAAGGTGCCATAGAATCCGCCTCTCAGCAGCGCCACCCCATCGTTGGAGAAGGTAGAGAAAGTGGTGAATCCTCCGCACAGCCCGGTAGTAAGCAGCAACCGTACTTCGGCAGAGAGCTGCCAGCGCTCCGAAAGTGCATAGAACAGCCCGATGAGGAAACTGCCCACCAAGTTGACCGCCAACGTGGCCCATGGGAAGTGATAGGGTACGATGCGCTCGTGCAACAGCAGCTGCACCACATAGCGGAGTGCGCTACCCACCCCACCCCCTATGAAGATATAGAAGACTTCCCGATTCATAACGCGCAAAGATACGCAAGTATCGGCAGATAAGAGAAGAATGAGGTAGAAATTCACTTTTAACATTTGCCCGTGTAGTACCCTTGCCCCCTTATCTGTATTTACAGCAAAAGCAACCAGAAATAAAGATGATAAAGAGAAACACTTTCCAGGCCCTTGTGCTTCGCTTGCTTATCGGCAAGTCTACTACGAAAGAGACACAAGAATTTCTTCGGCAAGACGCCGTGCAACGCCTCACGTGCCTACAGTGGGAGCAGGGTGACCAGAGCGAAGCCGACACGGCCGTAGGTCGACGCATCTACCTGCGCATTGAGGAGCGGTTGAAGGAGAGACACCGCCCCACCCGCCTACGGCTGAACGGTTGGAGGGGATTTGCCGCCGCCGCGGTGACAGGACTGACCATTGGACTTTGTTGTTACCTGACGTGGCATCATGTCGTGGCGCCCGAACGCTTTGTCGAAGTCAGCGCCGTGCAGGAGATGAGATACGTGCTGCCCGACAGTTCCGTGGTATGGATGAAAGCCGGCAGCCGCCTGCGTTTCGCCGAGCACTTTGTCGACAATCGGCGAGTGGAACTGACGGGTAGTTCGCTATTTGACGTGAAGAAGCAGACTGCACATCCATTTCGGGTGCAAATCGGACGTGCCTGCATTGAGGTGAAAGGTACGGTCTTCCAAGTGCAACGAACGCCTTCAAGCCTGTATAACATCGCCCTGCTGCGAGGGAAGATAGAATTCACCACCGGAGAGACGGGCAACCGCATCGAGCTACGGCCCGCACAATCCATCGCCTACAATCCCACCAGCAACGTAGCCACCATACACAACCTGCCCAACGTAGGGTGGAAAGAGGGACGCTTCTCCTTCGACGACATCCCCCTGAGTACCTTGGTCAGCACCATCAACCAATTCTTCAACATCGATATTCGGTTGGGCAAGCACATCAATCCCAAGATACGCTTCACCGGCGGCATCCGTGTAGACGAGACCTTGGACGACATCGTCACCAAACTCTGTTTCACATTGAACCTGAAGAAAGAATCCATTGACGAGACGACCGTCGTTCTACAATAAGAATAAGAGAACATCCTTTCAAATAAACTTTAATCACATCCCCAATCAAAAACAGTTATGAAGAATCACCTATCTCCAAGGAAGTGGGGAGGATGCCTTGCACTGCTATGTATGCTCTGCACAGCACCTCTCTACGCCAGCAACAGACAAGTGACCGTCAGCGGCAAATCCCTCACGCTGTCACAAGCTATCCGAATGGTCGAGAAGAACAGCGACTACAAGTTCTTCTACAAGACCGAAGACCTAAACACTCACCCACGCGACATCGACTGCCAAGGAAACATCAACGAAGTGTTGGACGTACTCTTCGACGGTACAGGCATTACCTACCTGATACGAGGCAACGAAGTGATTCTGAAGAAAGAGGAAGGGAACACCAAGACCTCCTCTGCCCAACAACAACGTAAGAAACGGGTCATCACCGGAACGGTGAGCGAAGCCACCGACAAAGGCAACGAACCACTCATCGGCGTAAACGTATGGCTGAAGAACAGCCCTACGGGCGTCATCACCGACATGAACGGTAAGTACACCATCACCCTCGACGACGTGGGCGGCGTACTACTGTTCTCCTACATCGGCATGAAAGACGTGGAGGTGGCCATCGGCACGCAGAACGTGGTCAATGTCACCATGCAAGCCGACAGCAAGGCCATTGACGAAGTGGTAGTGGTAGGCTACGGTACGCAACGCAAGGAGTCGGTGGTGGGAGCCATCTCCACACTCGACGTGGCGAAGCTGGTAGTACCCGGTTCGTCCGTTTCGAGCACGCTGGCCGGACAACTCGCCGGTGTCATCGCTGTGCAACGTTCCGGCGAACCGGGCAAGAACAGCGCCGCCGACTTCTACATCCGTGGCGTATCTACCTTCAAGGGAACCTCCACCCCATTGGTATTGGTCGACGGCATCGAGCGCGACCTCGACCTGGTCGACACCGAAGACATCGCCTCGTTCTCCATCCTGAAAGACGCTTCTGCCTCGGCCGTGTACGGCGTGCGAGGTGCCAATGGCGTCATCCTCATCACCACCAAGAAAGGCGACGTGGGCAAGCCGCGCATCAACATACGCTCGGAGTTCGGCATGACGCAACCCACCAAATGGCCCAGCATGGTGAACTCCGCCCAATGGGCAGAGCTGTACAACGATGCCTTTGAGGGCAGCAACGCCTACTCACCCGAAGCCATCCAAAAGTACAAAGACGGAAGCGACCCCGACCTCTATCCCAACGTGAACTGGTTCGACTCCATGTTCAACAACCTGGCATCCAACCAACGCGTGAACGTGAACGTGAGCGGTGGCGGCGACATCGCCAAATATTATGTAGCAGGTTCGTTCTACAACGAAAGCTCCATATACAAGAGCTTCGGCAGCGTGAACGGATACGACCCCTCTATCAACTACAACAAGTTCAACTTCCGCGCCAACGTGGACATCAACGTGACCAAGAGCACGCTGCTCAACGTGAACCTGGCCAACATCTACGAACGCTCACATGGCCCGGGTCACGCCGCCGACGACAGCAATATGTGGAGCTACATCTTCCTCACCTCGCCCAACGCCTACCCCATGAAATACTCCGACGGGATGCTCTCCGGGCCGTCTACCGACTCAGGGTCCAACCCTTACAACCTCATGGCGCAGTCGGGTTATCGCGACCAGTTCTGGAACTCCGCCCAAGCGCTCATCGGCCTGACGCAAGACATCGGCGCCCTTTGGAAACCCTTGAAGGGATTGACGGCCAATGTCAAACTGTCGTGGGACGCTTGGAACACCTCCCGGCAACTCCGCTCCAAAAGCGCCACCACCTACCATGCCCGCGGACGTGCCCAAGACGGCTCACTGATATACGACGACAACAACCAAGACGGCGAATGGGAACCAGTACACCAAGGAACGGAGACGCTGAGCTACTCCCTGACAGCCAACAGCAGCCGTACCACCTACTTGGAGGCATCGCTCACCTACAACCGACTCTTTAACGACGTGCACCGCATAGGAGCACTCTTCCTCTACAACCAGAAGGTAAAGACCTACACCGGCGACGACTATGACAAGAATAAATCACTCCCCTACAAAAACCAAGGCTTGGCCGCCCGCGTGACCTACTCCTTCCGCGACACCTATTTCATTGAGGGCAACATGGGCTACAACGGTTCCGAGAACTTCGCCCGCGGCCACCGCTTCGGCTTCTTCCCCGCCGGTGCCATCGGGTGGATGATGTCGAGTGAGAAGTGGTTCGAGCCACTCACGAAGGTAGTCAGCTCATGGAAGTGGAAAGCCTCTTACGGCAAGGTAGGCAACGATGCCATCGGCAGCGGACGTCGGTGGATGTACGAGCCAACCATCGTCAACGGCGGCTCCTGGCAGTACGGACAGAGCGCCGACCAAGGAGGAACAGGCATCCGCATCGGTGAGATTGAGAATCTCGACACCTCTTGGGAGGTAGCTACCAAACTCAACGTGGGAGCCGAGTTCTCCCTGTTCGACAAGGTAAAGATACAAGCCGATTACTTCCACGAGAAGCGTACCGGCATCTACCTGCAACGCTCCGGACTACCGGCACTCATCGGCCTCTCCACACTGCCCTACGTCAATATCGGTAGTACGGTGAACCAAGGATTCGACGCTACCGTGGAGTATTCGCAAAAGGTGGGAAAGGTGCAACTTACCGCCCGTGGCAACTTCACCTACAACCGCAACAAACTACTCAACAACGACGAGCCAGACTGGGCCTACAAGTACCAGAACCGGATAGGCAAGCCCTTCGGCAAGGATGGAGCGACCCAGCCCTTCGGATATATCGCCTTGGGATTGTTCAAAGACGAGGAGGACATCGCCAACAGCCCCGTACAACAGCTGGGTGAGTACCGCCCGGGCGACCTCAAGTACCAAGATGTGAATGGCGACGGCATCATCAACTCGCAAGACCAAGTAGCCATAGGCTATACCAACCTCCCCGAGATTGTCTACGGCTTCGGCGGCACGGCACAATGGAAAGGGTTCGACATCAACCTCTTCTTCCAAGGCGTGGCGCACAACAGCTTGATGCTGGCCGGATCGTCCATCCGCAGCCTCTTCTCCACAGGAAACCTGGAGCGTGCCGCCATCAACGAGGATGTGTACGGCAAGGTATGGATGAACAGCAACAGCCCCGAACTGAACGCCCAAGCCGTCTACCCGCGTATGTCGCAGGGTGGCGACGGTCCCGGTTCGTCCAACAACAACCAGTCGTCCACTTGGTGGCTACGCAACGCCGCCTTCATGCGCCTGAAGAACCTCGAGATAGGCTACAGCCTGCCCAAGTCGGTGATAGGTTCCTCCTTCATCAAGCAACTCCGCTTCTACGTCTCGGGCACCAACCTGCTTACCTTCAGCCCCTTCAGGCTATGGGATCCGGAGAAAGGCAAGTCGGACGGCTCGGGCTACCCGCTCAACCGCGTGATGATGATTGGTTTTAACGCTAACTTCTAATAGAGACTACAGAATGAAACGAAAAATACAACTCCTCAAATACGCCCTCTGCGTGGCACTGGGCTGCATGTTCCTCTCCTCGTGCGAGGACTTCCTCGACAGGCAATCCGACGAGAACCTGACCTTCGACAAAATCTGGGAAAAGAAGGCCACGGTGAAGCAATATTGGCTCAACGCCATGTCGTACCTGCCCAACGACAACGGCAGCGTGGGCGACAACCCCTACTTAGGCTCTTCCGACGAGTGCATCATCGCTTGGGACCGTGCCTACCGTAAGATAAACTACGGAACCTGGAACGCCTCCAACATTCCCTACGACCGGTTCGGACGGATGTACAACGGCATCCGCGAATGCAACATCTTCATGCAGAACGTATATCGCTGCAGCGACAAGACTGTGACCAAGGACCAACTCGACGAGTGGTACTGGCAGGCCCGCTTCGCACGTGCCTACTATTACTTCCTGCTGATGGAGAACTATGGCCCTGTGTTCCTACTGGGCGACGACCTGGTGGACTTCAGCGCGTCGACCGAAGAACTATATCGCCCACGCAACACGTGGGAACAATGTGTGGACTACGTAGTGTCCGAGCTGACAACCTGCGCCGAAAACCCCGGCATGCCCCTGCAAGCCGGATTGGACCCTACCAAGTATGGGTTGGCTACCAAAGGCGTATGTCGCGCCGTCATCTCCCGGCTATTGCTCTACTCAGCTCGCGACCTCTTCAATGGTAACACCACATACCGCAACGTCAAAAACCCCGTGACGTCTAAGTACCCCGAACTGTCGGGCGTCAACCTCTTCCCGCAAACGTACGACGCCAACAAGTGGCTGGAAGCCGCCAAGGCTGCCAAAGCCGTGATGGACGACGGCTCGTATAAGCTCTACCGTGCCGGCAACAACAATCCGTACGAAGACTATTACGGCATCACGGAAGTGGACTGGAACTCCGAGCTGATATGGACCGACCGCCGCAACAACCGTAACTCATGGGGACAGAGCACCCTGCCTACCGGCGTGGCCGGCACAGCCTACGGAGCGGTAGGACCTACGCAGTCGCAAGTAGATGCCTATGCCATGAGCAACGGACGCTACCCCATCACCAGCTACCAGAAAGACGGCATCCCCATAGCCGACCCCGCATCGGGCTACGACGTGAACAGTGAACTGCAAAAGTCCAGCTGGACCTACCCACGCAAGGGGTGGACCAAGCAGACCACCGACGTGACTATCACCGCCCCCAACATGTTCAAGGACCGCGAGCCGCGCTTCTACGTCACCGTCTTCTTCGGCGACAACTACTGGTATCACGGCACGGCCTCCACCAAAATCTCATTCGCCAAAGGCGGCAACGGAAACAAGAGCCACGACTTCTCCAAGAGCGGATACTTGGTGAACCGCTGCTACAACCACATGCTCAACTCGGCCGACGGACAATGGGGCACCATCACCTTCCCCCTCTTCCGCCTGGGCGAAACCTACCTCAACTTCATTGAGTCCGTGCTGGAGTGCAAGAAGCGTGGCGTGACGTTGCCCGGCGACTACGAAGCGAAAGCCATGGAGGTATGGGCCGACCTGCGTAACCGCTCGGGCATGGCACCCATCACCGACATCTACCCCGGCGCCACAACCGACGAACTGATAGAGCTGTGCCGCAAGGAACGGCGTGTGGAGATGGCTTTCGAGTGCAGCCGTTACTTCGACACCCGCACGTGGAAGATAGCCGAGACCACCGACAACGGCCCCATCTACGGCATGAACGTGGAGGCCGCCGCCCCCTCGGCCACCGTCACCCCCGACGCTTTCTGGAAACGCACCGTGGCCGAGAAGCGCGTCTTCAAGTCCAACCATTACCTCTATCCCTTCTCGCAACGAGAGCTGGACCGCAACAAGCTCCTCACGCAGAACTATGGCTGGTAACGCTTACCTTACTCTTTAAAACAGAAAGACAATGAAAAGAAAGAAATACATAGCTATACTCCCGCTGGCAGCCCTGCTCCTGACGCAGACCGCCTGCGAGGACAACCGGGAACAATACCTGGACGATATCAACACCACGATGTACATACGCCTCAGCGGCGAACAATCGACCACGGTCTACAAGACCGGAGAGACCGCCGACTACCCCATCGTAGTGAACAAGGCCGGATGGAAACGCGATGCCACAGCACAGGCGGACATCAGCCTGATGGACGCTGCCTCGCTGACCATCTACAACGCCGAGCAGGGTACCGACTACAAGATGCTGCCCGCCGGCACGTTCGCCTTCGAGGGACAACACCTCGACTTCTCGGCCGACGATCAGTACAAGAACCTCTCGCTCACACTGGACCCCGTGAAGATTGACGAACTGCCCAAAGGGCAAGAAGGCACGTGGGTAGTACCTATCCAGCTCACCAACGGAACGGACTCCGTCAACACACTGAAGAACAAGCTCTTCGTGATACCCAACGTTGTGATTCCAAACATAGGCTTCGCAACAAGCGGATACAATATGAAGACGATGTCGAACGCAAACGGAAGCCCTACTACGGCCGAATTTAAATATTCGGTAACGCTCTCCATCGCCAACAAATGGACATTCAATGTAGAAGCGACCATCGACCCTACCTTGCTCGACGAGTACAATAAAGCCAACGACGTGGACTATTCGCTACTGCCCGAGGGTAGCTACACCATCAACAAGACCGTGGCCTTCACCCCCGAGACGGTCACGCCCGACCTGAAGGTTACCGTAGACCGTACCAAGCTCCAGTTCGGCAACTACGTGCTGCCCATCCGCTTGGCATCCACCGACCACAAGTACTTCCTCATCAACCAGGACATGAGCACCAACTTGGCCGGCATCTCGTATGTGCCCGACGAGAAGACACTCGTTCCCGCTACGCTCGACCCTGGTAAGGCTACCTACTACCCCGACAAGCTGAACGAAGGGTCGGTAGCAAACCTGTTCGACGACAACGAGGGTTCCATCTTCCATAGCCAATATGTGCCCTCGGTGCCACTGCCACACTGGCTCACGTTTGAGCTGCCGCGGACAACTACCGCACTCCGGTTCAAGTATCAGACCAGAAAGGAAAAAGCAGGGGCAACGACATCGCCCGGAGCACCTGTCACCGTGAACCTGTATGGCAGCATGGATGGTGTCACGTTCAAGAAGTTCATGGTACTCGACGGACTGCCCGTAGCACAGAACAGTTGGTACACCTCGGAGGTCATGGTATGCCAACCCATGAAGTACTTCCGCTTTGAGGTAACGAAAGCTGGAGAATCCGGCGCATCCAACTATTTCAACCTGGCCGAGTTCAAGCTCTGGACTAACGAGTAAGCAACTATTTTCAATCATTCCGCAAGGCCATGGCACAGGGGCCATGGCCTTGCCCTTTCTTAACCACATCCTTATGAAACATTCCCATTTCCTCTACCTTCTCGCGGCGGCGCTCTGCTTCTGCACCGCTTGTAAGGACGACGATGAAAGCACGAAGATTCCACTGTTCTCCATCGACGAAACAGAGCTGGCACAAGATGTCAGTCAAGCCCAAGCCCTCCTCATCATCCCCGTACGCACCAACCTACCGGGCAAGGAGTGGCAAGTAACCTCCGACCAAGATTGGTGCACAGTGGCCAAAGAGGCCTACACCAACGGCGGAGACATAAAGATATTTATTCAAGAGAGTGGCGAAGTAGGCGTACGTGAGGCTGCCGTCAGCATCAAGTCGGCCATACAGACGTACACTGTCAAGATACGACAGCTGGGGCGTGGACCCGCCATCCTTGTCAAGGAGGTTCCCCCCGTACCCACAGGAGGCGGAGAGGTCTCTATCACCGTCACCGCCAACGTGCCCTACCAAGCGACCCCACCCACCGATGCCGACTGGCTGTCGGAGATAGCGGCCACGAGAGGCATGACCGACCATCCTTACAGGTATCGTGCCCTACCCAACGAGTCGTACGACAGCCGTTCGGCCACCTTCGTCTACACCGCCCAAGGGGTAGAGGGGGTGAGCGCCACCGCCATCGTCAGCCAGCAGGCATTGGAGGGCAACCTCTCGCAGGTAGCGGTAGAAGGTGACTTCAAAATCAAGGTACAGAACGCCGAGGACAACGGACACCAGTCCGGCTCGGGCATCGACAAGACTTATGACGGGGACAGAGGCACCACCAACCACTTCCATACCCCTTGGGACTTCCCCAATACATGGCCCGCCGTACTTCAGTACTACTTCGACGGGAAGGACGACATGGACTACATCGACTACTATCCACGCAATGGCAATGGCAACTTCGGCACCTTCAAGCTCTACGTAGCCACACAGGCCGAGCCGGACTACCGCCTCTATGGCTCTTACGACTTCTACATGAAAAGCGCCGTCAGCCGCATCAACTTCAGCGAGCGTCTGAAGAACGTCACCAAAGTGAAGTTCGAGGTGACGAGCGGTGCAGCCGGGTTTGCCAGTTGCGCCGAAATGGAGTTCTACAGGAAGAACGACACCCCTCCGCCCATCAACGACCTATTACTTAGCGTCTTCACCGACCTATCCTGCTCGACCCTCAAGGAAGGTGTCACGAGCGAACAAATCAACAAGCTCCCCGGATACTTCGCACAGCTGGCCTTCGCCATCCGCAACGACACCTACGACCCGTGGGAACGTAAGTTCCGCCTACAGGACTATAAGCCTTACAGCATCCCCGAAGAGTGGGCCGCGAAACTGATGACCGGCAAGTACTCCAACCTCGACAACCCCACCGGCATCTACGTCAACCCCGGCGACTCAGTGGTTGTGCTCGTAGGCGACACCCACAAGCAGCAAGTGGCCATTCAGTGCATCGGCGACAAAACGACCTCGACAAAAGAGAATGACATTACCATAGAGTACCAGCAAACAGCCTCCAACGGCGAAACGTTCTTCCTAAAGGAGGGGGTCAACAAGGTAGGCTTCAGCAAAGCGGGCATGTTGTTCGTGATGTACAACACCAACCTTACCTCCCCCGATGCCAAGCCCATCCGCATACATATACCCCCCAAGAGCGGACACGTGTCGGGCTTCTACGACTACGACTCCGACCACAACAACGATACCTACAAAGAGCTGATAGGCAAGTCGGACTACAAATACTTCTGTGCACGGGGCAAGCGCATCATCTTCTACTTCCACCGCACCAACATGCTGAACGCCGTGCCCTACGACATGAACTCGGCCATCGAGCTGTGGGACGACTTCGTGGCCTGGGAGCAGGAGCTGATGGGCATCGACGACGTGCATCCCTCGCAGTTCAACAACCACTTCTTCGCCATCTCCTGCGAACATGGAGCGTATATGTGGGCCAGCGACTACCAGATTGGGTTCACCCTTGGCACCCTGCCCGACATCATGACCAAGGCCAGCGTACTGGCCGAAAAGGGACGCGGCTGGGGACCCGGCCACGAGATGGGACACGTGCACCAGAAAGCCATCAACTGGCCTACCTGTACCGACTCGTCCAACAACCTATTCGCCAACTACCTGGTATACAAGATGGGCAAGTACGGCTCCCGCGGCGTAGAGATAGGCACGATTGCCAAGTCGCGCTGCGAATACAAAGAGGCATGGGCTGCCATGCAAGACTCACCGTCGACGATTTCTGTACACGAGATTCACATGCGCATGTACTGGCAACTGTGGAACTACTACCACCGCTGCGGATTCATGCCCGACTTCTGGCAACAGATGTTCAAGGCCCTACGTGCCGACCCCCTAAACGGGGACGACGACCCGGGTGCCGCACAGATGAAGTTTGCCAAGACAGCCTCCCGAATAGCCAACGAAGACCTCACGGACTTCTTCGACTTCTGGGGCTTCCTCCAACCCTTCGACGGCAAGGTTAACGACTATGGGGAGCACAACTACAAAGTGACCCAAAGCATGATTAACGACGCCAAGACCTACATGTCGAAATTCCCCAAAACCAAAGCCTTCTACTACATAGAAGACCGCAAGCAAAGCGACTTCGACATCGAACAATACAAGGTGGGAGACGTAGGATACTACACGCAGTTCAAGGACAACGTGAAGATTACCAAAGAGATTACCTGCACCCGTTCCGGACGCAACATCTCCATCAAGAACGGCGACCAAGCGGTAGCCTTCGAGCTGCTACGGAACGGACAGCGCGTCTACTTCTCCAATTTCTTCAGCTTTAGCGTACCCGGTAGCATCGACATAACCAACACGGATATTTATGCCGTACAAGCCGACGGAGCGCGCATCAAGGTGAAAGAGTAAAGCTACCTGAGTGATAGAGGGTGCGTCACAATGCCGTGTGATACACCCTCTCTCTTCTCCTTGGAGGAACATTTGCGTTTTATCCTTTCTTTTTCCAGATATTTTGTCTTACATTTGCGGAAGACATGCACTACATACAGCAGCATCATGAAGAATGAGTTCGTTAACCTAACAGGTCTCAAAAAGGGGAGCATAGAGGCCTTCTCTACGCTTTACCGCCTCTATTGGAAGAAGGTGTACCACTTCGCCCGCCTTTACACCCCTTCCCTGTCCGACGCCGAAGACGCCGTACAAGAGACTTTTATAAAGCTTTGGAACAACCGGGAGCAAATAGACGAAAGCAAATCCATCGAAAACTACCTCTTCATCATCACCCGCAACCACCTCTTCAACCTGCTCGAGAAGAAGAAGTACGAAGCCCGCCTACAGCTCACCGCCCTGCAAGCACTCGACATAGAGGCTTCGGACAACGCCACCGAACAACTCCAGCTATCCGAACTACGCAAGCACATCAACGATATTGTCAACAGCCTCCCACCCCGACAGAAAGAGGTATTCCTGATGAGTCGCACACAGCATCTGTCGCATGCTGAAATAGCCGTCCGGCTCACCATCAGCCAGCGTGCTGTAGAACGACATGTCTACCTGGCACTCCGCACGCTAAAGAAAAAGCTCGAAGCGCTCTATGGCGAGCAGACAGCCGCTCTACTCTATTGTCTGCTCTAAACATCCCCTTTAAAGAACGTATCCTTGCCCTCCCGACAAGCGTCCTCCCTACGACGGACGAGCGTCCGCCCCACGACGGTCGAGCGAACGCCCTACGACGGACGAGCGAACGCCCCACGGCGGACGCTTGCCTGAAGGGCAGGCGATGGGATGGATAGGGCGATAAGAGAGACGGTTCGACAGGACACGAAAATACCCCCTTGCACACGCTATCGCCTATCAGTAAGGCGATACAGAGGTGCGTAAGGGGGTATTGCACAAACTCCCTGTATGGAGCAGGGAGATGCTATCAGGACGACTACTTCGCCTGGAAGGCCATGTCGATGAGCGCTTGCAGGTTGAGGTAGTGGCTACGCAACGTGCCGGTGGCCGAGGCGGCGGCTCCTGCCAGCTGACGTTTGAGGTCGATGAGCTGGCCGCGCGCGATGGCCGGAGCTTCGGAGTAAGGCGAAGTACCTTGCGAAACAGTGCCGATAGTCATGTTGTTGACTCCTACTGTCATACCACTTTTCGGCTTGTCGAGCAGGTCGATGAGAGCGTTGACATAAGCCTTCTGCAGGAGACGCTTCGCCGTATCGGGCTTCTTGCCACCTTGCAGGTCGGCCCAGATGCCCTTCTTCAGGTCGGCAAACATCTCGGCAGAGGTATAGGCTTTCGCCGGACCGTTGAGTTGTTCGTTGGCCGTCATCTTGTCGAGGGTGCGGGCACTGAGCAAGCGCTTCACGATGGTCTGTTGCGCACGTGCAATCAGGCCGTAGCAGTTGACGCCTGCTTTCTCGGTGAGGACAGGGTCGACCAGCCAGGTGGGGGTGGTGAAGAGTTCCTTGTTGAGGAAGTCGACAGCCCGCTTCTGGGTGGCTTTCGGTACGTACTCCATCGCTTTCGCATCGGTCTGCTCCACGGTGATGGGGTTGCGGTAGATGCCGCCCACGTTGGTGGTGACATGCCCCATGTAACGGCGGAACTGGCTGACGATGTTGCTGTAGAGGCTGGCAGCCTTGGAGTAGTCCTCGTTGTCCTCGTGCGTCCACTCCATGACATGGGGCAGGATGCGCTTGAGGTTCTTGATGCCGTAGGTGCTGGCCAGCATGGCGTCGTCGCCCAGGTCCTCGTTCTGGTTGCGGGGGTCGTCGGGGTCGGTCTCCGTGCCGAAGGTGTAGCGTTTGTCTTGCTTCAGCTTGTCCATAACCCACTTGTTGAGGTAGGGCGTCTCGTCATCGTCGCTCTTGAACTGCGGCAACCAGCGGTATCCCCACTCGATGGACCACTTGTCGTAAAGTCCGATACGGGGGAAGAGTCCGGCACGGCCAATATTGTCTTCGGGCTGAGCCACGTAGTTGAAGCGGGCGTAGTCCATGATGGAGGGGGTGTGGCCGTTGGCTTCCACCCATGCCTTGTCGCGTAGCTTCTCTACGGGCACGGTGGCCGACGAACCCCAGTTGTGGCGCAGGCCGAGCGTATGCCCCACCTCGTGCGAGGAGACGAAACGGATGAGCTGTCCCATCAGCTCGTCGCTGAACTCGGGCTTACGGGCTTCGGGGTCCACGGCGCCGGTCTGCACGGTGTACCACTCGTGCAAGAGGCTCATGATGTTGTGATACCAGTAGATGTGCGTCTCGAGGATCTCGCCGCTGCGGGGGTCGTGTACGTGGGGTCCCATGGCATTGGGTATGTCGGAGGGCTTGTAGACGATGGCGGAGTGACGCGCGTCCTCGAGGCTCCAGGTGGGGTCGTCGGTGGGGGCTTCCTTGCCGATGATGGCGTTCTTGAAGCCGGCCTGCTCGAAGGCGGCCTGCCAGTCGTTCACGCCTTGGATGAGGTAGGGCACCCACTTCTTGGGCGTGGCGGGGTCGATGTAGATGACAATGGGTTTCTTGGGTTCCACCAGCTCACCCTTGAGGTAGCGCTCCTTGTCCTCGTCTTTGGGTTCGAGGCGCCAGCGGGTGATGTTGGCCTTGTACTTGATGCCTTGCGGGTCGGCGTCGAAGTCGGTGTAGCGCACGGCGAAGTAGGCCACGCGGGGGTCGAAGAGGCGAGGCTTCATGGGTTCCTTGGGCAGCAGCAGCAAGGAGCTGTTCAGCTCGTAGGTCATCGGCGTGGTGACGGCGTAGGCAGCCGCAGGTCCGGCAGCCGGCTTGCGCTGGAAGGTGCGTACGGTACGCACCTCGATGTTCTGCGGGAAGGCCTTCAGGGTGTCGATATAGCTGGAAGGGTCTACCTGCATGGCGATGCCGGCACTGCTCTTCGAGCGGTTGGTGAAGGAGAAGAGCGGGTTGTCCTTGCGGATGTAGTCGGTCATGTCCACCACGTAGTTCGTGCCCTTGCCCGTCTTGCGTTGCGTCTTCAGGGGGAAGGCGGCTACGATGGGCTGCAGGTTGGAGTTGAGCACGGAGTGGTACATGCCGAGGGTGTCTTTGGAGTGCTCGAGGTAGGAGATTTGGCGGATAAAGAGGTTCTTGTCCGGCCCCTTCTCAAAGCGGATAACCTCGTCGCCAATCTGATCGCCGGGGTAGCCCACCTTCGACTTCTGCCGGTCCACCGGCGCTTTCACGATGCGGTTCACCACGAGGATGTCGCGTCCCAAGAGAGAATCGGGCATTTCGAAGTAGTACTTCCCGTCCACCTTGTGCACTTTGAAGAAGCCGTTCTGCGTCACGGCTTTGGGGGTAATGACACTGGCGTAGGGTTGCAAAGCGCCCTTTCTTAGCTTAGCGATAGAGTCACTTTTCGCTTTGACTGCCGCCTGTTCGGTAGGGGTTAGCTTTTTCGGCTTTTTCTTGCGCTTGGCAAGGTCATCGGACTGTGCCACGGCTAATGCCGCGAACACGGCCAGGAGCGTTAGCAGTGCTAATGGTCTTTTCATGATGTTGTTGTTAGTTAATACAATTGGGGTTAAGTAATATAATCTATATATCTCTTTATAAAACGCCGGAAGGGAGGAATGTGCATCAGCCCCTGCTCGAACAGCAGCCAGCCCAGCAGGGCGCAGGCGATGCCCAGCAGCACGTCGATGACGTAGTGGTGGCAGGTATAGACGGCCGTGAGCCAGATGCCTACCATAATGACGGCGAAGAGCGCCCGGAGGTACCAACGGCACTTGCCCTTGAAGGCGTAAATGAGCGTCACCACCATGTACGAGGCATGGAGCGAGGGTACGGCGGCAAAGACGTTGGCATTGCGGCCGTAGATACCTTCGAATATCGTGGTGCCCAACAGCGTGTCGAAACGTCCCAGCCCGGCCACGTTGCCCGGCGTGTTCAGGATAGGCTCGAAGCCATACTGAAGGGCGTACCAGGGCGGTGCCGCCGGATGGATGTAATAACCGGCAAAGCCCAGTAGGTTGACCAGCAGGAAGACCAGCGCGAAGTGCAGGTAGACGGCCCGTTGTTTCTTGAAGTAGAGCCAGAGGCCGAACGCGATGGGCACCGGTACCCAGCAGAGGTAGAAAAGGCCGGCAAAGAAGTCGGCCACCGCCCAATGGTGCACGGCAAAGTACTCGCTGGGGCTAACCAGCACACCGCCCGACATAAAGCCAAAGAGCGACTTATCCGCATGGAAAAGGCCCGATACGTCGATGGGGTTCACCTCGTAGTTGGGCCACACCCGCATCCAGTCGTACGAAATGCCAAAGAGGGCAAACGGCAGCAGGGCCACCGCCAGCTTGCGGGTAGGCAAGCCCGCAAAGAACAGCGCCAGGTAGAGCACCGCCATCAGCAAGTGTTCGGGGCGCAGCCCTATACAGAGAGCCGTCAGCAGGAGGAAGAGAGAAAGCGCCACAAGGACGGTCCACGTCTCTCCGGCCGACGGTCGTTGATAATTCTTCATGCTTTCTTTTTAGTTCTTCATTACCTTGTAGCAGTGCCGGATGCGAACGTACGCCGTGATGTTGGCAAACAACGCCACCACGGCCAAAGCCACTACGAGGATGAGGAGTGGGTCGAACGCCGTGACGTGGCCAAACGCCCCGCACAGCACGGCTCCCAGGCTGGTGAGCACCACCCGCTCGGGACGTTGCATAAAGCCCACCTTGCACTCTATCCCCAGCCCTTCGGCACGGGCACGCACATAGCTCACCATGAGCGAACCCATCAGTGCCAGGTAGGCGATGACGGCGTAGAGGAACTCGTCCTTCACCGACAGGTAGTAGCAGATGCCAAAGAGCGTCATCAGCTCGCTGTAGCGGTCGAGTACTGAGTCGTACAGGGCACCGAACTGCGAACTCTTGCCACTCAGGCGCGCCACCCGGCCGTCCATCATGTCGAACAGCCCGGCAAAGAGCACCACCGCTCCGGCCCATCCTACCATGGAAAGCCCTCGTCCTTCGGCCCAAACCCCGGCGTAGATAAACATACCCGCGGCCACCACGTTGAGCACAAAGCCGGTGGTGGTAATGAAGTTGGGCGTGATGCCAATCTTAATCATACCACGTACCAATGGGTTGATAACGCGGTAGATGAGTTGCTGCAAATAATCTCTATAATTCATAATCGTTCTGTTGAATGTCTCTCCTAAATGCGCTTCCTGAACAAGCTGCGGAAATGGATGTCGCGATACACGAAGTAGCGGTGCATGTTATAGTTCCAAAACACGGCTATGACTACGGCCACCGCCATCTTGGGCACGATAAAGAAGTCGCTGAAGTAGTGGCTGAGCGTATTGCGCACCCACGGTATCTTGGCCATCGACTCGGTGAGGGCGTAGGTGCCCCACGTATTGAGCCACACGCTGCATAGCCACACGAGGACAAACTTGAGGGCGATATAGCGTTTCTTCCCGTCGGACTTGAAGGTCCACTTGTAGTTCACCACACAGTTGACGATGCCTCCGTAGATGGCTCCCACAAGGGTGGCGTACACATAATACATATTGAACAGCTGTGCCAAGAGGATTGTCACGACAAAGTCGACCACGGTGGCCATCTGCGCCGAGAGCTGCGCCCTCAGAAACATGAAGAAGCCGCCTTTCTGCGAAATCATGCGTGACACCTTCGTTACCCAACTACCCATCGTACCCCCATCAATAGAATGAAACCATACACGCCAGCCAGCACGTCGTCCATCATCACGCCTACTCCGCCTTTGAGGTTCTCCATGCGGCGGATGCCCAGCGGCTTGAGGATGTCGAGCAGGCGAAACAAGGCA
>JAISIX010000215.1 GCA_031261805.1 Mediterranea sp. (in: CFB group bacteria)
TGATCAACAACATGGAGTTCCTCAACGACCGATTCGCTTCCGTCTCCCTCTCGTACACCATGAACGGGAAGCTCTTCAACCGCATCCCGCTCATCAAAAAGCTGAAGTGGAGGGAGATGTTCCGCATCCGCGCCCTGTGGGGTACGCTGACCGACAAGAACAACCCGTATAAGAGCGATAATCCCGAGCTGTTCCACTTCCCCATGCGCGATGGACAGTACACCAGTTTTGTCATGGATCCCCACATCCCTTATGTAGAAGGTAGCGTGGGCATCTTCAATATCTTCAAGCTGTTGCACATAGAGTTCGTACATCGTTTCACCTATCGCCACAATCCGAATATCAACAAGAATGGTATCCGCTTCATGGTATTAATGATATTCTAAAGCCATGCAACCGTTAGCCGAACGTTTACGCCCCAAGACGCTGGACGAGTATATCGGACAGAAACACTTGGTAGGACCGGGAGCCGTGCTTCGCAATATGATAGACAGCGGGCGCATCTCCTCGTTCATCCTCTGGGGGCCTCCCGGAGTGGGGAAGACCACGCTGGCGCAAATTATCGCCAACAAGCTGGAGACGCCGTTCTATACGCTGAGCGCTGTCACCTCGGGCGTGAAGGATGTGCGCGACGTGATAGAGCGCGCCAAGAGCAACCGCTTCTTCTCGCAGGCCAGCCCCATCCTCTTCATCGATGAGATACACCGTTTCAGCAAGTCGCAGCAAGACTCGTTGCTGGGAGCGGTGGAACATGGTACCGTCACCCTGATAGGCGCTACCACGGAGAACCCCTCGTTTGAGGTTATCCGCCCTCTTCTTTCACGTTGTCAGCTCTATGTGCTCAAGCCGTTGGAGAAGGACGACTTGCTGGAGTTGCTGCACCGGGCCATCACTACCGACACCATTCTCAAGGAGAAGAAGATAGAGCTGCGTGAGACCAACGCCATGCTCCGCTTCTCGGGCGGTGATGCCCGCAAGTTGCTCAACATCCTCGAACTGGTGGTGGAGGCAGAGCAGGGTGACGAGGTGGTCATCACCGACGACTTGGTGACCAACCGCCTGCAACAGAACCCGCTGGCCTACGACAAGGATGGTGAGATGCACTACGACATCATCTCCGCTTTCATCAAGTCCATCCGCGGTAGCGACCCCGACGGAGCCATTTATTGGCTGGCCCGCATGGTAGAGGGTGGCGAAGACCCCGCTTTTATCGCCCGCCGATTAGTCATATCGGCTTCCGAAGACATCGGACTGGCCAACCCTAACGCCCTGTTGCTGGCCAACGCCTGCTTCGATACCATCATGAAGATAGGCTGGCCCGAAGGACGTATCCCCTTGGCCGAGACCACCATCTACCTGGCCACCAGCCCCAAGAGCAACTCTGCCTACTGCGCCATCAACGATGCCTTGGCCTTGGTGCAGCAGACCGGCAACCTGCCTGTGCCGTTGCACCTGCGCAACGCCCCTACCAAGCTGATGAAACAACTGGGCTATGGGCAGGACTACAAATATGCCCACGATTACCAAGGGCACTTCGTAGAGCAGCAGTTCCTGCCCGATGCCGTAAAAGATACCCGCATCTGGCACCCGCAAGACAACCCCGCCGAGCAGAAGCATGCGCAATGGATGAAGCAGTTGTGGAAGAACAAGGAATGGGACAAATAAAAGAAAGAGGCGAATAAGTTTGTAGATGCGATAGGAATACACTACATTTGTTTTAATAGAAAGTATAGGTATGGAAGCGATAACAGATAAAAGACACAGGT
The DNA here is from genome assembly GCA_031261805.1 of Mediterranea sp. (in: CFB group bacteria). Lineage (GTDB taxonomy): Bacteria > Bacteroidota > Bacteroidia > Bacteroidales > Bacteroidaceae > Bacteroides. The sequence goes on from JAISIX010000215.1 coordinate 1,767, forward strand.
CATTCCGACTGAGCGCGGACTTGATAAGGCGGCTACAAACTGAGGCTAACAAGAAGCATGTAAGCCTGAACCGCTATGTGGAGGAAATCCTGATGAATGAAGTCTATCGGGAACCTAACGAAATAACACTGGCCGCTTTAGAGGAGGCCAAATCGGAAACGGATTTGGAAACGCTTGACTTGGATAATTTCAAAGAATACGTAGCGTCCTTATGAGAAAGCTAAAGTTGACCGGCCAGTTCAAGAAAGACCTGAAACGTATACAGAATAATCCTAAGAAAATAGCACGGTTGGAAGTGGTCCTGAATTTATTGAGAACCAATGGAAGTCTTCCGGAAGAGTACAGTCCTCATCTATTGATAGGCAATTATAAAGGATGTATGGAATGCCATGTAGGAAGTGATTTGCTCCTTATTTGGATAGACGAAAGCCAAGAACTGATTAAGCTTGTCAGACTTGGCAGCCATTCCGAATTGTTCTAACTTTGCGTCCTATTAGAAAGAACGTTGAATGATATATCCCCTGAATTTTGAGCAGAAGATAGGGTTCGACCAGATACGCGCCCTGCTGAAAGAGAAATGTCTTAGCCCGTTGGGCGAGGAGCGAGTGGCCGAGATGGCCTTTGCCAGCCGCCGTGAAGAGGTAGAAGAACGACTGGATCAGGTGGCGGAGTTTGTCCGTGTCATCCAAGAGGAGGATGGCTTCCCCGATCAGTTCTTCTTCGACGTACGCCCTTCGCTGAAGCGCGTACGTATCGAAGGTATGTACCTCGACGAGCAGGAGCTGTTCGACCTGCTTCGCTCGCTCACCACCATTCGCGACATCGTGCGTTTCCTCGGTCGTGGTGGCAGCGAGGAAGATGGTACAGAGGATACCTCTCCCTACCCACACCTACGGCAGTTGGCGGGCGACATCGCCGTCTTCCCCCAGCTCATCACACGCATAGACAGCATCCTCACCAAATACGGAAAGATAAAAGATAACGCCTCCCCCGAGCTGTCGCGCATACGCCGGGAGCTGGCGGCCACTATGTCGGGCATCTCCCGCTCGCTCAATAGCATCCTGCGGGGCGCGCAAGCCGAGGGGTATGTGGACAAGGACGTGGCACCCACGATGCGCGATGGCCGCTTGGTGATTCCCGTGGCTCCCGGCCTGAAACGGAAGATTAAGGGCATCGTGCACGACGAGTCGACCAGTGGGAAGACCGTCTTCATCGAACCCGCTGAGGTGGTGGAGGCCAACAATCGCATCCGCGAGTTGGAAGGTGAGGAACGACGGGAGATTATCCGTATCCTGACGGAGTTCTCCAACCTTCTGCGTCCCTCCATTCCCGAGATATTGCAGTCGTACGAGTTCCTGGCCGAGATAGACTTTATTCGTGCCAAGAGTTATTTCGCCCTACAGATCGGCAGCCTGAAGCCTGCCATCGAAGAGGCGCCCCTGCTGGACTGGACCATGGCGGTGCACCCGCTCCTGCAGATGTCGCTGGCCAAGCACGGCAAGAAGGTGGTGCCGCTCGACATTGAGCTGAATGCCACCCAGCGTATCCTCATCATCTCCGGCCCTAACGCTGGCGGAAAGTCAGTCTGCCTCAAGACGGTAGGACTGCTGCAATACATGCTTCAATGCGGACTGTTGATTCCCATGCACGAGCGTAGCCATGCGGGTATCTTCGGTAGCATCTTCATCGACATCGGCGACGAGCAGTCCATCGAAGACGACTTGAGTACGTACTCCTCCCACCTTACCAACATGAAGATGATGATGAAAAGCTGCGACGAGCGTAGCCTGATTCTCATCGATGAGTTTGGTGGAGGTACCGAGCCTCAGATAGGCGGCGCCATCGCCGAGGCGGTGTTGCGCCGTTTCAATAGCAAGCGTACGCTGGGGGTCATCACCACCCACTACCAGAACCTCAAGCACTTTGCCGAAGACCACGAAGGGGTAGTGAACGGGGCGATGCTCTACGACCGCCATCTCATGCAGGCCCTTTTTCAGTTGCAGATAGGCAACCCCGGCAGTTCCTTCGCTGTGGAGATAGCCCGTAAGATAGGGCTTCCCGAGGACGTGATAGCCGATGCCTCGGAGATAGTGGGCAGCGAGTACATCAACGCCGACAAGTACCTGCAGGACATCGTGCGCGACAAACGCTATTGGGAGCACAAAAGGCAGACCATCCGCCAGCGCGAGAAGCAGATGGAGGAGACCATCGCCCGCTACCAAGCGGAGATGGAGGAGCTGCAGAAATCGCGCAAGGACATCATCCGCCAAGCGAAGGAGGAAGCCGAACGTGTGTTACAAGAGTCGAACGCCCGGGTGGAGAACACCATCCGCACCATCAAGGAGGCACAGGCCGACAAGGAGAAGACCCGTCAAGCCCGCCAGGAGCTGGACGAGTTCCGTGCCTCGCTCGAGGCCCTTGCCACCCAGAAGAAAGAGGAGAAGATAGCCCGCCAGATGGAGAAACTCCGGGAAAAGCAGGAGCGGAAGAAGAATAAGCCTAAAGAAGTCGGCGGAAAAGATATGGCCACCAGCCCGAAGGCCCCCAAGGTACTCCCCATCGCCGTAGGCGACGCCGTGAAGCTGAAGGGCCAGAACAGCGTGGGACAGGTGATGGACATCGGCGGCAAGAACGCCACCGTTGTCTTTGGCAACCTCAAGAGTACCGTGAAGCTCGACCGATTGGAGCGCACCACCGCTCCCGTCAAGAACGAGGCAACGGCAAAAAACAGTTTCGTGAGCAGTCAGACGCACGACCAGATGTACGAAAAGAAGCTACACTTCAAGCAAGACATCGACGTGCGCGGTATGCGCGGCGACGAGGCGTTGCAAGCCGTCACCTACTTTATCGACGATGCCATACTGGTGGGCATGGCTCGTGTGCGCATCCTCCACGGTACCGGTACAGGAGCGCTACGCACCCTCATCCGCCAATACCTCGCCACCGTGCCCGGTGTGAAGCATTATGCCGACGAGCACGTGCAGTTTGGCGGGGCGGGTATCACGGTAGTGGACTTGGAGTAAAACCAAGTTTTTTACCTCTTTCCATCCAATTGTTTCTTTGGATTTTGAGAGGGGGGAGGAGTATTAGGACGTGGTGTAGTGATGATACGGTTGTTACCTTTTTCGCTACCCTCGGAAATAATACTCCTACTCTGTTGTTTGCTCTTCGTTATCTCTGCCATTATTTTGTTTTTTAGGGGTTTCTATCGAAAATTGATATTCATCCAACTCCAGATAGACGGAGTCGATATCGTATAATCTATTTTCATCTCTGTACACTTCTACTTCTTGCAGTAGAATCTCTCTCTTCTTTCCACTGTCCGAGAAAGCTCTGAGTTTACCGAAATAAGTTAATTGGGTGCTCTTGTCTCGCAAGTAAATCCAGTCAATTTCTGGCGAATTGCATAGGAAACTCCAAACATCATTGTCTCCGTATCTGTTTGTTAGTTTCCATTTCTTGAAGAGCCTGTTTAGTATCTTTTTGGAACTGATATATCCGTATGCAACTCCTAATGGGATTGAAAAGATGTATGAAATGATAATCTCTATCTTGTTTATCTCCACTCTGTTTCCAAATAGGTTGTCCCACAAAGATAAATTAGTACCCCAGCGTAAGGAGTGAAAATTCCAGGTGAAAATGGCCACAAGGACGTTCCATAAAGAATAGAATATTTCCATTATTAAAACAGAAGAAAGTCCCAGTACCGCAGAGTACACTGTAAACTCAAATATAGAACTCTTCTTATGTTCTGATACTTGATTTATCATGATGGTTGCTATAACTCCTGGCAGCAACAATATGAACAATTTCCAAACGAGTTCGGTTATATCCATCTTTTAATGTATTTATGTATATACAAAGGTAGAATATTCTGTTAGAAATAGCAAGTAATGTCTTTAGAATCTATTAAAAGTTCAAAGAGATTGTGAACTGGCCTAAGTTATAGCCCTCTATTCATTGCTCATCCGAATGGCAATAGTTATCTTTGCAGCCATTCATTCTATCTTCAGTATATAGAAAAAAGAAGGAGAACCATCATGAAGAATAACCTGCTAAGCGAGAAGCTGGTCTACAATGGCAACAGTCTTACTCCTACCCATCTGCATCTCTGCATGTACAATGCGGCGAGCATGACGGAGACCTCCGGCGACACGTTCGACCAAGTGGAAGCGTCGCTCGACGCCACCGCCATCAACTGGCTGCAAGTGCACGGGCTGGAAGATACCGAGACCATTGGCGCTATCTGCGCCCACTTCGACATTGATTTTCTCGTGGTGCAGGACATCCTCAACGTCAATCACCCCACCAAGATAGAAGAGCGGGAAGGATATATCGTTTTTATCCTGAAGCTTTTCTGTCCTGCCCCCATAGTCGAGGAGAAGGACGATGACGACGATGACGACGACCTGCGGATAGGGGAGGTGGAACTGCTTCGGCAGCAGGTGTGTGTCATCTTGGGCAGCAACTACGTGCTCACCTTTGTGGAGAACGAGACCGACTTCTTCGACGATGTCAGCGTAGCCCTGCGGAACGACGTGCTGAAGATGCGCAGCCGGCCCTCCGACTATCTGATGAGCGTGTTGCTCAACAGCATCATGGCCAACTACCGGACCTCTATCTCCAACATCTCCGACGCGCTCGAAGACCTGGAGGAACAGCTACTCAATATCCGTGGCGGCAGGGAGATAGGCGCGGAGATACAGT
>JAISIX010000228.1 GCA_031261805.1 Mediterranea sp. (in: CFB group bacteria)
TGGGTCGTGTCACTAACCCTTGCTCGTCTTCGCCCGGTGCCGACTTCTGGTCGGCGTACCCATTGGGCATCACTACCAGCATCGGTTTGGCTTTGCCTTGCGCGATGAGGTTGTCCATACTCTGCGCCGTACGCCCGAGGGTGATCCAAGCCTCCTCGTCGCCACCCGCCCCATGGAGCAGGTAGAGCACGGGATACGACTTCTTGCCGGCCTCGTAGCCGGGCGGGGTGTAGATGGTGATGCGGCGTTCGAAGCCCAGTGTGGAGCTGTTGTACCAGCGGCGTGCCACCGTTCCGTGGGGTACGTCCTGCACGTTGTACAGGCTACCCGGGTCGCCCGGAATGATGAAGATGTTGGTAATCGTTGTCACGTCGCGCGAGAGGAAGATGTTGCTGGGGTCGTGCATCTTCAGCCCGTCCACGATAAAGGAGTAGCCGTACAGCTCCGAGGGTAGCGGGGCGGTGGTGTACTCCCACACGCCGTTCTTCTCCGTCAGTTCGGCCGCTCCCTGTTGGAAGTCGCCTGTCACCTCTACTTTCACAGCTTTGGGGGCACGCAACCGGAAGGTCACCGAGTGGTCGGCATGGATTTCGGGGGAAACGATTTCGTCGTTCCCGCTCCACAACGCCTGTTGGGCGAAGGCAGTCGTGGCGAATAAAAGTATCGCCACGGTCATCATGGTCTTTCTTTTCATTATGATAAGGGTTAAAGTTAAAAGAGATTCAAAGGTAAGGCACCACCGAAGCCAGCTTGATGCCGTTGGAACCTTTCACGAGGATGGTCTTCCCGTGGGGCTTGTCGGCTTTCAGTGCCTCGATGAGTGTCGCGGTGTCGGGGTAGGTGGTGAAAGAGTGTCGGGTGGCGGCAAACTCCTTACCTACCAGTAGCACTTGTTCCAGCCCGGCCCCTTCGAGGTAGTCCACGATGCGTTGGTGCTCGGTGGCACTTTCGCTGCCCAACTCCAGCATGTCGCCCAGTATGGCTATCTTGTGGGGCATCTCCATGTCGTAGAAGTTTTGGAGTGCCGCCATCATACTGGTGGGGTTGGCGTTGTAGGCATCAATGATGAGGGTGTTGGCTGCCGTCTTTTCCAACTGCGAGCGGTTGTTCTGCGGCACATATTCCTCCAGCGCCTCGTCAATCTTCTCGCCCGAACAGAAGTAGCGCCCGATGGCGATGGCCGCCAGCGCATTGTTGAAGTTGTAGGAGCCTATCAGGTGGGTATGCACGTGGTGGCACTCCCATGGCTCGCGGTTGGAGCGCCAGTCGAAGGAGAGAAAGGGCGAGTTGCCGGTGATACGTCCGCGGATGAACGTACCGTCGCCGGTGCCGTATGCCTCGGTCTGCAGCTTGCCTGCCATGGCGGTGAAGTACGGGTTGTCGTTGTCAACGAAGATAGCGGCTTCGGGGTCTTGGCGCAGATAGTCGTACAGCTCCCCTTTGGTGCGAATGACCCCTTCCAGCGAGCCGAAGCCTTGCAGGTGCGCTCTCCCTACGTTGGTGATGAGGCCGTAGTTGGGTTCGGCAATGTCGCACAGCTCCTTGATGTCGCCCGGATGGCTGGCCCCCATCTCGATGATGGCGAACTCGTCGCCTTCCGTCAGCCGTAGCAGGGTGAGGGGTACGCCGATGTGGTTGTTGAGGTTTCCTTGGGTATAGATGAGCTTATACTCCTTCTGCATGATAGCTGCCGTCAGTTCCTTGGTCGTTGTCTTTCCGTTGGTGCCGGTGATGGCTATCACGAGTGGGTCAATCTGCCGCCGGTGGTGGGTGGCCAGCTGCTGGAGCGTGCGCAGCCCGTCGTCTACCATGAGGTAGCGTTTGTCGCCTGCCACGGCGTACTCCGCCTCGTCCACCACGGCGTAGGCGCATCCTGCCTCCAGTGCCTTGGCGGCGAAGGCGTTGCCATTGAACGAGTCGCCTTTCAAGGCGATAAATAGTGAGCCGGCGGGGCAGTTCCGGCTATCGGTAGTCACCGCCCCACATTCCAGAAATATCTGGTAAAGAGGAGTAAGTTCCATAAGCTTGGTATTCTTTTAGTCCTGCAAATGTACGCAAATTGTGGTAAAATAAGTAATTGGAACGGAGTAAATGCAGGGCGTCGTATCAAAACTGTCTCCATTCGTCCACCTTGACAGGTGTTGATGTTCATACTTCATCTACACCGATGTTGTTATGCGATGAAAGTTCTCCTAACTGCTTATTCAACTGCTCCTTTATCTACAGTCAAGGCAGGGGGATAGTGTTGTTTGAACCATGCCGCAAGAGGCATTTGAACCGTTGTCGCAAAAAAAATGTCTTTCACTTGCTATTGTTTTAGAATAGATTTACCTTTGCCAATGAAATAAGGGCCTCGTAAGTCAGGCTCGATTCATTTAAATCTAAGCTAAGCCAATATGATATTTACTCGTAGAATGACCATTTTGACGAGACTACATTTGGGATTTGTGGCCTTTCTGTTGTTTCATTCCCCTATTTCTCTTTTCGCTACCTCGACGTCATCAATCGTGGTGGATTCACTTCATCGGCTGATTCAAAATAAGCGTCGGGCGGGTGATGTCCAAGGTGAGGCATCCGTTCGCATCCATTACCTCAGTCAATTTTCTGAAAATCCAGACCCGGAGGTGCTCGAGGAGAGCCTGGATTTCTTTCAGGCGCACCAGCTGGACGAGAATTATTACAGTACCCTTGCCCACCAAATCAAGAACATGTGTGTGAACGGAGAGTATGATAAGGCTATGCAGAAGGCAATGGGACTACGCGAGAAGGCTAAGGCCAAGGTCTCGGAGATTGGGGTGGGGATGATGGCACTCACCTTGGCAGACATCAGCCGCCATCTGGGGCACCAGCAAGAGGTACTGGATTATGAGCGTGAGGCCATTGAACATCTGAAGAAAACCTCGTGCTATACGTCGTTGTGGTGGGCCTATGGTGGATTCTGTCATGCCGCCTTGAGGTCGGGGCATGAGCATGAGGCAATAGCACCGTTGGAGGAGTGGAAAAAGTCCATTGCGAGGGTACATCCGTTTCCGCAAGGGGATGTCAAGCCAGATAGCTCATGGTTGTTATGGGTAGCTACTGCTACTGATACCTATACGTTTGTGGGCGATTTGGAGAAGGCTCATGAATACATACTCCAGACAGAGCGATGGATGGCTGGCGATGATACGTCCGACAACCGTATCATGATTACCGGACTGTGGATTAACTACTATGAGAAAGCCGGCAAATACAAGAAGGCATTGGACTTGCTCACCGGCCTTGTTCCGCCTGCTATATTGAAAGCCAATAAGGAGGTGCGCTTGCACACCTTGAAGGAAGAGGCGGAACTGGCCGATAAGATTCCGTTGTACAGCCAAGCGGCCAGTTACTGGAAGGAGGCTTGCCTGTTGCAGGACACGCTCCAGCAGGAGAAGCACAAAGCTGACTTGGATCGTCTTCGTACGGAGTTCGCGGTGGATAAGCTGGCGGCCAAAGAAATGCGCGGTCGTCTCTATTTGGCATGGACGGTCAGCTCTTGCTTGTTGCTCTTAGCCTTGCTATTGGGATGGATAGTCTATTCGCGAAAGGTCTCAAGGCAGAATAAAATCTTGATGCAACAGCTTTCTGAAAGCAATTCCCACTCCTCCGCCAAGGGTGGACAGGCGGGTATGAAGCTTCTCAAGCCAGCGGATAAAATGATAGAGCAGCTGCAGTCCCTCTTAGAGGATAAGGCATTGCTAACCTCGCCCGGTTTGAACCGCGAGGTGCTTGCTCGTAAGTTGGGGATTAATGAAACCTATCTGCGCAAGAATATTCGTGAAAGCTTTGGCGTGTCGGTCGGCGAATACATCACGGCCTTGCGCTTGCACTATGCCTGTGAGTTGTTAGCCAGTCCCGAACACTCACTCAAGGAGATTGGACCCTTGACAGGTTTGGGTACTACGGGCACATTCTATCGACTTTTTCATAAGTATTTTGACTGTTCGCCCGGCGACTATCGCAAAGCACAGATGCAATCGCTGGCGTGCTAAATGTAGCTGTCGTTAAAAACACGGCCGTGACCCCCTTCATTCACGGCCGTGTTTTTTATTTCATGCTACGTGATTCTGTGTAGAGTGGAGTGTAGATGGATAGGCAGGGGGCGTCTGCTTCCATCCCTATGGGTGTGTTTCAGCTCTCCTCCCTACGTGTTTTTTTGCGTTTCTACTCTCACTATTCTCATTATCGCCTGTTATGCATTGTCAATCAGCGCATTAAGGCCATGATATTAGCCATGATATTAGCATGATATTAGGAGCTACTCTCACTGTTTCCTAAGTAAACATTTTGTCCCATTCGTTGGGACTTTTTTCCCTGCGCATTGGGACTTTATTCCCAGCGCGTTGAGACTTTCTTCCCAAGGCGTTGAGACTTTCTTCCCAAGGCGGTGGGACTTTTTTCCCAAGGCGGTGGGACTTCTTTCCCAACATGGTAGGACTTTTTCCGGCTGTAGTTAAAGATAGCGTTGCAAAATGTGACTTAAAAGAAATTGCCCCTCACAATCGGAAGGCCTGTAAGGCCCAAAGTGGCTGAAAGCCTTTGTCCGAAGGACTCTTAGCCCAGCCCAACGCAAAGTGAGGAACGAACGACGCGTTGGGTTAACGTCATATTGTCCCTACGTAGTCGCCCTTTTAAGGGCAGCTTAATTCGGAGATGATTAGGCTGCCCTTAAAAGGGCGATTTATCACACACCCCTACCAGAACCCAACGCGTCGCTCGTTCCTCGCTTTGCAATGGGCTAGGTTAAGAGCCTTGCAGGCAAAGGCTTTCAGCCACTTTGGGCCTTACAGGCCTTCCGATTGCGAGGGACATCTCTCTTAGGTCACAGTTTGCAACGCTATCTTTAACTACA
>JAISIX010000036.1 GCA_031261805.1 Mediterranea sp. (in: CFB group bacteria)
AGATTTTATTACTCTTAGTAAACTTAAAACGGATGCTCTATTTACTACCTATTCATTGTATCAAAAATTGCAGAAAGACCTTCACAAAGTACAAGGGACATCTATTAAAGGTATTACAAAAGAGGAAGTTCTTTGCAAGAATATATCACTACCTTTTAGCATCTCAGAGCAGCAACGCATCGGCCAATTTTTCTCCTCTCTCGACCGTCTGCTTACCCTTCATCAGCAAGAACTCAGCAAACTCCAGAATATCAAAAAAGCCTTGCTCGAAAAGATGTTCGTATAATAATCATAGACCAATGAAATTCAATAAAGAATCCGATTTTGAAGAAGCCCTCGTCAAGCTGCTGTTTGAAAAGGGATGGGAGTATCAAGTATTGGAGGACCCAACGGAGCAGGACTTGTTAGAGAATTGGGCGGGCATACTCTTTGATAACAATCGGGGGAAAGACCGCTTGAACAACTGCCCGCTCACACAGGGCGAGATGCAACAAATCATCGAACAAGTACGTACGTTGCGTACGCCCTTGAAGCTGAACGGCTTCATCAATGGGAAAACCGTCAGCGTGAAGCGCGATAACTCCGACGACCTGCTCCATTTGGGCAAGGAGGTCAGCCTGAAAATATACGACCGGCAAGAGATAGCCGCAGGACAGAGCCGCTATCAGATTGTGCGCCAGCCCAAGTTCCCCACGCAAGGCATCCTGAACGACCGCCGGGGCGACTTGATGCTGCTTATCAACGGCATGCCGGTGTTTCACATTGAGCTAAAAAGGAGTGGAATTCCTGTCAGCCAAGCCGCCAACCAGATAGAGAAGTATGCCCGCGAAGGTATCTTTAGCGGTCTGTTTGCATTGGTACAGATATTTGTGGCGATGAATCCTGAAGAGACACGCTACTTTGCCAACCCCGGCCCGGACGGGAAGTTCAATTCCGACTTCTATTTCCATTGGGCAAACTTTGACAATGAACCCATCAACGACTGGAAAGAGATAGCTTCTACGTTGCTGTCCATCCCCATGGCGCACCAGCTCATCGGCTTCTATACCGTAGCCGACGCTTCGGACGGCCTGCTAAAGGTGATGCGAAGCTACCAGTATTACGCCGCCAACCAAATCTCCGACCGGGTATCCAAAATCAAATGGGAGGGAGACAATCTGCTCGGAGGTTACATCTGGCACACCACAGGCTCGGGTAAAACCATGACGAGCTTTAAGTCGGCACAGCTCATTGCCAACTCCAAAGATGCCGACAAGGTTATCTTCCTGATAGACCGCATAGAGCTGGGTACGCAATCGCTGAAGGAGTATCGAAACTTTGCCGAGGAGAACGAAGAGGTGCAGGCGACGGAAGATACCCGTGTGCTGATTGCCAAGTTGAAAAGCAGCGACCCTGCCAACACCCTTATCGTCACCTCGATTCAAAAGATGAGCAACATCAAGGAAGAAAGCGGCATGAACGCTGCCGACATCCGGAAGATGACCGGCAAGCGTATTGTCTTCATCGTGGACGAATGCCACCGCTCCACCTTCGGCGATATGCTGAGGGCCATCAAGGAAACTTTCTCGGGAGCTGTCTTCTTCGGCTTTACCGGCACGCCCATCATGGACGAGAACGAGAAAAAAGACAGTACCACGGCCACCATCTTTGGCGACGAGCTGCATCGGTACAGCATAGCCGACGGCATACGCGACAAGAACGTGCTGGGCTTCGACCCCTATAAAGTGTCGACCTACAAAGACAAGGACTTGCGCCGGGCTGTCGCCCTCCAACAGGCCAAAGCGCAGACCGAGGAGGAGGCCATCGCCGACCCGGCGAAGAGCAAGATTTACTATAAGTTCACGAGTCCCTATACTGTTCCTATGGCAGGGGGCTATGATGCCGCAGGAAAGTATGTTAGGGGAATAGAAGACTATCTCCCGAAAAACCAATATACCCGCGACGAGCATCGGAGTAAGGTGGTGGAAGATATTCGTGACAACTGGATGACGCTTTCGCACAACGGGAAGTTCCACGCCATCTTCGCCACCGTCAGCATACCCGAAGCCATCCGCTATTACCGGCTTATCAAGACCGCCATGCCCAAACTGAAAGTGACAGCCTTGTTCGACCCCAACATAGACAATGGAGAAGGAGCTACGACGCAGTTCAAAGAAGAGGGGCTGGTTGAAATCATGACCGACTACAACGCCCGTTACAACCGGAACTTCGAGTTGGGAACCCATGCCAGGTTCAAGAAGGACATTGCGGCACGCCTGGCACATAAAGAACCTTATCAACGCATTGAACGTACGCCCGAAGAGCAGATAGACCTTTTGATTGTAGTCAACCAGATGCTTACGGGCTTTGATTCCAAATGGATTAATACGCTCTATCTGGATAAAGTGATGGAGTATCACGACGTCATTCAGGCCTTTTCGCGCACGAACCGCTTGTTTGGACCGGAAAAGCCCTTCGGCACCATCCGCTACTACCGCATGCCGTACACGATGGAGCGTAATATTGAGGAAGCCGTAAAGCTCTACTCGGGCGACAAGCCTCTGGGCTTGTTTGTCGAGAAACTGAAGGACAATCTGATGCGGATAAATGAGCTGTACCATGCCATAAAACAAGTCTTTGAGGATGCAGGAGTTATGGCCTTTACAAAGAATCCGGATAACATTTCGGCCTGCGGTCAGTTCGCAAAGCTCTTCAAGTCATTGAACGACCGTCTGGAAGCGGCTAAAATACAAGGCTTCAAATGGGCAAAAGCTAAATACGAGTTCCCCAAAGAACAAGTTACGGTGACGATGGATTTGGATGAGAACACCTACCTCAGTCTGGCTCTGCGTTATAAAGAGTTATTTTCAGGTCGTGGAAGTGGTGCCGGAAGCGAAGATGTCCCTTTTGAGATAGAGGGATACTTGACAGAGATTAATACCGAAAAGATAGATACAGACTACATGAATTCACGCTTCGACAAATATTTGAAGTTGATGAATCTCAATCCTAAGCCATCCAAGGAACAGATGGAAAAGGCACTTAATGATTTGCATCAGGCGTTTGCTTCACTGACCCAAGAGGAACAAAAGTATGCCAACCTTTTTCTACATGATATTGAAAGCGGGGACGTTATTGTTAGAGAAGGGATGACGTTCCGCGATGAACTGGTTGCCTATCAAACCCAAGCAAGTGATACCCATATACATCGTGTAGCCAGCGCACTCGGTTTAGACGAAGGCTTGTTGCGTGAGATGATGAATTTGAAGTTGACCGAAGCCAATATGAATGAATACGGACGATTAGATAAATTAAAAAATACTGTAGACAAGGTGAAAGCTCAGACTTTCTTTGAGTCAAGGCAAGGCGGTGGATATGTACCACTTCCGATGGTGAATATTTATGTAGATAAACTCCTTCGCCAATTCTTGCTCAAAGAAAGCCGTATAGAATAATTAAAGTGAATGATATGCCTAACGATAACTTACAACCCACCAACAGCCAGTTCATCCTCTACCAAGATGATAACGGCATTACCAACGTCAACGTCCGCTTTGACGGCGAGGACGCGTGGCTGACACAACAGCAGATAACGGAACTCTATCAGTCCTCACGGACGAATATCGTAGAGCACATCAAGCATATCTACGAAGAAGGAGAATTGACAGAAGAAGCAACCTGTCGGAATTTCCGACAGGTTCAATTAGAAGGGAACAGAAAGGTCAATCGGGAAGTCCCTTGTTACAACCTCGACATGATTATCGCCGTTGGCTATCGTGTGAAGTCGCAAGTAGCTACCCGCTTTCGCCAATGGGCCACGCAACGATTGCACGAGTATATTCAGAAAGGCTTTACGTTGGATGATGAGCGACTGAAAGGCAACGGCAATCGCTACTTTCGCGAACTGCTCCAACGCATCCGTGACATTCGTTCGAGCGAGCGCAACCTCTATCAGCAGGTCACCGACATCTATGCCACGGCTGTGGACTATGACCCACGTTCTAATTTTACAAAGCGCTTCTTTGCCACGGTGCAGAACAAGATGCACTATGCCGCTCACCAACATACTGCCGCCGAAGTGATTTATAAACGGGTGGATGCCAATAAGCCAATGGTAGGCATGACCAACTTCAAAGGTGACTATATCACACGGGACGACGTAAAGATTGCAAAGAACTACCTGACGGAGAAAGAACTGCAAGTACTGAATCTGCTTGTTTCTCAATATTTGGACTATGCCGAGCTGCAAGCCATTGAGCAAAAACCGATGACCATGCAGCAGTGGATAGCTAAGTTGGATGAAATCCTGTCCGTCGGCAATCGTCCTTTGCTTCTTGATTCGGGAACGGTTTCCCACCAAGCTGCCATTGACAAAGCCACCGAAGAGTTTGAAACCTATCGCCGCCAAGAGATGTTGCAATACGAAAGCGACTTTGACCGAGCGGTGAAAGAGTTGGAGCAGCGCACAAAACAAAAGGGATTGCAAGAATAATCTAAAATAGCTTATTATAACATCCAGCATGTATTCGA
>JAISIX010000115.1 GCA_031261805.1 Mediterranea sp. (in: CFB group bacteria)
GCACCCCGGCGCACATCTACTTCAAAAACGAGAGTGTCAGCCCCCTCGGCTCGCACAAACTCAACTCCGCCTTGCCGCAGGTGTATTATTGCAAGCAGGAGGGCATCACCAACATTACTACCGAGACCGGTGCCGGACAATGGGGTGCCGCGTTGGCTTATGCCGCCAGAGCCTTCGGGCTGGAGGCTGCCGTGTACCAGGTGAAAATCAGCTATGAGCAGAAGCCTTACCGTCGTAGCATCATGCAGACGTTTGGCGCGCAGGTGGTGGCTTCGCCCTCCATGTCGACCCGTGCCGGCAAAGACATCCTCACCGCGCATCCCAATCACCAAGGCTCTCTGGGCACTGCCATCTCCGAGGCTGTAGAGCTGGCGATGACTACTCCCAACTGCCGCTACACCCTCGGCTCCGTGCTCAACCACGTGGCATTGCACCAAAGTATCATAGGGCTGGAGGCCGAGAAGCAGATGGCGCTCACGGGCGAGTATCCCGACACCATCATCGCTTGCTTCGGTGGCGGGTCCAACTTCGGTGGCATCGCCTTCCCCTTCATGCGTCACAAGATTCTGGAGGGCAAGGACATCCGTTTCATAGCCGCCGAGCCAGCCTCTTGCCCCAAGCTCACCCGTGGCAAGTTTGAGTACGACTTCGGCGACGAGACCGGCCTCACCCCCTTGCTGCCCATGTACACGCTGGGGCACAACTTCGAGCCGGCGCATATCCACGCCGGTGGCCTGCGCTACCATGGGGCGGGCACCATTGTGTCGCAGCTCTATCGCGACGGGCTGATGGAGGCTGTCGACATCCCGCAGCTGGAGTCGTTCGATGCCGGTATGCTCTTCGCCCGCACCGAAGGCATCATCCCCGCGCCTGAGTCATGCCACGCCATCGCCGCCACTATCCGCGAAGCGAAAAAGTGCACCGAGACGGGCGAGTCGAAGACCATCCTTTTCTGCCTTTCCGGACACGGGCTGATTGACATGGCCTCGTACGACAAGTATTTGGCGGGCGACCTCGCCAACTATACGCTTACCGACGAGGAGATACAAAAGAACCTCGACGAAGTGGGCGACTTGACGAAATAGTCAATATCTGCACCTAAAAAGCCAATTTGTGCACAGGGAAACTATTCGAGCGCCTTATATTTGCGTTCGAGAGTTCGAGCCTGTTTAGAAGACATCTGCCGGCCAGAAACTTCTAAACAGGCTTTTTTTATTCACACTTTAAAACGAATACTATGAGCCAAACGAGAAAAACGCTCACAAAGCTTGTGCATCGTGCACTATTGACTACTTTTTACATCCTTGTCGCCTGCTCTGTATGGAGCTGTAAGAGCGATGACTTGGACGGCCTACGCCGCGACGTAGACGAGATCCGGCAAGAGCTGGACGCTATGAAGACACAGGTCAACATCCTGAAAGCTTTGGCCGAGGCGGCCACCAGTGGTAAAACTATCGACGGCATCGTGGAGACTGCCGAGGGGTACAAAGTGACCCTTAGCGACGGTACCGTCCTCGCCATCAAGCATGGCGCCAATGGAGCGGGGGCACCCGAAATCGGCATTGCCGAACTGGACGGTGTGTACTACTGGACCAAGGGTGGAGCTACCAACTGGTTGCTCGACAGCCAAGGCGGCAAGATTCCTGTTGTGGGCAAAGACGGGAACAACGGTACAAACAGTGTCACCCCGCAAATAAAGATTGCCGACGGCCGATGGATGGTATCGGCCGATGGAGGTACAACATGGGTGGACGCTGGTGAGGCACGAAGCGATAGCTCGTTCTTCGACGCCATAAGTTACACGAGCGAATATGTGATCTTCACTCTGGCCGACGGTCCGTCCATCCGGATTCCCATGACACCGCGGCTGCACATCCAGCTGGCCTTTGCCAACGTACGGTTGGAGCCGGGCAAGGAAGCCCGGATAGGCTACGAGCTGATTAAAGCCAAAGGCACGACGCAAGTAGAGGTCGTATCGGGCGATATCATAAAGGCCAAGGTGGAACCGGCTGACAATGCAACTGGAGATATTGTCTTGCTCGCCTATTACCCCGACCAAGTAGAAGTAGGATATACCAAGGTCGTGATGATTGCTACCGACGACTATCATTCCGCCATCGCCACCGTCCTGATAGATAAGGAAACCGTCATTAACGAAGTACCCACCCAAGCGATGACCTCCGACGCGCAGTTGCTCCGCATCCCGCTGGAGACCAACCTTGGCTCCTATCGAGTAGCTATCGAAGAGGCGGCGCAGGGCTGGATTACGCAAACGACCGAGTCTGCCGTCACCCGCACACCAGCTACCCATACCGAATCGCTGTTGTTCCAGTTGGCGGCAAACAACACCGGCGAGCGCCGTACAGGGCTTATCACCATCTCGGGTGCGGGAGTCGAAAAAACAATCTCCGTATCGCAAGAGGCTGCCGAGCAGACCGAAGAACCGTCTGCTGAACCAGCCCCCACGCCCGAAGCCGGGCAAATCATGGGCTATGCCGAGGCGGTGACGGGAGGGGCGGGCGCCACGTCGGCCAACATCCACCACTTCAACCATGGCATGAGCCTGCGCGAGTGGCTCAAGTTGCGCGAGAAGAACAAAGACCAGACACCCGCTATCGTCTACCTAAGTGGTACCTTCACCAAGGACGACGGTCGTGATAGCGGTAGCCCGTGGTTCGACATCAAGCGGACGGCCAACATCTCCTTCTACGGCACGAGCAATTTCAAGATGCAGGGCGTAGGCTTCTACCTCCGCGAGTCCAGCAACATCGTCATTCGCAATGTCTACATCGAACAGCCCAAGGCCGACAACGGAGCCGATGCCATCACCATCTACGAGTCGTCGGGCGTATGGGTGGACCATTGTACCTTCCAGTCCATGAACCAGACGAAGGACTACGAAGACGGGTCGTGCGACATCGTGCATGGCTCCACCAACGTCACCGTGTCGTGGTGTCACTACATCCACACGCAGAAGTCTTCGCTGGTGGGCCACTCCAACAGTCAGACCGGCGACAGCCAGATACGTGCCACCTTCCACCACAATTACTTCGATGGTTCCAGCTCGCGCCATCCGCGCGTACGCTTTGGGCAGGTGCACGTGTTCAACAACTATTATAAAGGTGTAACTACCTACGGCGTCGGCAGCGCCTACGGTGCCAAGGTGCTGGTGGAGAACAACCTCTTCGACGGTGTGCACCTCCCCATCGACATCTGTACCTTCCCCGCCAAGCAGAGCGGCGGCAAGTGGGTGTCCAACCTCACCGGCAGCGTGGCCGGCTACGTCTTCGAACAAGGTAATCTCTACGAAAACAAGCCCTCCAACGCAGGCGACGTGTATCCCCTCACCAATGTGGAATGGCAAGCCTACAATGGTGCCAAGCTCGCTACGCCGCTCGTGTTCAATGACTTCAAACCTGCCTATAGCTATACGTTGGCCTCCACCGAAAGCCTCGCCGACGATGTTCCTGCTGGAGCAGGAGCCGGCAAGCTGAGCGACTATGCACAAGCCCCCATCGTTGCCGACAACGCCGGCTTTGCCCCCGGCGGATTCGACCCCTCCGAAGCGGGAGAGGCTGAACCTGCCGACCCCGACCAAGAAGACACGGATACTCCTGTCATCGAACAGCCTACCGAGCCGGAAGAACCAGAGAATCCCTCAGGAGGAGAAAACGCGGGGCAGGGGAGTGGATGGACTACGTTTTCGTATGGAGATGCTAACGCGAATGCTTCGGTGAATGGCGGGAGTTTGGCATTGACCGGTGAAGGAAAGTTTGAAAGTAAGAAGCAAGAGTTCGCTTTTTTCTATCAACCAATGGAGGGTGACTTTACCATTGAGGTACAAGTAAGTTCATTTACCACCACTTCAACAAGCAATCAGGCAATGGCTGGTATCATGCTTAGTCCTGATTTGTCCGCAGATGCAACAAATCTTCTGTTCTCATTGGCTGGATATACTTACCATACGGATACCTACCGTCGTTATCGGAGGAATGAAGCCGGGGGTGATGCCGGAGGAGGAAAAATAGTAGCAGGCGAAGGTGAAGATGCTGGAAAGCCCACTTTCAAAATGGTGCGCCAAGGTAATGTTACGAATCTGTATTGTTCGTTGGATGGAGGGAACTCATACGGGACAGCTCAAAAAGTAGAATTTACCAGTACCCTTCCCGAGAAAGTTTACGTAGGATTAGTGCTTAGCAGTGGCAGTGCTACTGAAACTGCCACCGCCGTCTTCAGCAACCTGAAGATTAACGGAGAACCGGTTTCGTTCTAAGCGCTATACAGTACTCGGTGTTGCTCACTTATAAATTGGAGTTTAGGGGAGTGATTAGCGGTGAGTGATTAGTGATTAGCCGCCGCAGTCAGCACCCCGTTAGGGGTGACAGTTTCATAGCCCGGTAGCTTGCTGCCGGGTTCCATGAGGTGTGTGCGGCGCGCCTCCGTAGGTTGCGCACAACCAGTGTGTGCGCAGGGCGGTGGCCTGAAAGGCCCAAGGTGGCTGAAAGCCTTTGCCTGTAA
>JAISIX010000159.1 GCA_031261805.1 Mediterranea sp. (in: CFB group bacteria)
TACTTCGCTGATATAGTCGTCGTCGAGCATCTCGTGCAGGATGTCGACACATAGCATTTTCTGGGGGTGGGTAGTAAGCCGAAGCTCAGAGAAGATGTATTTCATACTCACGATCTCGGTCTGCCTGGCATGGAAAAAGTCTATCAACAAGGCGGCTAATTGCTTCTTATTCATTCGCTTTCCGGCCTTTTTTTCTTTCTTTTCTTTCTTTTTCGCCATAATATGATTTTGTTAGTTGGATAATCCGCCGACAAATTTATAGAAAATAATCCGGTTTACACGCATTTGGGGGCATTCTCTTTCTTGCGAGGGAGAAGAGTTTCCACTATAAGTCTCTGTCGAACTCAGAGAGGAAGGGAGGCTACGAACGCATGCCCATCCGTCTGCCACATCGTACCACTTTCTTCACTTGTAGATTGGAGAATAGTTCAAAGGTTGAAGTCATGCCTCAAGTAGAATATGATAGATAAAACTACGTTGCTTACGTATAACAAAGCATAAAACAATTGGCCAAGAGCAAATGACTATCAGCAACTTCACTACTTTTGTTTACCTTATGAGGTATAACAAGAACATCAAACATTAATATCTAAACCAAATGAAGTTCAGAATCTTAGCGCTTGAAGCCCTGCTCATGGTCGGAGCAAATGGTTACGCGCAACAGCTGACGCTGAAAGCGGATAACATTGACCAAATAGTGAAGGCACTGACCTTGGAAGAAAAGGCACACCTGCTGGTGGGAGGTCGTACACCCGCCAACAATATCATTGGAGCAGCAGGCGCTACACAGGCCATCCCACGATTGGGCATCCCTTCCATCATACTGACCGACGGACCTGCAGGCGTACGCATCAGTCCGACACACAAGGGCGACTCGCGGACGTATTACGCCACCGGCTTTCCGGTAGGCACCGCCTTGGCATGTACCTGGAACCCGGAACTGGTAGAGAACGTGGGAAAAGCCATCGGCGAAGAGGTACTTGAATATGGATGCGACGTACTGCTGGCACCGGGCATGAACATCCAACGCACGCCACTCTGCGGACGCAACTTTGAGTACTATTCTGAGGACCCCATAGTGGCTGGCACCATGGCAGCCGCCTATGTGAAAGGTGTCCAGAGCAACGGCGTAGGGACGAGCATAAAGCACTTTGTGGCCAACAGCCAAGAGACGAACCGGACAGAGGTCGATGAGGTCATCTCGCAACGGGCACTCCGCGAAATCTACCTGAAGGGATTCGAACTTGCCGTCAAAGAGGCGAACCCTTGGACGGTGATGTCCTCGTACAACCGCCTGAACGGTGTCTGGACCCAATCCAGCCAACCACTCCTCACCACCATCCTACGCGACGAGTGGGGATACAAAGGGGCAGTGATGACCGACTGGACGGGCGGACGAACCTCCTACGACCGCATCATAGCCGGCAACGACCTTCTGGAACCCGGATACAACGAACAGGAACAGGACCTCATAGACAACGTAAAGAACGGCAAGCTCTCCATGGACATCGTCGACACACGCGTGAAGACCATGCTGGGACTTATCGTGAAGTCGCCACGCTTCAAAGGGTATAAGTATAGCGGTACTCCCGACCTAAAAGCCCATGCCGCACTGACGCGACAAACCTCGACCGAAGGAATGGTGCTGCTGGAGAACCGCGATCAAACCCTGCCGCTGAAGGATGTGAAACGGGTATCGCTATTTGGTGTCACCTCCTACAACTTCATAGCCGGAGGCACCGGTTCGGGCGACGTGAACAAGGCTTATGTGGTAGACCTCAAATCAGGGTTGACCAACGCCGGGCTGACCATCGACAACGACCTGCAGGCACTGTACGAATCGTACAAGGACTTCAATGAGAGAGTCAGGAAAGTGAACGGCCGTTGGGTACGGACCGATGAACTAAGAGTCTCCCGCCAAGCCATAGAGCGGCAAGCGGCCTCCAACGACCTCGCCATCTTCACCATCGGCCGACAGGCCGGCGAAGGACGCGACCGTACGATAGACAACGATTTCAACCTCACGAACGACGAACGAGACATGCTGAACGACATCTGCAACGCCTTCCACGCACAAGGCAAACGAGTGGTGGTGATTCTCAACATGGGCAACGTGATAGAGACCGCCTCGTGGAAAGCCATGCCCGACGCTGTACTGATGGCCTGGCAACCCGGACAAGAGGGCGGCAACTCCGTGGCCGACATCTTGACCGGTAAGCAAAACCCATCGGGTAAGCTTACAATGACCTTCCCCATCATGGTATCGGACGTGCCGGCCGTAAACAACTTCCCCATCGGCAACAGCTTCCGGTCGTCGAATGAAAAAGGACGCCGTAACATAGACTACACCCTGCACGAAGAGGGCATATACGTAGGATACCGATATTTCTCAACCTTCAACAAACCGGTCTCCTACTCCTTTGGCTATGGCTTGAGCTACACCACTTTCGCCTATAGCAAACCTATAGTAAAAGCCAGCAAGAACGGCTTCGATGCCAACATCGCGGTAAAGAACACCGGCGGCGTGGCTGGCAAGGAGACGGTACAACTCTATGTATCGGCCCCGAAAGGTACGCTGGACAGACCTACCAAGGAGTTGAAAGCGTTCGCAAAGACCCATGTCCTACAACCGGGGGAAAGCCAGACGCTCCAGTTCCATGTCGACACCTATAGCTTGGCTTCGTTCAATGAACAAGCATCCGCCTGGCAGGCAGAGAAAGGGAAGTATGAGGTAGAGTTTGACGCATCAATAGCTGATATCCGTGCCACCGCAAGCTACACCAACCCAAAGGCATTCGCGCAGCAAGTGAATGACGTGTTGAAGCCGGACCGGAGCATTAGCGACATAAAGCCATAAGCATCACACACAGTCGCATAAAGCCATGAACGCCAGCTCATGGCTTTTCTTTCACTTCTTCGAAGTCCACGTACTCGCCTTCGTCGCTACCGAATATCTTATGTGGAGACTGGTGGGAAGAGCCGGATGTAGAGGCCGTCCTCTCCGGACGTTCACGGGCAGGGTCGGCGTTGGCGGCACCAGACTGGAAAGAGGAGGTGCGCCCAAGGCCAAAGAGGATGCGCAGCAAGGCACCGACAATGTAGAAACCAAGCCAAATAACACCAGCTATGAGAAGGAATATGAATAACAGTAAGTGCATGAGCTACAATGATTTTAATATAGAGTTCTACCCAAAACGAAAACCTTCGTAAAGAACAGCCAACCCCCTCACATTGTTTACTTCTTCTTCAGAGCAATGAGCAACGAAAGCAGAATATACCACACGATGATAAAGACGAAACTGCCCATGCCCAAGCATATAATGAGCGGCAAGCAGACGATGAGGAAGAGGAAGGGGACTTTGTTGCTACTCCAAGATAGGTTCTTGAACTTCAGCGAGAACATCGGAATTGGCGAAACCAATAGATACGAGAAGAGGCATACCATTACCAACAACTCGACCACGTGGACGGAAGATGAGCTAAAGGCTTCATTCATACCGGCACCCATCGAAGCCCAAAACAGGGCGTTGGCCGGAACGGGCAGCCCAATGAAGGAGGCTGTCTGCCGGGTGTCGTTGTTGAATTTTGCCAAGCGAAGCGCCGAGAAGATGGAGATAAGAAACGCAGTGTAAGGGAGGTAGACAGCAAGTGGCTCCATGAAACCGGTGTAGTGCATCTCCTTAAAGAGGGAGTAGACGATGACAGCAGGGGCAAAGCCGAAGCTCACGTTGTCGGCCAGCGAGTCCAAGTCCTTGCCTATGATGGAGTGCGCGCTCAGCAAACGGGCCAGCATCCCGTCGAAGAAATCGGCCACCGCACTGAGTATGATGCAGAGCAACGCCCCTTCGTAGTTCGCCTCGAAGGCCATGATGGCGGCCAGGCAACCGAAGAAGAGGTTCAGGCAGGTAACGAAATTAGGAATGTTGTTCTTTATACAGTTCATTGCTTTGTGATTGCAGGTTGGCTATTTTAGTTTGGCTATCACCGTTTGGTTGCCGGTAGTGAGCTGTCCCATCTTCACACAGACTTCAGTACCGATGGGCAAATAGACATCTACCCGCGAACCGAACTTGATAAAGCCCAAGTGCTCGTCGATGTAACACTCCTCGCCCTCCTCGGCGTAAGTCACAATTCGGCGTGCCACGGCTCCGGCTATCTGTCGGGTAAGGATTTCTGTGCCTTCGGGAGTCTCTATCACGATGGTGGAGCGTTCGTTCTCAGTGCTGGCCTTGGGGAGCCAAGCTTTGAGGAAGTTGCCGTTGTGGTGGGCCACTTTCTTCACCGTGCCGTCTACAGGATACCAGTTGGCATGCACGTTGACGATGCTCATGAAGATAGAGACCATCAGTCGGCGGTCGTGGAAGTATTCATGTTCGTCCACCTCCTCAATGACAACTATCTTGCCGTCGGCAGGGGCAACGACTATCCGTTCCGTGTCCTGTCCGAACAAACGGATAGGGCAACGGAAGAAGTTCACCATGAGCAGGTAAATGAAAATGCTCCCGGCGGCAACCACATAGAAAGGAAGTTTGCACTCCACCCCCCAATACAGGAGGACGTTGATAAGTACCAATAGCGCAAAGCTACCCCATAATATATGTGTGCCTTCACGGTGAATGCGTATTTTTTTGAGTTTCTTTAGTCGGCTCATGTATGCTGTTAAATGATATTGTGTGCAAAAATAGAGTTATTTTAAAAGAACAGCAAGAAAATCCCCTTAGAAAAACGACGGTTGATAACTTTTGTGCTTTTATCTTTGTTCGTAAGCAGTAAGGCCGTAACTTTATCGCTCCAAATAAAGAAGGATTTCAAGATATGCAGGATTTCGTTCATTTACATGTTCACACCCAATATTCTCTATTGGACGGACAAGCCAGCGTAGCCCGGCTGGTTGACAAGGCTATGGCGAACGGCATGAAAGGCATCGCCGTGACCGACCATGGCAATATGTTCGGCATCAAGGAGTTCACCAACTACGTCAACAAGAAGAACAGCAAGCCCAAGGATACCATCAAGGAGCAGAAGAAGCGGATGGCAGGCATTGCCGACGGCTCCATAGCATGCGATGACCAAGAGGCCGAGCTGGCCGCCTGCCAGGCGCTGATAGCCGAGGCGGAGGCAAAGCTCTTCAAACCCATCATAGGCTGCGAGATGTATGTGTCCCGCCGGGGCATGGACTTGCGCGAAGGCAAACAGGACCAAAGCGGCTACCATCTCATCGTGCTGGCCAAGAACGAACAGGGATACCACAATCTCATTAAACTGGTATCGCACGCATGGACACGAGGGTTCTATATGCGCCCACGCACCGAGCGCAGCGAGCTGGAGAAGTACCACGAGGGGCTGATAGTGAGCACTGCCTGCCTGGGTGGAGAGGTGCCCAAGCGCATCACCGCCGAACAGTTTGCTGAGGCGGAGGAGGCCATCCAATGGTACAAGCGCGTCTTCGGCGACGACTACTACCTGGAGCTGCAACGCCACAAGGCCACCGTGCCCCGCGCCAACCACGAATGCTACCCCATGCAGCTGAAGGTGAACAAGTACCTGCTGGAGTATGCCAAGAAGTACGACATCAAGGTAATATGCACCAACGACGTGCACTTTGTAGACGAGGAGAACGCCGAAGCGCACGACCGCCTCATCTGCCTAAGCACCGGCAAAGACCTCGACGACCCCACCCGTATGCTCTACACCAAGCAGGAGTGGATGAAGACCCGCGAGGAGATGAACGAACTCTTTGCCGACGTCCCCGAGGCGCTGAGCAATACACTCGACATATTAAATAAGGTAGAGTACTATTCCATCGACCACGCTCCCATCATGCCCACCTTCGCTATTCCCAAGGAGTTCGGCACAGAAGAGGAGTACCGCCAGCGGCTGAGCGAGAAGGACCTGTTCGACGAGTTCACACAGGACGAGCACGGCAACGTGGTACTGAGCGAGAAGGAGGCGAACGACAAAATCAAACGCTTGGGCGGCTACGACAAGCTCTACCGTATCAAGCTGGAGGGCGACTACCTGGCCAAGTTGGCCTTCGACGGGGCGAAACGGATCTATGGCGACCCCCTCTCCGAGGAGGTAGAGGAGCGGATGAAGTTCGAGTTGTACATCATGAAGACGATGGGTTTCCCCGGATACTTCCTCATCGTACAGGACTTTATCAACGCCGCCCGCAACGAACTGGGTGTCTCCGTAGGACCCGGACGTGGCTCGGCAGCCGGCTCGGCTGTGGCCTACTGCCTCGGCATCACTAAGATAGACCCTATCAAGTACGACCTCCTGTTCGAACGTTTCCTCAACCCCGATCGTATCTCCCTCCCCGATATCGACGTCGACTTCGACGATGACGGACGCGGCGAGGTGCTACGCTGGGTGACCAATAAATATGGTAAGGAGAAGGTAGCTCACATCATCACCTACGGTACCATGGCCACTAAGCTGGCCATCAAGGACGTGGCGCGGGTGCAGAAACTCCCCCTGTCCGAGTCGGACCGGCTGGCCAAGCTGGTGCCCGACAAGATTCCCGACAAGAAGCTCAACCTACAGAACGCCATCGACTATGTGCCCGAGCTGCAACAGGCCGAGGTGTCGCCCGACCCGTTGGTGCGCGACACCATCAAGTACGCCAAGATGCTCGAAGGCAACGTACGGGGCACAGGCGTGCACGCCTGCGGCACCATCATCTGCCGCGACGACATCACCGACTGGGTGCCCGTGAGCACGGCCGATGACAAGGAGACGGGCGAGAAGATGCTCGTCACCCAATACGAGGGGTCGGTCATTGAAGACACGGGCCTCATCAAGATGGACTTCCTCGGCCTCAAGACCCTCTCCATCATCAAGGAGGCGGTAGAGAACATCAAGCAAAGCAAGGGCATAGAAATCGATGTCGACACTATCGACATCGAAGACCCCGCCACCTATAAGCTATACAGCGACGGACGTACCATCGGCACCTTCCAGTTCGAGTCCGCCGGTATGCAGAAGTACCTACGCGAGCTACAGCCCTCCACCTTCGAGGACCTCATCGCCATGAATGCCCTCTACCGGCCGGGACCTATGGACTACATCCCCGACTTCATCGACCGCAAGCATGGACGCAAGCCCATCACGTACGACATCCCCTGCATGGAGAAGTACCTCAAGGATACGTACGGCATCACCGTGTACCAAGAGCAGGTCATGCTCCTCTCGCGCCTGCTGGCCGACTTCACCCGCGGTGAGTCCGATGCCCTGCGCAAAGCCATGGGTAAGAAGCTGCGCGACAAGCTGGACCACATGAAACCCAAGTTCATCGCCGGCGGACAAAAGAACGGGCACGATCCCAAGGTGCTGGAGAAAATCTGGGCCGACTGGGAGAAGTTCGCCTCCTATGCCTTCAACAAGTCGCATGCCACCTGCTACTCCTGGGTAGCCTACCAGACGGCCTACCTCAAGGCCAACTACCCGCCCGAGTACATGGCGGCAGTGATGAGCCGAAGCCTCTCGGACATCACCACTATCACCAAACTCATGGACGAGTGTAAGGCGATGGGCATCCTCACCCTCGGCCCCGACGTGAACGAGAGTAACCTGAAGTTCACCGTCAACCACGAGGGTAACATCCGCTTCGGACTGGGTGCCGTGAAAGGCGTGGGCGAGTCGGCCGTACAGAGCATCATCCAAGAGCGGCAGAAGAACGGGCCGTTCACCGGCATCTTCGACTTCGTGCAGCGAGTCAACCTCAACGCCTGCAACAAGAAGAACCTGGAGTGCCTGGCGCTGGCCGGAGGCTTCGACAGCTTCCCCGAACTACGGCGCGAGCAATATTTCGCCCCCAACGCCAAAGGCGAGGTGTTCCTCGAGACGCTGGTGCGCTACGGCAACCGCTACCAAGCCGACAAGGCCGCGGCTACCAACTCCCTCTTCGGCGGCGAGAACATGGTAGAGGTGGCCACACCCGACATTCCGCAGAACGTGGAGCGCTGGAACGACCTCGACCGCCTCAACCGCGAGCGCGACCTGGTAGGCATCTATCTCTCCGCCCATCCGCTGGACGAGTTCCGCATCGTACTGGAGCATGTGTGCAACACCCATGCGGCCGAGCTGGAAGACAAGCAGGCACTGGTAGGACGAGAAATTACCATGGGCGGCATCGTGACCAACGTGCGCCGGGGCGTGAGCAAGAAAGGCAACCCCTACGGCATCGCCAAGATAGAAGACTACTCCGGCTCGGCCGAAATTCCCTTCTGGGGCGTGGACTGGGTGAACTACCAAGGCTACCTGGTAGAGGGCACGTTCCTCTACCTCAAGGCCCGTTGCCAAGCCCGACAATGGAACCCCTCGGAACTGGAACTGAAGATAACCTCCATCGAGCTACTACCCGACGTGAAAGAGGACTTGGTGCAGAAAATCACCATCCTCATTCCTCTCTCGCTGCTCAACTCGGCCTTGGTCACCGACTTGGCGGCCATCACCAAGGAGAACCCCGGCAAGACGGAACTGTGCTTCAAGGTGACCGACGACGGGGAAGCCTCCCACATATCAGTCAGCTTGGTGTCGCGCCCCGTGAAGCTCACTGTGAGCAACAGCCTGGTAAATTACATAAATGAACGTCCGGGACTTGCGTTTCACATTAATTGAGTATATTTGCGGCGGGAACAGATAACCCAACAGATACATATTACATTAACAACTTAAAAAGGACGAAAGAATATGGCTTTTGAATTTACAGACGCGAATTATAAAGAGGTGTTGGCCGGCGGCCAGCCTGTAGTGATAGACTTTTGGGCACCGTGGTGCGGCCCCTGCAAGATGGTAGGCCCCATCATCGAAGAACTGGCTCAGGAGTACGATGGAAAGATTGTCATCGGCAAGTGCAACGTGGACGAATGCGACGACCTGACCAGCGAATACGGCATCCGCAACATCCCCACAGTACTCTTCTTCAAGGACGGTGCCGTCGTCGACAAGCAAGTTGGCGCGGTGGGCAAGCCCAACTTCGAAGA
This sequence comes from Mediterranea sp. (in: CFB group bacteria), assembly GCA_031261805.1. Taxonomy (GTDB): domain Bacteria; phylum Bacteroidota; class Bacteroidia; order Bacteroidales; family Bacteroidaceae; genus Bacteroides. The sequence continues at coordinate 8,988 of JAISIX010000159.1, forward strand.
GAAGATGCAGAGGCTTCTCTAATCATTAACCCCTATAACCCCAACAATCATGGCACTGGAAGACGATTTCTTACTGGACGACCTCGATGACGAGAAAACCATCGAGTTCATCAAGAACTACCTGCCACAAGAGCTGAAGGAGAAGTTCACCGACGACGAGCTGTACTACTTTCTCGACGTGATGGACGACTACTACGCAGACAGTGGCATCCTCGACGTTGAACCCGACAAGGAGGGCTACGTCGACATCGACCTCGAGAAAGTGGCCGCCTACATCGTGCAAGAAGCCAAGAAGAACGAGATGGGCGAGTACGACCCGGAAGAGATCCTCTTCGTGGTACAAGGCGAGATGGAGTACGGCAACTCGCTGGGACAAGTGGACTAAGGGAACAACCCCTCCACCAACCCGTTGAGGTAAACCTCCAAGTTGGTGTACGCTTGGCTCAAGGTGTACTTAGCACCATCCGTAGCATCATAGGGATGGAGGCCTTTAGCTGTCTCCCAAACATCGGGCATGCCATCACCGTCGGTATCGACGGATGGCGTGCCCGCTTTGTACACAGGCCAGCCACCTACATCCTCCGCCCGGTCTATCAACCCCTTGGTGCTGCCGTTACTGCCCTCGGCTGTATAGTTTCCCTTACGCACATTGTCCACGATACGGGCATCGACCGCATCGCGCTGAAGCGAAGCGCCGGAGTATGCCAACACCGATTCGTAAGCGGCAGCAGCCGTCTGGGTAAACTCCGCCGTGTCGTCGGTAATACCGAACTCTGTGGACGACCGCAGGGCAGCCTCTCCGCCTTCAGGCAACGAGATGCCGTTCGTGTTGGGCTGTAATCCTTTCCAATTGTCGTTATTCACCAAGGCGATAGCGCTTTTCTGGCCGCTACTTAACGCCGGACAAGTATCGTCGAACTGGTTGCCGTTGAGATAGAACACACCCCACACGCCTTTGGCATTCTTATTCGAGCCATCGTCGCCATTGGGCGAGAAGATACGGTTCACAAGGTTGTTCTTCGTCGCTGTCGACGGTCCCGGCTTGTAGTAGTTGTTCACAAAGTTATAGCTGCCTCCCTCTCCGGCATAGCCTCCATTCGTCGGCCCCCAGTTGTAGAAGACGTTGTTGCGCAGGTCCACCTTCTCGGTAGCCGGAGTGCCCGAGTAGCGGCTGCCGCAGAGACGGGGCGTGCGACTGCTGTGATGGGCGATGAGGTTGTGATGGAACGTGGCGGGTGTCCCTCCCCAGATACCAGCATAGCCATGCTGGCCTTTATCATGTATCGACCTGGTAAGGCTCTCGCTCACGATGCACCACTGGAGGGTGAAGTTTGTATTGCTATAAAACGAGGCGCACTCATCGGTACTCCAGCTCATGGAGCAGTGGTCGATGATGATATTCTTATGATTGCGTCCCCCGAAAGCATCGGCACCGTCGGCCTCACCGGCAGTGAGCTTGTCCGTCCCCATGCGGAAACGCAAGAAGCGGACGATGACGTTGTCGGCATTCAGCTCCACAGGGTAGTCCTTCAGGCAGATGCCATCGCCCGGGGCACTCTGTCCGGCGATGGTAAGGTCGCCGCTGGTTATCTTCAGGGCGCTCTTCAGCTCTATCAGTCCACCGACGGCGAACACGATAGTACGCTTGCCCTGCTTACCGATGGCGTCGCGCAAGGTGCCCGGTCCCGAGTCGTCCAGAGAGGTAACGGTATAGACCGTTCCACCCCGTCCGCCGGTCACGTTCCGTCCGGCACCATAAGCACCGGGAAAGGCATAAGCCTTCTCACCAGGCACAGGGGGATCTTCTCCATTGCCGTTGTCACCACCCCCATTATCATCGTTATCATTATTGTCGGTCGGCGGAGTGGTCACCACCTCTTCAGTATCGGGTTTGTCGCTTCCGCAAGCCATTGTGAATCCCATTATACAAGCCCCTATCAGCGCTATGCCTATCCTATTCATCATTTGTTTCCTTTCTATCTCATATACTCTTTAGGGTTCCAGCCCGTGGCCAGAATCAGTTTCTCGTAAGTGTACTCATCGGCCTCGGCCTTGGTAAGCACGGTACTGGTGAAGGCGTACTCGCCGCTACCTACATTGCGTCCTTCGGTAGAGAGCAGGATGCCCTCCTTGTCCACCGTGTTATATTCGGCATAGAGAACCGGCACACTGTTCCATGCCCTCCAATGCGTGGGATAGAGGCCAACCTTCACTTGGGTGTTAATCCATACGGTACGGGTGCCGGGCTTGTAGGGGCGACCCAAGGCGCAGCCCGTCACGCCGTTCTCCCCGTCAATGACGCAGTTGCACATCACGAACCCCCACTTCATGTTATCGCCCGAGGCGGTAATATACCCATCCTTTTTAGTATTGTAGAAGGTACTGTTCTCCACCAATATGTTGCCGCTGCCCCACACGTAGTCGGTGCGCCCTTCGATGAGCGACTGGGAGACATAAGCGATGTACTCCTTGTTGGAATGCCAGTACCACCAGGTATCCTGGAAGGAGACGAGGGTGCAGTTATGCATGGCAAAGCGGTCGGCTCGGGTCACCAGCGCCTCGGCCTGCCCGTCCATGCCCAGTCCGCCAACATAGCGTGTGGGCAATGCTCCGTAGAGATTGATGATGGAGAGGTTCTCCACATAGAAGTTGGCACCCTCTATCAAGGCCACACAACGCTGGTCGGCCGGATAGCCTGCCCTTCGCGAAGGCGAATCGGCATTGTTGCACGAGTAGGCCCAAGCATCATCCTTCGCCGTACCTTGCGTACCATCATTGTTACCCACACGGTTAAGGGCGTATTGCAGCTTCACCCCCTCCCGACTTTCACCTATCAAATGGATAAAGGTTTTGCCACTCGGCACTCGGATGCACTCCTCGTATGTGCCGTTGGCCACAAAGATACGATAGGGGGTCGTTCGTCCCGAAGGGGCGGCAGTGATAGCCGCTTGAATGGTTGTATAATCGGCACCTCCAGCCACGTTCACTACAGCATCATAAGCGGTAGGAGTAGGGGCCGGATCTGGCGTTGGCTCGGAAGTAGGCTCTCCTGCAGGCGTTTCCACTTGGGGCTTTTCAATGGCCTCATCGGCGGGCGTCCCTCCGCAACCAATCGTGGCGAGGCAACCCAGCCAAAGACAGAGGAGATAGGGGTTCAACAGTACATTGATTTTCATGATACACTATAAAATACTTAGTTCATAAACAATGGATTATACACTCTCATCAGGGGGCAAAGATAAGCCAGAAGCACCTTATATATGTGCAATAACTGTTATTACTCCTGTACTTTTTGGGCAAAAAAAAAGCCTCTTCTCTCGAAGAAAGCTTTTTGGGTTTACTTACCCTAATATTATTTGGTCTGTAGGGCTATTCCTATAAGAGTTAAATTACAGTCAAATAAGAATTAGAATAGTAAACGTTAAGACGAAAAAAGGGAAGTCTCACGACTTCCACAATTTTTCTAACCTTAAATCTAAATCTCTATGAAAAAAACGTACCGCAAAGATATGGCTTTTACTAATACGAAATCGTTAATAAACCTAATTATTTAAGAACAATGACTAAAACGCTTTTCCGCCTCAACTTCCTTAGGCCTGTTTTTAGCTACGCAAACCACTTATTTTCATTCAATTAAGAAAAATAGGAAGCTCTATCTCCGTTTATTTTAGCACCTATTCAAATACAACCTTTTATACAAGGAAAGTACGACATCCTACAATAAGCACAACTCAAAGGGCAAACAATTGCCTCATTGGACAGCAGCAGAACGAAAACAAGACTTGCTATTTGACTCTGCGACCTTCGATAATCTGCCCCACACTTTCCTTTTTCCAAGAAATAACCCGTACATTTGCACAACGAATAGATAAAACGCATTTCTGATGAAGATATTTCCCACACATAGCATCGAGGAACTGGATGCCTACACCATCGAGCACGAACCCATTGCCTCGATAGACCTTATGGAACGTGCCGCCACGGCGCTCACCCGCATCATCGCCAAACGCTGGACGAACGAGACACCTGTCACCGTATTTGCAGGGCCGGGCAACAACGGCGGTGATGCCCTCGCCATAGCCCGCATGTTGAGCGAAAAAGGATACAAGGTAGAAGCTTACCTCTTCAACCCCCAAGGGAAGCTCTCGGCCGACTGCCAGACCAACAAAGAATTGCTGGATTTGGTGCCGGAGGTGGGATTCCAAGAAATCAGCACCCAGTTTGCACCCCCTACCCTCACAGCCGACCACCTCGTTGTCGACGGCCTCTTCGGCTCCGGCCTCAACAAGCCACTGGCAGGAGGGTTCGCCGCCGTGGTGAAGTACATCAACGCCTCCGCCGCCACCATCGTCTCTATCGACATGCCTTCGGGACTAATGGGCGAGGAGAACACTCAAAACACGAAGGCGCACATCGTAAAGGCCGACCTCACCCTCAGCCTCCAACTGCCGAAACTGGCATTCCTCTTCAGCGAGAACGCCGAGTACGTAGGCGAGTGGCAATTGGTGAACATCGGCCTCAGCCAAGAGGCGATAGAGGAGACGGAGACCAGCTACGAGATTATGGAACCGGATGACATCCGCTGGCTCATCAAGCCCCGCGACCGCTTCGCACACAAGGGGGTGTTCGGGCACGCCCTCCTCATAGCCGGCTCCAAAGGAATGGCGGGAGCATCGATGCTCTCTGCCCGTGCCTGCCTCCGATCGGGGGTAGGGCTACTCACCCTCCACACCCCGTTGTGCAACAACGACATCCTGCAGAGCAGCGTGCCCGAAGCCATGGTGGAGACTGACCTGTACGAGGACTTCTTTGGCGAAGCTACCGACACGGAACACTACCAAGCCGTAGGCATAGGGCCGGGCCTGCGGCAAAGCGAAGAGACCAAGACAGCTGTCCTGCAGCAGATACAGCTCTGCCAAGCACCGATGGTGATTGACGCCGATGCCCTCAATATACTGGCCAACTACCCCACGGCACTGTCGCACCTGCCCGTAGGCAGTATCCTCACCCCCCACCCCAAGGAGCTGGAGCGGCTGGTGGGCAAATGCCAAGACTCATACCAACGCCTCACCAAAGCCCGCGAGTTAGCGCACACCTCCCGCGCGCACATCATCCTCAAGGGGGCCTACTCCACTATCATCACACCCAGCGGGAAGTGCTACTTCAACCCCACCGGCAATCCAGGCATGGCAACGGGCGGGAGCGGCGATGTACTCACCGGCGTGCTACTCGCCCTGCTGGCACAAGGCTACACTGCCGAAGAGGCCGCCAAGATAGGCACCTTCGTACATGGACTGGCCGGCGACTTCGCACGCAAGAAGAGAGGCGACATCAGCCTCTTGGCGGGCGATATCGTGGAGAGCCTGTCCAACGCCTGGCAAGCAGTAAGCGAATAAACGTTAAGAAGCCCCACTTTTTAGGAATAACTTCACTAACTTTGTTCTCCATAAAATCAACGTAGAGAAGAAAACAATGAAAAAGCTCATACTATTGGCAGGAGTGCTGACAGCCACCGCCGCATACTCGCAAACGGAAGTAGTGACCGGCGTCACCATGGGAAAAGACTATGGAGTAGTGTACACACTGCCCCAAACGCAGATAGAGATTGTGGTGAAAGCCAACCGCGTGAAGTACACACCGGGCGAATTCTGCAAGTACGCCGACCGCTACCTGCGCCTCACCGGCGTATCGGCCGAACCGGAGACCTACTGGGAGCTGAACGGCATCACCGTGCGCTCTGCCGGTATGCCCAATGCCGACGCCACCTACTTCGTAAAGCTGAAGGATAAGACCGTGGCCCCGCTGATAGAGCTGACACCCGACGGACTCATCAAGTCCATCAACGTGCCGTACACCAAAGAGGCCGCCCCCAAAACGGCAACCACACCCACCACACCACCCACCAAGACCGTCAATCCACGCGACTTCCTCACCGAAGAGATCCTGATGGCCGGTTCCACCGCCAAGATGGCCGAGCTGGTGGCCAAGGAAATCTACAACATACGCGACAGCAAGAACGCGCTACTCCGCGGGCAAGCCGACAACACACCTTCCGACGGGCAGCAACTGAAAATCATGCTCGACAACCTCAACCTGCAGGAAGACGCCATGACGAAGATGTTCTCGGGTACCCGCGACAAGGAAGAGCGCACTTTCACCTTCCGCATCACCCCCGACAAGGAGATGACAAACGTCGTTGCCTTCCGCTTCTCCACTAAACTGGGCGTAGTGCCCAACGACGACTTGGCCGGCAACCCCTATTACCTCAGCGTGAAGGACCTCCACACGGTGAAGCTCCCCACCGAGGACGACGGGAAGAAAAAGAAAGACCTGGAGGGCATAGCCTACAACGTACCCGGCCAAGCATTAGTGACGCTCACCGACGGGAAGAAGAAGCTGTACGAGGGCGAACTCCCCGTCACCCAGTTTGGTACCAAGGAGTACCTCGCTCCCATCCTCTTCAACAAGAACTCGACTATCAAGGTCTACTTCAATCCGAGTACCGGCGCATTGTTAAAGGTAGACCGGGAAGAGAGCGGAGGAAAGTGAAAAGCCGGGAGTGCCACCCATAGAGACTCATTAAAGTAAAAACAGTAACGGGAGCGACGATAACCGTCGCTCCCTTTACTGTTTCTTATTGCTTGCTTATTCTACAGAC
>JAISIX010000163.1 GCA_031261805.1 Mediterranea sp. (in: CFB group bacteria)
ATGACATAGTGTATCTTCCGACGCATCTGCATTTCGAACGACGCAATACTATCGGCATTCTCCTCATACCATATTTGCAGACCATTGTTTACGCCCCGATTTTTCAGTACATCCAATGAGGTCTCGGGGTAGTCGGCTCCCAATTCTTTCTTCACGCCTTTCTCATAATTATCTGAGAGGTAGCGCAGAAACAAAAAAGAAAGCATATAGTCACGGAAGTCGTCCGCATCCATGGCTCCACGTAGCTGGTTGGCTATACTCCAAAGGGCTTTACCCAATTGTTGTTGTTCGGTTACTGTCATTGATTATATATGTAATACAAAATTATACTTAGTCATGATGCCCTCAAAGATTTCTTTAAAGAGGGCTTTATTATCCGGTACCAACTCTTTGGCTTCATAGCGAAAAACAGTTTTATGCGATAGCGTATTGACTATTCGGGCTATCTCATCCGTATCTGTTAAACCAATTTGTTCTAATACATAAGCAAATCGCCCGACGCCCAAGAAAGAAGCTATGTTTTCCAATACTTGCCGCAGCAGAGCAAAGTGGTAAGCATATAATTCGTCGCTCTCACAAGCTTGCTTCAAGACTTGTAATAACTCCAGATGATAGAGGAATACATCGTTTTTGGGACTGTGTAGCTCTATTCCAGCATCACTCTTCTTTAAAATATACTGTTTCACCCTATTCTTATAGGCATCTTTCTTCTCCCCTTTGCCTATCCAATCGCATAAGATTGAGAACAAACCGATATGGTGCGTTGTAATAATAATCTTTCTTTGCTTAAAATGTCTGTCTATCAAATCCATTAGAGACGATGCGGTAACGAAGATGTTATGCTCGTCCAAACTGGACACAGGGTCGTCTATAAAGAAATGACCGGATTGCTTTCCTTCTCCAGTCCATCCTTCCACATCAAACAATGTGAGGAAGAAGCACCAAATAAAGAATTGTTGCTCACCACGAGATATCTTAATAGGGATTTTAGCTCTTGCTTCATCTCCCTCTTGTGGAGTTTCTCCTTCTCTCATATCTTCCTCTTTCAAGAAGAATTGAACAGACTCTACTCCATCTGCTGCATTTTCATACGTTTGAAGCTTAAAATCAAACTTCGGTTTATACGCTTTGAGATGTTCTCGCAGTTGCTCTTCATCCAGAAATTGGTGATACTGATTTAGGCTACTCGATAAAATTTTCAGTTTCACATCCACCCCGTCATGCTCATCGTCGTTATCCCATACAAACAGGTCTTCACTGTAAGCGTTATAATAGACACCGGCATGTACGCCCTTATTGGCAGTTTTGGTAATATCTTTGTAAGCGACGGAAAGGCGTGTCTTACCAGTTCCGTTGAAAGCATAGATAAGGACTATATTTTCTTTTAGCTTCGCTATTTGGTTGGCTATTTGTTTCATATCATTCATTGGTCTGTGGGAATAATTGTTGCATCAATCCTTTTTTGTGAGATTTGAGATCTTCAAGTTTTTGGGATTGAGCGAATATTAATGTATCAATGGAGGAGAGACAGGAGGCGATTTTTTGTTGCTCTTGTTTTGAAGTTGGCAACAGTATTATTAATCTTTTCAATTGCCCCGCAGTTAGTAGTGGCTGCCCAGACCCTGATACGAGTTTATTTAAATCAATAGTAGTCAACTGATAATACGCAAAATCAAAGTTGTAGCCAGCTTTATTTTCTACCATCAATGTGTTATCAGAAACGTCATATTGTCCAAATGCCTTATTAATTTTCCCTGCATTAGCTCCAACTCTTGCAACTAATATCATTGGGGTATCGTATATATACTTATCGCAATAGCCTATAATTCCAGTAGATCCATACACTTTGTATTGACCATCACTCTTCCTTATTGAGTTGCGTCCGGAAGATATGTCATAACAAAGATTATCTAATGTTTTTTCTTCCCATTCCCCCTCAAACCCCTCAAACCTCAACCTCGGCACCTTCTCCCCTTCCGTAGGGAACAACTGCTGCATCAATCCTTTCTTATACGCTTTAAGAGCATCCAACTTTTGAGTGTGGGCGGAGATGAGGGTGTCGATGGAGGAAAGGCAGGAGGCTATTTTTTGCTGCTCTTCTAACGAAGGAAATGATATTGCCATATTTATCAGATCTGTGTTATACAATCGCATTACAATGCCACCATCCGAGGTCTGCCACTGCATCATTTGATACGCATAATATAAAAAAGTATTCAGCACTATAGATTCATCATTGTTAATCCATACAATATTAGAATCTTGAAAATAAGCAGGAGAACCATCATAAATAACCAATCTTCCTATTGTACCAGCCGCTGAAATTAAGATATCTCCTTTATGTGGATAAGAATACTTATTCTTATATGTTTCATAAAGTGATGTTGTGATATAGGCATCTGCACTTCCTCCAAATGTCCCAATCTTATAGAATGGAATATTACCCAAACTTTCGCTATAGGTTTCTTCTTTTAGAACCCGCTTACACATTGAAGGTTCTCCTATATTATGCAATTTAGCTCTCGTCCATTCCCCCTCAAACCCCGGGAATCTCAACCTTGGCACTAATCCTCTCTTTTCCATAAGTTCCTTATTCTTCATACGCCGACAACCCCGATATTTCTCTTCCTCCCGCCATTCGTTTCAATAGCGGCACCAGTTCATCCATCAACCCCAATTCCTTTTGCGTACGAGTTTTCCAACCCAATTCCTGTGGAGCGAACAGGTCGGTAAGTTCGCCACCATCGAATATCATACGGTTCAGGATACGGTCGACAAAGTCTTTCAAGGCAGCAGGTTCGATAATGTACTTAGTAGCCAAATCGACCAAAGCACGTTCAAAGCGTTCGGCTTTAAACTGTTGATAACCGTCACGTATTTCTTTCTCGGACATGCCGCTACCCACTTGCAAGGTGTTTATATACGCCTTGATATCGTCGCGCTCCTCCAACAGATTGGAGTTGGAGTAGAGCAAGCTGATTAGCTCTTCACGGCTCATCTTCACCTTCGATGGCTTATGACTGACGTAGTTGGCAATCAAGCCCATGATATAATCGTAGTCGATAATGGCAGAGGCAAACAGCACAAACTCGAAATCCAACTGGTCAATCTCTGGCGATGTCTTCTCACCGCTCCTATCCTGCCTTATTTTCAATGATTTGGCTGTTTCCAGATAAGCGCTTCGGAAAGACTTTAGTTGGTCTTCTGGAAGTAGCGTCTCTATCGTTTCGTTGTCAGCATCGCTGATGTCCGTGTACTGGTCGAGTTGAATTTTCAAACGCTGCACTGCCTTAAAGGCATCAACAAATCCGGCACGTGCCGCATCGCCCTTCAAGTTGTTCACCTCTTCGGGGAGACAGTCCAAACCTTGCGCCGTCATGAAGCTTTCCAAGCCCTCCACAGCCTCTTTGTATTTCTCTATCACCTTGGGGGCAGGATCCACCAACCATATCTTCTTAGCTTCTTCAGCATCGCCATTCTTCTGTCCGGAGAACATGGCAACCGCTTCATCGACTGCTGCCTGTTGCTGACGAAAGTCCAAGATATTGCCAAAAGGCTTCGTGCCGTTCAGCACCCGATTGGTACGCGAGAAGGCCTGTATCAATCCATGATATTTCAGGTTCTTGTCGACATAGAGCGTATTGAGATATTTGGAATCGAAGCCGGTAAGGAGCATATCCACCACGATGGTTATATCTATCTTATTGCTGTGCGGATAATCTTCGTTGCTATATTGCTGGTCTTTGATGCGTTTTTGCACATCCTGATAGTATAGGTCGAACTCGCCGAGCGAATGGTTGGTGCCATATTGATGGTTATAATCGGCGATAATCGCCTGGAGAGCCGCTTTCTTCTTATTGGGTTCCTGTTCGTTGTCTTGTTTCTCTTGCGGCAAGTCCTCTTGAATTTGCTGGATGTCCTTGTCTCCCTCCGCAGGTGGCGAGAACACACAGGCTATGTTGAAGGGTTCGATACATTCACCCGCTTTGCTCAATTCCTCGTTTTTCTTCTTGAACAAGTCATAATACGCAATAGCGTCATTGATAGAAGCCGTTGCAAACAATGCGTTGAACCGCCGCTGGTTCGTCGCCTTGTCGTGCTTGCTCACGATGGCATCCACCACGGCGCGTTTGGATAGGGTTTCATCTGCTTTCGGTTTGTCCTTGCCTTCCGGTTTGTAGTAATCCACCTGAAAGCGTAGCACATTTTGGTCTTCAATGGCGTTGGTGATGGTGTACGTATGCAATGGATGCTGAAAAATATCATCCGTTGTCTTCATGGATGCCTCTTCACCTACTACCTTTGTATAGATAGCATTCTTTTCGAAGATAGGCGTACCGGTGAAGCCAAAGAGTTGCGCATGGGGGAAGAAGTTCTTGATGGCATCGTGATTGTCGCCAAACTGCGAGCGATGGCATTCATCAAAGATAAAAACCATTCGCTTGTTTTTCAGCGGCTTCAACCGTTCCTTATAGCTTCGTTTGCTTTTCGGGTCGAGCGCCAAGCCCAACTTTTGGATGGTGCAGACTATCACTTTGTCGGCATAGTCGTCGGAGAGCATCCGTTCTACCAACATCTCCGTATTCGTGTTCTCCTCCACGCAACCTTCCTGAAACTTATTGAACTCTTCGCGCGTCTGCCTGTCCAAGTCCTTGCGGTCTACCACAAAGAAGCACTTGTCTATATCCGGATTGTCTTTGAGCAAGGTAGATGCTTTGAACGAAGTCAGCGTTTTGCCACTTCCGGTGGTATGCCAGATGTAGCCGTTCCCTTTGTTCTCGTGGATGCAATCCACAATCTCTTTGACTGCATATATTTGATACGGGCGCATCATGAGTAATTTCTGTTCGCTTGCCACCAATACCATGTATTGGCTAATCATCTTTCCTAATCTACATTTGGCGAGACACCACTCTGAGAAATCGTACAGATTAGTGAGTTTTCTATTCTCTTTGTCTGCCGATTGATAGACCGGTAAGAACTGCTCGTTGGCGTTGAAGCTGAAATGCTTGTTGTTATTGTTGGCAAAGAAGTAGGTATTCGTCTGATTGCTCACAACGAATATCTGCATAAAGCAAAGCAGCGTATTGCTGTATCCGTTGCCCGGGTCTTTCTTATAGTCCACAATCTGCTGCATGGCACGTCGAGGGCTTATCCCCAAGGATTTCAGCTCTACTTGTACCACCGGCAGCCCGTTGATGAGTAGGATCACATCGTATCGCTGGAAGCTGTTGCCGGTGTTGATGCGAAGTTGATTGATAACCTCATACTCGTTTTTACACCACTCCTTGGTGTTGACCAAGGTATATTGTAATGGCGTACCGTCTTCACGCTGGAACGTATTTCGCTCGCGCAGCCTTTTCGAAGAAGCAAACACGTCCGGGTCTACAATCTGTCGGAGCAGGCGTTCAAACTCATTGTCGGATAGATGTACCCGATTGAGAGCCTCAAATTTCCTTCTGAAATTGGTCTCAAGGGTATCCTTATCCCGAATGTCTTCACGATAAGTGTACTTCAGTTCTACGAGCTTCTTAATGAAGCTCTCTTCTATCTGTTTCTCTGTACTCATACTATATCTTGGATTGCCGAAGCACTTATTAGCTTAATGCGGTACAAATATAGGGAAGAATCTGTTATAAACGTAGGGAAACGGGCAAAAAGAGCCATTTCCACTACGTTTTCTCTCGCCATTTACCCCGTTCAAACATGGAGGAATCGAGCCACTAATCTCTTTTCTCCCTTGATTATTCTGTATTATACACAGCTTTGAGCTAACAACAGCCTTATTGAATAGTCGCGAAAACGCAACAATTCATCGGCAGTCTCCATAGGCCCTCGCCTTAGCCGCAAAAACAGGATATGCAGCTTCCTCATTCCACCTAAATACCTGTTTTTCAGCATCCATGCACTCCATTATTTTTTCGCTTCAGCGAAAAACTTTTTTCGCCACAACGAAAATTTATTTTCGCTCCAACGAAAAACTATTTTCGCTGAAGCGAAAAAGTATTCTCGCTACGGCGGAAAGACCTACCACTCGAAAAGAGCCGGAAGAAGGCGTATTAATACGTAGAAAAAGCCTTACTGCTTATTATATGTCGGGGTGTGAGTCTACCAATACCGAGGTTTGCCATTCGTATTGCTCCACGTATTGGTCGTAACGAGGGGCAGATTGGATGCCGACGCTACGGAAGATGCAGAGGATGATACCTTGTTCTTCGGGGGAGATGAGACGTTCTTGGCGTTTCCAGCGGTAATAGGTGGCCTGTGAGAAGTATGCAATGAGCATTTGCTTGAGGGTACGCATCACTTTGTGAGGCAGGTCGTCGTAGAGCGTCGTGATACCTAAGGCGAAACGAACCTTGCGGTTGGGGGCATAAAAGCGGCAATCGCGAGTGACAAAGGTGGGGCTGACGACCGTAATCGCATCATCCTTCGAAGCTCCATATTCAGACAGGAGGTAACGCAGGCACTCGCCAGAACGAGGGCACTGCCGGTTGAGGCAATACAAAAAATTGCCAGGGATAAGGCTGTAGTCAAAATCTTCTTTCTTCATGTCGTTGTTTTTATATCTTTCAAAGTTAGTTTCCATGCGGCAAATTTACACAAAAACACGAGACTTCGATGCACGCAGGCTAAAAAAAGAAAATCAATTAAAAACAAGCCACAAAAAAAGCGGCTACGTCGAAACGTAACCGCCTGATTGCCAATGTGAGCGGCGAACGAGGCTCGAACTCGCGACCCTCAGCTTGGGAAGCTGATGCTCTACCAACTGAGCTACCACCGCCTATCACTATTTTCTACTATCGGCAGCGTTCTGCCTAACAGCGCTGCAAAGGTAGACATAATTTTTATATATCAAATACTATCGGCGTTTTTTTCTGTAGGCAGGGTGCGAAAAATGTCTGTCAGTCGTCTGTCAGGGGTAGTATCTGGCGGCTCTCGTCGGCAGGGAGCTGCTCCACTTGGCGTAGTTTGCGCTCGATGGCGCGGGTACGCACGCCCATCACCTCTTCCAGCTGGTCACCAGCGCTTTGCAGGTTCTTCTGCACCTTCTCCAGCAGGCCACCGAACTTTCCAAACTCGGTCTTCACCGCTCCCAACACGCTCCATACTTCACCCGTACGCTTCTGGATGGCCAACGTACGGAAGCCCATCTGCAGGCTGTTGAGGATGGCACCCAGGGTGGTGGGGCCGGTTACTACTATCTTGAAGTCTTTCTGGAGCGCCTCTACCAGCGCAGTGCGGCGGATAACCTCGGCGTAGATATTCTCGAAGGGGAGGAAAAGGATGGCGAAGTCGGTGGTGAAAGGCGGGTCGATATACTTGTCGTGTATGTCGCGAGCCATCTTCTTGATGGTGGCTTCCAGCTGCTTGCCCGCTATTTCGATGGCGGCGGCATCACCCGCCTCGAAGGCGTCGTAGTACTGCTCGTACACGTCTTTGGGGAACTTAGCGTCGATGGGGAGGTAGACGGTGCCCGCGGCATCGTCCTTGCCGGGCAGCTTGATGGCGAACTCGACAAACTCCGTGGAGTTCTTCTTCGTCTTCACGTTGGCCTCGTATTGCTCCGGACTCAACATCTGCTCCAGCAGGGCGCTGAGCTGTACCTCGCCAAAGGTGCCTCGTATCTTGACGTTGGAAAGCACCTTCTTCAGTCCGCCCACGTCCTGCGCCAACGTCTTCATCTCGCCCAGTCCTTTCTGCACGTTCTCCAGCTGCGAACGGACAATCTCGAACGACTGCCCAATGCGTTCGTTCAACGTTTTCTGCAACTTCTCTTCCACCATCAGGCGCATGTCGTCCAGCCGTTTCTCGGTGGACTTCACCAATTGCTCTTGTTGGCGGGCCATGGTGTCGAAGCGCTGGCGTTGCAACTCTCCGTTGGTGAGCATGTTTTTGTGCAGGGCATCTTGCAGCTGCTGCATGTTCTGCGCCAGCGTCTGCGTCATCTCCATGCGTAGCTCGCGGATGCTGCGGTTCAGCTCTTCGCGGTTCTCCTGCATCTGCTGGCGGAGGGCTTGCTGGAGGGCATCAGTCTCACGCTTTCCGGCGAGCGTACGGAAGAGCATCGCCGCCACGCCGGCGGCGATGAGGAGTAGGAGTATCAGTTCCATGGGGAGGGGGTGAGAGGAGGATTAGTAAGTGAGTATCTCGTTGCCCGTCTCGGTAATGAGCAGCATGTTCTCCCATTGCGCGGAGGGTAGCCCGTCGTCGGTATAGACGGTCCATCCGTCGGCCTCGTCGATATACACCTCGTAGCTACCCATGTTAATCATCGGCTCAATGGTGAACGTCATGCCAGGCACGATGACCATGCCCGTGCCCGGCCGGCCGAAGTGCTCTACGTCGGGGTCTTCGTGGAACTCAATGCCCACGCCGTGCCCGCAGAGGTCGCGCACCACGCTGAAGCCGTTCTTCTCGGCATGTGCCTGTATGGCGGCACCCACGTCGCCCAGTTGTTTCCAAGGTTGAGCGGCGGCGATGCCTATCTCGAGGCACTCCTTGGTGACCTGCACGAGGCGCTGTTTCTCGGGACTGACCTCGCCAATCATAAACATACGCGAGGCATCGGAGAAGTAGCCGTTGTAGATGGTAGAGACGTCGACGTTGACGATGTCTCCGCTACGCAGGATTTCCTTCTCGTTGGGAATGCCATGGCACACCACGTCGTTGATGCTGGTGCATACGCTCTTGGGGAAGCCCTCGTAGTTGAGCGGCGCGGGGATGGCGCCATGAGCGGTAGTGAAGTCGTACGTCAGCTTGTCAATCTCGAGGGTCGACATGCCTTCACGGATGTTCTCGGAGAGGAAGTCGAGCAGGGCGGTGTTGATTTTGGCGCTTTCGCGGATGCCGGCAAGCTGCTCGGGTGTGCGCAACGTCTTACGCATGGGAAGCTTATATTTGAGTTTCCTCAGTTTCTGGATTTTTGCCTCTACGGCAGCCGAGTAGTTCTCGGGAGTGAACCGGAATGGCTTTACAAACTGTTTCATTACTATCCTTATTTATCTAATTAGTGCCGCAAAGGTACGCTTTCTTTTGCGTTGTTTTCGTATATTTGTGCCCAATAAAAGTTATCACATATAAATCTAACGATATTAATGAACCGATTCACTACT
>JAISIX010000196.1 GCA_031261805.1 Mediterranea sp. (in: CFB group bacteria)
AACAATAAATTAAAAAGTAAAATGCAAAACAAAGGATTAGTAAAGGTCTTTGCGGTATTACTCACGCTGGTATGCGTGTTCTACCTGTCCTTCTCCTTCGTGACACGCCACTATACCAACAAGGCGAAAGAGATTGCGAAAGGAGATCCGAAGGTGGAGCAGGATTACCTTGATTCCCTCTCGAATGAGAAGGTATGGCTGGGTAACTGGACACTGAAACAATGTCGCGAGGCGGAGATTAGTTTAGGCCTCGACCTAAAGGGTGGTATGAACGTCATCCTCGAAGTGTCTGTACCCGATGTCATCAAGGCATTGGCCGGTCACAAACCCGACGAAGCGTTCAACCAAGCATTGGCGCAGGCCGCCAAAGAGGCCATCAACAGCCAGGACGACGTGATTACCCTGTTCGTCAGGGATTACAAGAAGCTCGTACCTAATGGCAAATTGGCCGAACTCTTCGCCACCCAACAATTAAAAGACAAAGTCAATCAACAATCAAGCGACGCAGACGTAGAGAAAGTGATTCGCGCCGAGGTGAAAGCCGCGGTGGAGAACTCTTTCAACGTGCTCCGTACCCGTATCGACCGCTTCGGCGTGGTACAGCCCAACATCCAGAGCTTGGAAGACAAGATGGGACGTATCATGGTGGAGCTGCCGGGCATCAAAGAGCCTGAACGTGTGCGCAAGCTGCTCCAAGGGTCGGCCAACCTCGAGTTCTGGGAAACATACGATGCCAAAGACATCCTGCCTGCTATGCAGAGCGCCGATGCCAAGCTGCGTACGCTTCTCGCCTCAGAGACGAAAAGCGACTCTACGAACGAAGCACAAAAAGACACCACAGCCGTCGAACCCAAGAAAGCCGTAAGCGCTGCCGACAGCTTGGCTGCCGCCCTGAAAGGGGAGACGGCCGCCAACCAGAACGACGCCCAGAAGCAAGCCGAGTTGAAGAAGCAATATCCGTTGCTCTCCATCATGCAGCTCAACTCCAGCGGCCAAGGCCCGGTCATCGGCTACGTGAACTACAAAGATACCGCGACGGTAGACAAATACCTCGCCATGCCCGAGATAAAGGCCGAACTCCCGAGAGACCTCAGCCTGAAATGGGGCGTGTCCGCCGAAGATGCCAAGCAACAGATGTTTGCGCTCTACTGCATCCGGGTGACCGAGCGCAACGGCAAGGCACCGCTCGAAGGCGATGTCATCACCGACGCCAAAGACGAGTTTAACACCTACAGCAAGCCCATCGTCACCATGGCGATGAACAACGACGGCGCCCGCCGTTGGGCACAGCTCACGAAGGCCAACATTGGTCACTCCGTCGCTATCGTACTGGACAACTACGTGTACTCCGCACCCACGGTGAACTCCGAGATTACCGGCGGCCGTTCCGAAATCAGCGGCCACTTCACCCCCGAGCAGACCAAGGACTTGGCCAACGTGCTCAAGTCGGGTAAGATGCCCGCTCCCGCACACATCGTACAGGAAGACATCGTAGGTCCGTCGCTGGGACAAGAGTCCATCAACGCCGGTGTCTTCTCGTTCATCGTCGCCCTCATCCTGCTGATGATCTACATGTGCGTCATGTATGGCTTTATCCCCGGTATGGTAGCCAACGGGGCATTGTTCCTCAACTTCTTCTTCACACTCGGAATCCTCTCCTCTTTCCAAGCAGCGCTTACCATGTCGGGAATCGCCGGTATGGTGCTCTCGCTGGGTATGGCGGTGGATGCCAACGTGCTCATCTACGAACGTACGAAAGAGGAACTCCGTGCCGGCAAGGGTGTGAAGAAAGCCCTCTCCGATGGATATTCCAACGCCTTCTCGGCCATCTTCGACTCCAACTTGACCTCGGTCCTCACCGGTATCATCCTGTTCAACTTCGGTACAGGTCCTATCCGTGGTTTCGCCACTACGCTGATTATCGGTATCGTTGTGTCGTTCTTCACCGCCGTGTTCATCACTCGCTTGGTATATGAGCACTTCATGAACAAGGACAAGTGGCTGGGACTGACTTTCACCTCGGCTATTTCGCGCAAGATGTTGGTGGACACCCACTTCAACTTCATGGGATTCAACAAGAAAGCCATGGTTATAGTGCTGGCTATCCTCCTCGTCTGCATCGGTTCATTTGGCATCCGTGGCTTGAGCCAGAGCATCGACTTCACCGGAGGCCGCAACTACAAAGTGCAGTTTGAGAACCCTGTACAGGTAGAAGAGGTGCGCAAACTGGTGGCCGACGACTTTGAAGGAGCCAACGTAAGTGTGATTGCCATCGGTACCGACAAGAAGACCGTGCGTATCAGCACCAACTTCCGTATACAGGATGAAGGGAACAACGTAGACTCCGAGATTGAGGCACGCTTGTACGAAGCCCTGAAGCCTTTACTGACCAACAACATCTCGTTGGCCACGTTTATCGACCGCGACAACCATACCGGCGGTAGCATTATCAGCTCGCAGAAGGTAGGTCCGAGCATGGCCGACGACATCAAGACGGGCGCCATCTACTCCGTAGTGCTGGCACTCATCGCCATAGGCCTCTACATCCTCATCCGTTTCCGCAACATCGCTTATAGCGTAGGCTCTATCGCCGCGCTAAGCTGCGACACGGTGATGATTGTCGGTGCATACTCATTGCTGTGGGGTATCGTTCCCTTCTCGCTTGAGATAGACCAGACGTTCATCGGTGCCATCTTGACGGCCATCGGTTACTCTATCAACGATAAGGTGGTTATCTTCGACCGTGTGCGCGAGTTCTTCCACCTCTATCCCAAGCGTGACCGCCGACAACTGTTCAACGACTCGCTGAACACCACGTTGGCCCGTACCATCAACACCTCGATGAGTACCCTGATTGTGCTTATCTGTATCTTCATCCTCGGTGGTGACTCCATCCGCAGCTTTGCCTTCGCCATGATTTTGGGCGTTGTCATCGGTACGCTGTCATCCCTGTTCATCGCATCTCCCATTGCGTACAACATGATGAAGAACAAAAAGATAGAAGGAGTAACGCCCGACGAAGAAGTGTAAGCGAATAGCTCTCATATATCATTAAATAATAGGGGGTTGCGTATTTCTACGCAACCCCCTATTCCTTTAGCATCGTGTAAACGTCACTATACACGAAGCGCCAACAGCTATATGTCAAACTATTGGCGCATTGAAAACCTTTCATGTCACATTTGTGCCACAACTGCACAAAAATGGAGTTTTACCCCTAAAGAGCCACTGCCACCGCCTTACGAATTTCCGCAAGGCATTTGGAGAGTTTTGCATCCTTTTTAGCCACCTGCATATTGTAGCTCATTTGCATGTTAAGCAGTGCGGTAGGCTCCAAACCCAAAGCTGCCTCTATGCGCAATGCAAAATCGGTATTCACCGGACGTTTGCCATTCAACACCTCATTGAGGTATGAGTAAGCAACGCCCATTTGCTCCGCAAGCTTCTTTTGAGAGATGCCACGAGCCTCGATTTCATCCTTTAATATTTCACCCGGATGTATCGGGTAAAACGGGTCGATGTTGTTTGCAATCATATTGGGGTCAACCCCCTTAATTGTAATCATAACTTTTTCATTTATAGTGGTTCGACAACTCGATGATATTACAAATTGTGGTGACTTCCTCATCACCGATGACGGTAACGGTAAATTCCACCCTGTATTGCAGATTTGCACGTATGGAGTGAACGCCTTCTCTATCACCACGTAGCACTTCATAGTTGAGAGAATTGTACAGATACAAATCCTCTAAAGCCTTAGCCTTTTCCAAGCGATAAATAGCTTTCGCATAGCCTTTGATTACTTCAGACTGGAACCGATGCTTTTTATCGGATGTCTTGCCGCTTTGATAAAGCTCCAGAAGATACCGCTTTTCGAATACTACCCTCATACTATTACTTGATTTACTGCAAATATACAGCTTTTCTTGGCATATTCACTAAAAAGTGATTCCATTCTTCAAAAAAATAGCCGCCCCATAAGGAGCAGCTATCTTCTCACTGTTCGTATCAGTAGCCTCGAGGGGAATCGAACCCCTATCTAAAGTTTAGGAAACTTCTATTCTATCCGTTGAACTACAAGGCCCTGTTTAATCGGCTGCAAAGATAAGGCTTTCCGCTGATTAAGCAAGCATAAAGCGAGCGGATACTTCTGCGATTGGCAAATTATTGGCTGCTGAAACAGCGATTACAGCCGTTTTTCTTTGAGATTACAATTAACTTTCTCACCTTTGCAACCAAAATAAAGGCGAGACACGTTATTACTATATAAATGTGCTCGTTTTCAGTTAATGAGATTAAATCTAAGTAAAGTTATGGCAGATGAATTGATGGTGAAAGAACTGGCAGAGGTCGTTGTGCGCTTCTCCGGTGACTCCGGCGACGGCATGCAGCTGGCCGGGAACATCTTCTCGAATGTGTCGGCTACGGTGGGAAATGACATTTCTACGTTTCCCGATTATCCGGCAGACATCCGCGCCCCGCAAGGCTCGCTGACCGGCGTTTCCGGTTTTCAAATCCACGTAGGCGCAGGACAAGTGTACACACCCGGCGACCGTTGCCACGTGTTGGTGGCAATGAACCCGGCCGCGTTGAAAACACAAATCAAATTCTGTAGTCCGCAAGGGCTGGTGATTACCGATTCCGACTCCTTCGGAAGCAAGGACCTGGAGAAGGCAAAGTTCACCACCGACAATCCTTTCGAGGAACTGGGCATCAAGCAGCAAGTGCTCGAAGTGCCCATCTCGTCGATGTGCAAAGAGAGTTTGAAAGACTCCGGGCTGGACAACAAGTCGGCCCTCCGGTGCAAAAACATGTTCGCCCTCGGGCTGGTGTGCTGGCTGTTCAACCGCAACCTCGCCGCCGCCGAGAAGATGCTGAACGAGAAATTCGCCAAGAAGCCGGAAGTTGCGGCCGCCAACATCAAGGTGTTGAACGACGGCTACAACTATGGCGCAAACACGCACGCCTCCACTACTACCTTCCGGATAGAAAGCAAAGCTCCCAAGTCCAAAGGCCTATATACTGATATCAATGGCAACAAAGCTACGGCCTACGGCCTGATAGCCGCTGCCGAAAAGGCCGGGTTGCAGCTCTACCTGGGATCCTACCCCATCACCCCTGCCACCGACATCCTACATGAGCTGGCCAAGCATAAATCGCTCGGCGTAAAGACGGTACAGTGCGAAGATGAGATTGCCGGATGTGCCTCGGCTGTAGGCGCCTCCTTCGCAGGAGCGCTGGCGGCTACCACCACCTCCGGACCGGGCATCTGCCTGAAGAGCGAGGCGATGAACCTGGCCGTCATCAGCGAACTGCCGCTGGTAGTCATCGACGTGCAACGTAGCGGCCCCTCAACGGGTATGCCCACCAAGTCCGAGCAGACCGACCTCCTACAGGCGCTCTACGGACGCAACGGCGAAAGCCCCATGCCGGTAATTGCCGCCACGTCGCCCACCAACTGCTTCGATGCCGCCTACATGGCCGCCAAGATAGCCTTGGAACACATGACACCCGTGGTGTTGCTCACCGATGCCTTTGTAGCCAACGGCTCCGCTGCCTGGAAGCTGCCCAACCTCAACGAGTACCCAGCCATCAAGCCGCCCTACGTCACTCCCGACATGGCCGGCCACTGGACACCCTATATGCGCAATGAGCAGACCGGCGTACGCTACTGGGCCGTGCCCGGAACAGAAGGCTTCACCCACCGCATCGGCGGTCTGGAAAAGGACAACTATACCGGCGCCATCTCTACCGATGCCGAGAATCACGACAGGATGGTGAAGTTGCGCGAAGCCAAAGTAGAGAAGATAGCCGACTACATCCCCGAGCTTGAAGTGCTGGGCGATGCCGACGCCGACCTGCTGATCGTAGGTTGGGGTGGTACTTATGGCCATCTGCGCTCGGCCATGGAGCAGCTCCGCGAGGAGGGCAAAAAGGTGGCGCTGGCTCACTTCCAGTTCATCAATCCGCTGCCGAAGAACACCGCTGAGGTACTACGTCGCTACAAGAAGATTGTGGTAGCCGAGCAGAACCTTGGGCAGTTTGCCGGCTACCTGCGCATGAAAGTTCCCGGGCTGAACATCAGCCAATACAACGAAGTGAAGGGACAACCGTTCGTAACCAAAGAATTGACTGATGCGTTTACTAAATTATTGGAGGAATAAGAGATGAGTGAACAACAAGCATACACCATACAAGATTTTAAAGGAGGCCAGCCTCGCTGGTGTCCGGGCTGTGGCGACCACGCCTTTCTGAACTCGCTGTACAAGGCCATGGCTGAACTGGGTGTGGCTCCGTGCGACACGGCCGTAATCTCCGGCATCGGTTGCTCTTCGCGCCTGCCCTATTACGTCAATACCTACGGCTTCCACACCATCCACGGACGTGCTGCCGCCGTAGCTACCGGTGCCAAGGTGGCAAACCCAAACCTCACCGTTTGGCAAGTGTCGGGCGACGGCGATGGTCTGGCCATTGGTGGCAATCACT
>JAISIX010000220.1 GCA_031261805.1 Mediterranea sp. (in: CFB group bacteria)
GGGGAGGGACAAAAAAGCAGAATACCTATTTAATACAATAATCAGGCAGGGAAGGCGTATTCGATGATATAATATTAATATGTACGTTCATTATTTGTCCCTCCCCCTCCGCCTTTCAGGCACCTCCCCTCCGCGGGAGAGGAGGATTTCAGTTACCACTGCCGTGTCAGAATCGTGTACTGCTAATCACTCATCACTCACCGCTCATCACTCACATAAACTCCTATTTACCACTCTCCCCTCGCCCACCCATTCTTCATTCCTAATTCTTCATTTCCTCGTTCTTCATTTCTTTGCGGTCGCCTCAAGCATAAGTACGTCTCTTATAGCGGCAATAATTCCCTCACTGGGGCAATTTAACTTTCGTTCTTACTTTTTGAGCAAACAAACTGTTACTTTTGCTATTGAATATCGTAAATGAGTACGAGGCAAGAAAGAGGTCAAAAAAAAGCATAAATGAAAAAACGTATTGTGTATCCATACCTCGTGGCAGGCTGGTTAATGTTGTGCCCGTGTGTGAGCATCGCCTCCCCGTTGGTGGATAAGCCTGTCACCAAAGTACCCTCCATCTCCAAGCGGATCTTGGTGATGGAGGAGTTGGACAGCATTAAAAAGAAGCAACAGCAGATACATGCGCAGCTATTCTTAATCATCGGCGGCTTGGTGTTTCTCACCGTCGTGGTGGGTGTCTACATCTGGCATAGCCGACGGATGGTGAACCGCCAGAAACTTATCTATTCCTATATCCGTGAGCTGTGGCTGGCGAAGAAAGGGAAACTCACAACAGATCAGCCATTACTCGCACAACAACCTAAAACAGAGCAATATACTGTGTTTTCCGGGGGAGGGATAAAACAGGCTTACACTTCTCCGTTCCTCAAAGACATCACCCACACGGGAGGTGCAGATGCCAACCAAGAGGAGCTGGTGATTCGCCTCTATGCCTTTCTACTGGAGGAGCAGCGTTTTGCCAACCTTGAGCAGACCTCGCCCAACGAGGCCGCCGCTGCCCTACAGACCAACCGCACCTACCTGCGCGAAGCGGTGAAGGACGTGACGGGCAAAACCCTCTATGAGTTTGCCCGCGAATTACAGCTGGACGAGGCTTGCCGTCTGCTGGAGCTGAACGACAACACCAAAGTGGAGAGCATTGCCCTACAGGTGGGCCTCTCGCAAGCCTCCTTCTACCGACTGTTTAAGAAGCGGTATAACCTCTCGCCCAACCAATACCGCGAAGTAGCGAGGAAGGTCGCAAAGCGGGAAGATGAGAAAGAAGAGGAAATGAAGAATGAGATCACTCCTCACCCACCCTCGCTTTATCGTTCTTGAGGAAGAGCGAGAGCAGCAGTACCAAGAAGCTTACTCCACTGATAATGAGGAAGACCAACGGCAGGCCGTGCTTGTCGCCTATCGCTCCGAGGAAGGGAGCGGCCAGTGCGCCCATGCTGACCACCACACCCAGCGATATGCCGCTGGCCAGCCCGATGTGATTGGGCAGGTAACCTTGCGAGAGCGCCACCACCGGACTATAGGCGAAGTTGAGGAAGATGGAGGTGCAGAGCATGAGCGCACCCGCCAGCCATACATTGCCCTGTGCGAAGAAGAAACCGAGGATGCTGGCCGTCATCAGCGCCCCGCAGATGACGATACAGTTGCGGAAGCCAATATGGTCGGACACCCGTCCGCCCACGAACGTGGCAAAAGCACCGGTAAAGGTGAAGAGCGTGAGCATAAGCGAGCCATGCGCGTCGCTCTCCGAGAAGACCGCCACCCAATAGAGCGGGATAAAGACCAGGTGGCTACGGGTAACCACGGAGCGCAAGATGTTGACCGTCGTCACCTTCCAGAATTCACGCCAGTTGTCGCGCAGCACAATGTGTGCCTCACGGATGCGCTCCTCCTCGATGGCGGTGTACGACTGGAAACGCCGCACCTGCGAGAGGAGCAAGACCGACGAGATGATGGCGGGGATGATAAACAGGAAAGCGCCCTTCATGCCCAGCGCGGGGAAGGTCAGCGCCACCAACAGCGGTCCCACGGCAAAGCCGAGATTCCCCCCTACGGCGAAGTTGCCTATCCCCTCACCTTTGTTGGCCCCGGCCACCACATTGGCCAGCCGCCCCCCTTCGGGATGAAAGAGGGCTACCCCCACACCGGTAAGCATCGTGCAGCAGAAAAGGGGGACAAACGTGCTGAACAGCCCCAGCATGGAGATGCCCGCCCCGGCCAGTAAGATGCCAAGACTCATGAACCACGGCCGTTGAAGCTTGTCGCCCAGCCACCCGAAGAGCGGCTGCACGACCGATGAGATGATGCTACACCCCAGCACCAGCATGGAGGCCCTGGCGTAACTGAACCCGTAGGCAGTGATGATGAAGGGGAGCATGGCCGAGAGTGCCCCTTGGTTGACATCGGTACAAAGATGCCCCAACGTCAGCAGATAGCTATGTGTTTTCGATTGCATACCTTTCTTAATTTAGATGCGACGGCGCAAATGTACACAAACTTAGCTATAGATACGAAGAAAAAGGCTACCCAATGATAGGTAGCCTTTTATATTTGCCGGGATTCGGGGCAAAAGAGGGGCTACACCCCACTCAGCCCGCCGGAATTGATGCCGTGGTATTCAGCTTGGTAGATGGCCCATGCCATGATGTTGGCAAAGATACCGGCATTGTTCGCCAAGGTCCTAAAGTTAGAGCTATAAGGCTTCATGGACGGACGATAGGTACCATCGGTAGTGAGGGCATAGGGGCAAATGCCATCGCTGTCGACCCCGTTCCAGGTATATGTCACCCCATCTACCACGCGGGTACGGGTAATCTCCGGCGTATCGCACGACAGGAACCCGCCGTCGCCCACCCATACAATGTTCTTCTTCAGGTAGCGAAGCATGGTATAACCTCCATTGGCGTTGGCGGTATTGGCGGTATAAGTCACAAACTCATCCTCGTAGCCGGGTACAATCGTCATCAGGCAGCTGGCACCATAATCTTCGCCCCAATAGGTGCCTTCGATAGAGGAGAAATATTGTTGCCCGCCCACTATGCCGGTCGCTATAGGGTCGTTGGGCTGGCTGCAGTCCACCAGGTTCACGGAGCCTCCACCGCCACCACCATCGTCGTCGTAAGTCACCTTGTTGTCAAAGAGGATGGTGATGCGTTGGTCCCCTCCGGTAGAGGGATCGGCATTGAGGTTTTCGCCATATACTTCGTAGAGCAGGACGAGCACCCCTCCACGGTTGACATAGTTCAGTATGGCCCTCTGCGCAGCCGAGTTGTAGTCCCAATAGCTGGCATGCCCGACGATGATAATATCGGGGTCTTTCTCTATCTCGGCGATATCGTCCACCCCCATGGCTCCAACGGCACGGTAGGTAAAATCCAATCCGCTGACAGGTACGGTCCCGGTGTCGATGCCGAAGTTGGAAGGGCTATGAAGGAAATGATAGGAACCGGAAACCGGATTGTTGCCGCCATACCCATAGCCTCCTCCGTCGGAGAATGACAATATTCTCTTTGTCTTGAACCCGATGGTCACGTCGACCGTACAGGTGGTTGGCAGCGTCTGGCTGGTGCTATTGCAGGTGATGTTGAGCGTAGCCGTCCCTCCGTGGGTCATCAGCTTACTCTCGTCGGGATAAAGCTTTATCTTCTGCTTGCCCAGCTTGGTGAAAGTCCCCGTGCCGCTGAAACTCAATCCATTGAAGGCATCCGTCTGTACTATCCACGTGGCGCCCAACATGTCGTTCACGATGTTGGTCAGCTCCATCTCGATATAGTTCACGGTCTTGTTGGGATAGGCATTGAGCATATAGCCACCATACAGCTTGATGGACCCGCAGTTTAGTCCGTAATCCATCGGGATATAGTTTTGCGTGACGGTGACAGCCCCTTGTATATCGCCCGCTACAAAATGGAGTGGGTTGACAATGACTACTCCGGTACTATTGGAAGGGGCATGGAAGGTAAGCGCACCGGTCGTGACACCATTGGTGGTAACAGGTGTATCCACAGTATAGCTCACGGCATCCGAATAGGCTGGTGCCGTGGCATCCCAAGCCCAGCTCACCTTGGAAGGGGGGAGGTTGGTTTCGTAGGTCAGTTGCACATTGTCGTTCTTGTTGACGGGCAGGCGCACCGCACGGCTCGACAGCTTGAAGTAATAGTTGCCCGATATATAAGCATCTTCCGCCTGTTCGTCCCACTCCACGATGTGGTAGTTTATGTCGGGGGTGACGGTGTGCAGGGCATCGTCGGGATCGTCCTGCCCGCGACCCGTAATGCCCGCTATGCTGAACACATAGCGGTGGTTGCGCAGCACGGGGTCCGCATTGCCGTCGGCATTGGTGTCCAACATCATCCCGTAATACCCCAGATGGCCGTCCGCGGCTTCGATGCCTACTACAATGACGGTAGCCTGGTCGGGCTGGTCGGCGTTGTTCTCGGGTAGGTAAATGTCGCGTACGGAAGCTCCCAACGTCGGCGATGCCGCGTAGGTCAACCCCGTGTCGCCACTACCTTGCGCCCCTGTATTCTTGAGGTTGCCCAGCACGGAGGGGGCAGTTACTTTATGGCTGGCGGCATCGTAGTTATTGAGTTCGGGCATGACGGCAGCCTTATCGCGGGTGCGATACACGTGCACGGTTTTGAGCGTATAGCCCGCCAAGCCCAAGAAGGTCTCATTGTCGGTGCTCACCCCTCCGGCCTTGTCGAAGTTGAAACCTACGTCGAAGCGGGCAAAGGCACGCAAGAGGTGGATGCGGTTGTCGTTCTCGAAGCTGGTGGTGGGGGTGATGACCTCAAAGCCGGACTCTCCCCAGAAAGGTATCCGGGCAGTGGAGCTGGAGGCATCCCACAGCGTGGCGAAGTCGACCGTCAAGGCCGCTTGCACTTCCGCTTTGGTAAGGCCATAATAGGCCATTCCCACATTGTAGCCCATGTTGGCAATCGCCACCAGGCTGTACTCCTCGTTGCCCAAGGAGCGGCGCAACTTGGCTATCGTAGAGAATCCGTTGGTGGAGTTTATCACTTCGGTCACCTCGGCCACGTAGTAGAGCGTGGCAGTCTCGTCGGCCGCGCCGGCCTCCTTGCGGAACACCAGGACGGAGACGTTGTCGACATCCTTCTCGGCGGCACCGGACATCCGGGTCTTCGCGCTACCGGCAGCGTCCATCGCTCCCGTGCTTAGCGAGAGGGTGAGGTACACATCGTCGCCATCCACCGTCCCCTGTTCACTGAACGTATGGTCGGCACAAGCCACCAAGCTGCTTACCAGCGCCAAGGCCATCGCCCGGTTGAGTATGGCCAGAGCTTTTCGTATCCTATCGTTCTTTTTCATTCTGACTGTTTATTTGTTCCAAGCGGCATAACTCTTCCCCTCGGTATGGTTGTTGGGACCGTAGAACTCCGCATAGTCCATAGCCCAATACATCATGTTGGCAAAGAACTGCGAGTTGTAGGCGTCGGGGTTATAATCAGTGTCCGGGATGGGGATACCGTTATCGCTCATCCAGAAGGGTTGGTTGCCCGATCCGCCATCGCGCTTGTTGGCCTGCGCTATGAATCCACCATCGCCTATATAGAAGAACCCCTTCTCTTTCATCCGGAAGCAGGTGACATCTCCCGTGCCATAGCGATCCCTGCCATACGAATAGATGACGATGGGTTCGGTGGCGCTGATCCCCGTCAGTCCGGCGGTGGCCGAAGCATCCTCGCCCCATTGGAGGCCAAAGAGGTTGCCAAACGGGCCGTTCAGCACCTCATCGCCGGGAGTAGCCCCCACCGGCACTTGAGGTGCTTGGCTTCCTGTGGCAGACACACTGGCAAAGGGGTAAGCCGTCCCACCTCCTCCGGTGCCATAGCTGCCTCCGTTGCGTACCGTGATGGCCGACGCAGTGAGTAGCAGTTGGCAGAGCTTCACGTTGTTCACCGTATTGCCATGGTTGATATCGTCGACAAACAGGAGGAGCACGCCTCCGGCATCCAGATAGTCCTTCAGAACCGTCAGGGCGGGGTCGAGCAGGTTATACTCAAATCCGAGGATGATGATGTCGGGCATAGTCCCCCCCGCCACGGCCGCGCTCAGGTCGTCGACAAACGAGTACGGAAACGCCTGCGTGGAGGTGGTGAGGTCGTAGGTCCACATCCTGTATTGCGTTTTGCTGAAACCTTCGGAGGGCACCGTGCCGGTCGGGCCGTAATTGGCCTCGGTAGCGAGCATTTGCTGTGCGGCTCCGCTTTCGGTGGCATAGCCGTACGTACCTTGGAAGTAGGCATTCATCCATATACTTTTATTGTTGTATCCGGCGAAGACGCGCACTTGCTTGGGGTATTCCGAACGGATGGCAGACTCCTCGTTGGCCAAGTGAACCCCTTCGGAGGTGAGGTTAAAGAAATTGTATCCACCCTTATCGGGCGTGCCGTCTCCTTGCAGCGGTACGGTGTAGTAAGTGTACGTCCCGTCCGAGCTGGTGGGGACGAGGCTACTGAAAGGTATGTTGCACGCAAACTGGTAACCATTGACGGCGTTCGAGGTGATGACACAATTGTAGTTCGACAGGTCATCGTTAGCGAGCGTCTTCACTGTCACATCCATGTAGTGCACGTCTGTGAGCAGGTCGTACTCTACGGTCTGTCCGCCTCCCATGGTCATCTTAGGCAAGTAGATGCCATGAACCACCGCATCGGTCAGCTCATAGCGGGCACGTCCCTTGTCTTGGTTGATGGTGATGGAAAAGGAAGCGATGGGTGCCGGCGTAATGCGCAGGAGGTGCTTGATGGCAGCGGTCCCACTGTTGCCGGTGGTTGAGGTAACGACAATGTTGCCCGTAGTGACACCGTCGGTTCCTTGGCTTACATCCGCAAGGCCGAACGCCAGATTCTGGCCATAGCCGGTATCCCACGCCAGGTTTGTATCGGAGAAACCATTCACATTGGTCTTAAAAGGTATTTTAAGTGCCGCCCCTGTCGTTCCGCCTACCAAGGCATCGTGCAGGACCTGGAAGTAGTATTTCCCCGACACCTCTATATCAGAAAAGGCGCCGTTCTCCTCCGCATCTACCACGTAGCCCACATTGTTTTGCAGCTCGGAGCGGGCAGCATCCTCCTTGGTGGCAAATCCGCTACCGTTAATGTTCTCTATGGTGACGACGTAATTCCTGTTGCGAAGCAAGTCGTAGCGATCGGATGCCTGCTCCACGGCGTTTGTCCGCATATCCGACAAGTCGATGCGGTAGAATGTCTCCTCGCCCCCATAAGTGATGCCTGCCACCAGGAAGGTAGGCAAAGTGCCCCCTTCGCCATCCTTATCATTCTCGGCCACATAGATGTCGCGCACCGAGGCTCCACCGGTTACGGTGTACTCCATCGCAACGGTGTTGGTACCGGCATCGGTGGGGATGGATGTTTGGGATACGGAAGCTCCCGTCGCCGTCACACTGACAGCATTGGCCGTGGGAATAAGGAAACCGGATGTACGGCTGTTATATAAATAGAGGTGTGTGAGTTCGTAATCGGTCATGCTGGCTGCCACGCTGAGGTCGATGCGTGCCACTGCCCGCAACATCTGCACGGTGAACGAGGTGGCTCCCTCGGCCACTTGGAACAAAGGTGTCTGCCCCCACATCGGCAGGTTTCGGGGTGTTGTGGTATCCCATTTGCCTACTGAGGCATAAGTCAGCAGGGCCTGCACCTCACTCTTCGTCTTGCCAGCCAAAGCGAGGTCGTCCACATCGGCATTGGCGATAAACACTACTTGATAAGTATCATTGGCATCGGCCGACTGCTTCATCTTGAGGCTCACCGTGCCGCCCACCGCGTCAATGTTCATGGTGGTAGCCTTGTAGGAGTACGTCCCATCCTTGCCGAACACCAATGCGGCTATGCTCCCCAAAGCCGATTCTTGCGCGGCAGAGAGTTGGCGCGTCGGCACCACAGAGGAGCCGGGGACATGAAGCTGGTAGCTTACCAAGCATTCGCCCTCCCCACTCAACCGGTGTATGTCCCTGTCGTTCTCGTTCACGCAGGCCACAAAGAGTAGCAGGCTCAATGCGCTACTCCACAGGACGGTAGCCTTTTTGTATGTCTGGTGATATATCATCGTTTCATCTTATTTTATTGTTCCGACCTTAATTGAGCACATCTTCTATCAACGTGTTCTCCCAGTCCTTCACCTCCACTTCTACGGTGATGTCGGTCGCGTCGACCTCGGGCAGGGGCGACAGATGCTCGAACCCGAAAGAGAGGCTCATCACATAGGCCAAGCCCGGCAACAATTCGGTGACGGGAAGGCCCGTACCTTTGTCCTTGTACTGCTTTACGGTGAGGAAGAGCGGCCCGGAGGTGATATGTCCCCCAACCTCTATGTTCGAGAGTTTGAGGAGTACGTGCGGGAGCACTGTCTGTACCTCGCCGTTGATGGTAGTCCCGCTACCTGCCTCGGCCGCGAGCGGCGTGGCATAGTATGCCCAACGGTTGCCCGCCACGGAAGGTGTGTAGGAAGCCTTTCCCGTTCCGCCCACCACATCGTAGCAACCTTTTGTATAATAGGAATCCGGGGCACCCCATGGCGAACTATTGCCCACATCATTGCCTCCATAGTTTACGATGCCGACATTCGGTTTGGTCTTCCGGTCGAGCGCTAAAGAGCGATAGGTATTGTTGAGATAGATAGCATCGAGGTCGAACCGCGTCACGACTCCCTGCACGGCTTCCCCCCCGATGGTAGTGGCCGCCTCTACCTTGGCAATCTCGATGCGGGCAACGACCGGCGCTACAGAGATACTTAGCTCTACCGAGGCATCGTTGGGATAGCTATTGAAGTCAGTCTCCAGACTGCCATACGTGTTCACCTTCGTAGCATCGGCATCGTCCTGACGCGAGAGGTTCACCATCGTTTTCAGTGCATTCGCCTCCGTGGAGTTGATGCCGACGAAGCTCATGTCGGGGGAGTTCGACGTAGCCGTCGGATAGCCTATCACATGTATCTTCTTCACAGTTTTGGGGATGTTGTTGAAGATAGCCATCTTGTTCCCACTGCCATCTTCGACCAGCGTTCCTGCCTTGCTCACAAGCACCAGCCCGTCTTCGACGAAGAGCGCCCATACATGGTCAAGCAACGGCGTGCGGTTGCCGGCCGTGGGCGCATCGGTCCGTGTAGAGGCAGCGCCTTGCTTCACGGTGATGGTCAGCATCACGTCTACGTCGCTTGCCGCATCCGTGTCATTGCCGGAAGCCTCACATCCCCCAGACAAGACTCCCATAAGGAGGATGAACGGCAGGATAAGCTTGCTATATCTTAGTATCTTCATTATCTTCTATTCTAATGGTCAAGGGGCAGCGACACTTTACATGTTAGGTTGGACAGGGAGGACTTGCCAAGGTTTGGGATGGACAATGACATCGGCACTAATCCCCATCACGTAGGTGATGTAAATAGTCAGCTCCTTTTGCGCGACAATGCTATAAGCCGGATTGTCGGCAATCAGGTCTTTCAGCGCCACTCGTTTCAACAGCGTTGAGGTGGTATGGTTGCTCATCAGATCGACAACGACCGGGTTGTCGTTGTTCATGCGGTGCACGGCCGTACGCATCACCATGAGCCGGTTGCCGGCATCAAAAGCCTGCATAGCCGGGTAAAAGGTTCGGCGTTCCGTATCCGCGTCGTTCATGTCGAAATCATAAATCTCGGTTTCAAGGTTATCCAAGCATATATAAGGTGCATGGGCCTCATCCAACGTACCATCGGGATGGACGGGCACTCCCACGACAGCTATCTCGAGGTAGATGACTGCCGGCTCGAAGTGCACGGTAGCCTCATTGTCGTCGCCATACACCACTTCAAAGTCGACACGTCCGTAGGCCAACGAGTCGTCCGTGGCTATTTGCGCGTCGGGGTTCAGCAGGTCGGGATGGCGCACCTGCTTGCCCGTTTGGTCTATATAGGTGTTCGCGTAAGCATTGCCCCAGCAGATGGCCGTGTACTCTCCTTCAGGCAGGCGGGTCTTAAAGCCTTGGAAGGCATTCAGTGAGTTCTTTTCTATTTGCATAGTGCCGACCTGTTCGCCAGCCGCTCCATAAATCCCGATGTTGACACGGCTCACACGGTCGGAGAAGCCTACACCTGGATTGTACGGATAGTCGAAGCGCAAAGTCACCTCTCCATAGCAGCCATCCAGGCTTTCGTCGATGCAACTGGACAGCAGGACGATGGAGAAGAGCACCCATGAGAATATAGCCTTATGCAAATTCATTATCATCTTAGCTTGAAAGTTAAAGAGAGAGAGGAGGGGGGAGAAGAAGCTCTCCTCCCCCACAACCCTCGTCGGGAATTATTCTTTTAGCACAAATCGCTCCCCGTTATTGCAGCACAGGAGTAACCTCCAGCGTACGCCATGTCATCGGGGTGACAGTCAGTGACACGTCAATCTTACCGGGATTGGGATTGGGATGCAAATCGCCAAGCGTCAGCGAAAAGCTGGTAGGCGTAGAAAATACATACCCTCCCACAATGGACTGAACCGGTACCTGCGTAGTGGTAGAAAGGTCCAGATAGGTAAATCCGCTGATGGTGGCGTACCACGTCTTACCCGCATACGAGCTTTCGGAACTTGGATCGGTAGGCACCACATCTCCCAGTTCGAAGATGATACGCGGCACTTGAGTTCCACCCGTAGCCGAGGCAGCACTCGCATAAGTGCTTTCGCTATAAGGCGTGTTGAAACCAAACATGTTGGAACCGCTATAAGGACGCGCAAACACATAGAATCCCCATACCTTACCAGCACCGGGAGAACCAGGGGTCGTTTCGGTCACTCCCACATTTTGGCCCGTAACGAAGAGATTGTCCTGCCAATTCACGGCCAACGGATTACCGGTCGTTGTATAGTCATTGCTCAGGTCCGTACCCACCGTAGTCAAGCCCTTGAGGGTCGTAATGGGGTCGGTCGCATTTACATTCACGTTGCCATTCAGCTTAGCCGTCTGGTAAAACTTATCCATATAAATACCCTTCAACGTAAAGCTTTTCAAGCCATTGCCTGCGCTTACATTCGGAATCTCGAAGCGTGCGGCGATGGGAGCCAAGGTAACATCGGCGGTGTACGTTCCATCCTGTTCCTGCACCAACGCGGTTTTGCCATAGAGGGCGATAGAGCCTGTGCCGGTTTGCGTACCGGCATTGATGAGATGCCCGTCGATATAATTGCTCCAATGCTGACCCATCGCTACATTAACGGCCGTGTTGCCCACTACGGATACGTTGGTCGTGGCTTGGTCGAGTCCGGTGATTTCCACACCCGCTTTCACCTGGTCGAACGAGTAATCGCCATAATCGCCCCCCGTGCCAGTGGTACCGGCTGGAGTCACGGTATAGGTTTCCGTTACACGAAAGTCCGTTCCCACATAGAAAACGATGGTCGCCTTCGTTAGCGTAAGTGCGGTTCCCGCCGCAACGGGGTCGCTCACCCCACGGGTAGCGCCACTCAATTTCGTCAGGTCGAATTTCATAAAGACTTTTTTCCCTCCGTCGGTTGAGACTGTGTCTTCTTCATTGGAACAGCTGGTCAATGTTCCGGTTGCCAATGCCATGCACACGGCAAGGGCATTCACTAAAAGCTTCTTCATACAATAATGATCTTAATTAATACTTAATAGTTACTTATTCTCTATTCTCTAATTTATTTCTCTTCATTTCCTTCAGTGAATCCAGCTTCTTTTGGAGTTCTTGTTTGTTGTGTATGGCTTGCGCCGAACCTTTGGAGACAGCTCGTTCCAGCCATTCGGCCGCTTGCGCATAGTCTCCCTTGAGCAAGAAGCACACCCCCATGTCGTTCAGGTATTCCGCACTCATGGTGTCAGCCTTGACCAAGTATTCCTCCGCCCGCGCGGCATCGCCTTTCTGTAGGTAGGAAGCCGCGGCATTCAGGTTGGCCGTCTTGTCATTGGGATAGAGGCGTACGGCTGTCTCGAACACTTCGCCAAACCGTGAATCGTCACTCTTGTAACCGTTGGCCAAGCCAAACAGCTCTTCGAGACTAAGGTGTTGCGGATGGCTGGCGTACACCTGCCGGGCTTCCGCCACGTCGAAGGGGCGAACCTCATAGTCCACACGACACTCTACACGCCGCATCCGTGGGAATACAAATTGCTTCAGCAGGACAAAGGGATGTCCTTGGTCCAACCTGCGGAAGAGCGCTTCTTTCTGGTCGGCATCAACGGGCAATGTGCTAATTTGCCGTAGCTCATCGCGATAGTCACTTAGCTCGGGCACCTCTTCGATGAGCCGTGCGAAGTAGGCCCAGTCCTCGCCACCGGGCAGCACAGTACCCTTGTCGGCAAGTAGCTGATACAAACCTTGCAGATAGCCTAAGAGTGAGGCAGCCCGTTGCCCTGCCAGTTGTTCGTTGTGCTGCTCGTTGCCCTCGATGGAGGCGCCACCCTTTAGGCTCACGCGCGAAAGCAGCAAGTTAGGGTCGCTCTCCAGCTCACCCACAAAGCTCTGTACTCCATGCAGCACGGTCGCGTTTCGCCCGTACGTGGGTATGATTGCCGTACTTCCCGCAGGGAAATAGAGGTAAGCGTCGTAGCTGGTAGAGCGCTTCTTGACCTTCTCCACCTGTGGGCGGATGAAAGCCGGCAACGGACGCATCTCGTATTCTGTCGGCATCGTCTCAGCACCAATACGCTCGACCAAGCGTCCTACGGACAGCTGCATCTCATGCTCGCCACATCCACATAGCTCCTCCTCGAGGTCGATGTGGGCCTCGCTCATCCACTCCTCGTACGGGAGGGCCGACTTGTACGCCAGCGCAGACGTATCCCGTTTGCCTCCCTTGTCCGCCACCACGACATAGCCTCCGAGAGGTATCTTTCCCAAATCTACACCGCGCTTGTACAACCTGTGGCGTTGCCTGCCATTGACCAGGATGGGGGCAAATGCCTTGGCATATCCACCCTTGCGTATCACGGGAGTCAGCGTGAGCGAACGGTCGCTCCCTACCGAAGCCCCTTGCGTGTGGATGTCCATCCGCAGGCAAACCGAGTCGCCCTGATGGATAGCTTCCTTCGTCTTGACCTCAACCTGACCTTGGTAGCCAGCGACTTGCTGCGCCGATAGTGGAGCGGCCATAACGCACCACGTGATGAGGATTAATCTTATCCTTGCTTTCATGCTCTATCCCCTTCCTTTATTTAATATTGTATATGATACTAATCCCCAACTTCGTAGGCGCCAAGTAATCGCGAGACCTCGTATGCTTGTACGCCCCGCACGAAGCGCACTTGTACGCCTTATACCGAAGGTGCAGATAGCCTACTCCCAACGAAAACTCCATGCTCCAACGTGAAGCGAGCAGCCACTGGTAGCCGTACGACAAGCCAACCCCGTAGAGGTCGCCTTGATAGCGCGTCTCGTCCAAGCGGGGCAAAATGCCCAACGGGAGGCGCATACCACCTATATTATAATGGGAATACAAAGCATGAAGGCCGAAGAAGTGGGCATAAAAAGGTTCACACAACCAATAGCGCAGCTCCGGTTGCACAAGGAGATGTTTCAGCTTCTTGTTGTTATCGAAAGTCCAAAGGTTGTAGTTGGCCGAAAGGTCGAATGAATAGTGCCTGCCCACCTTAAACTCCATCCCTAAGTTAAAGGTCGTCGTCGCGTCGTAAAGCAGGTTGGTCTTTACAGCCCACGAAGGAGTGGCAAACATGTTACGCTTTTGCCCCGGCACATCGGTCACCCCTTGCGCAGGAGCGTACAGACCAATGGCCCATAGCAAGAAGCAGACGCTAAATAATCTGCTCTTTGTTGAGTTCATATTTATTAAAGGTAATTAGTGCTATGTATAACAACTACAAACTGTAATAGTCCAGCGAAGCCAAGACTTTCATTTCTTCGTCCGGAATAAGGGAGCGTGTGGAGTCATCCAAGGCAGGTCGTGCTTGAAACGACAAGATGTTCCGGCCTATCACCATAGTGGAACGAGGTGTCACGATAGACAAAGTAAAAAGCACACAAGACAATACAATCCAATTCTTCATAAGAATCAATTTATAGTTTTTTTCCATTCCAACCTCAACCGAGCACGAGATGTATATGCCCAAATCTTAAAAAGCATGTACTTCAAAAGGTATGTACACCAAAGTATAGGAAGATTGCACCCTTAAACCTCCAATAGCCCTTATAAGCTTTAAAGCCCTAAGTATCAAAAGCACCTTTCTCCAACCCTCTCTCTGAAATACGGCGCTAATATAAGCGAAAAAGTTTCATCAATCAAAATATCGGCCTACAAATATATAAGTTCATGTTATAAAACACATTTTCATAGACAGAAAAGATAATTAATAGGCCATTGGGGACAGCCGCAATCCAAAATCTCCCCTCTCGCAAGCATGAAGGCAAAAGATATACAATATGTAACATTTCCACACTAAAGCAGCCCATTTGTTCCACCTCGATGGAACAAAAGTTCCACACCGATGAAACTTTTGTTCCACCGAGGTGGAACAACTCAATCTGTTTATGGCTCTCATAAGCAAATATTACGCCTTGCATTAGACACTTATAAAGCGGCAAGGTAGTCCTTGGCACGATATAAAAGCAGAAAGGCTACCAGCCCAATGGACAGGTAGCCTTTCCTCATTCTCTCATCCCCCACGGGGAACATTACTTGCTTATCTTACTCGGCAATGGTGCAGATGCTCACGCGGTTCCAGTCAGGCTTGGAGAACATATCACCCACACCTTGTCCTTCGGCGCTAATGCGGCTTTCATCAATGCCATACTTCTTCACCAAGATCTTCTTCACAGCCTCGGCACGAGCTTGGGCGATGCGGGCATTCACCTCGGCAGGTCCTTCGGGCGATGCGTAGCCCTTAATGGTCACCTTCATGTTGGGGTGATTCTTCAGATAGGTACCTACACGCTCTACATTGGGCAGTTGTGAGTTGTCTACGGTCGACCTGTTTTGGCGGAAGGTGACAATCGTTTCGGGAACGCCAGCCTTCTCTACCACTTGTTGGGCAGGAGCGGGTTTGTTCTGGCAGTTGGTCAGCTCTTGTTGCAGGGCATCCGCCTTGCGTTTGGCCGCATCCAGTGCGCTCTCCTTATCGTTCAGCTCATTGCGAAGCGAGTTGATGGAGGCGTTCATGTCGTCAATCTGTCCTTGGTCGAAAGCTTTCACGGCAGAGAGGTAACGGTCGCCACTGCTGGTCTTGAAATGATAGGCAATACCGGCGGTCAGCTCAAACATGGCGTGGTTGGCATTGAACTTGTCGTCCTTCATAGGATTCTCAAGATCCCTAAAACCACCCTCCATGTCGTAAGCGATGGCAGGTCGTAAACTCAGTGTCCAAGCTTTGCTCTCACCCAGGTTGAAGTTGAAGTTCAGACCCACACGGCTCGACAGCGCGTTCTGGTCCGGGCCGAGACCGGCATTCCTGAAATAGCGCAACCAACCTGCGCCCAACAGGGCTTCCAGCTCGAACACACGAGGCGTGCCGCTGTAACCACCAAAGAGGTTCATCAAGTTCACCCGCCCTATCAAGCTAATGTCGGTAGCGTCGATAGCATTGGCGCTGGGCATAAAGTTGACAGCGGCCATACCTTGAGCACTAAGACCAAAAACAGGCGTGAGTTGTTTGTTAATTTCAAGTCCGAATGCCGGACGCATGTTCTTGATAATAGCGCTATGGGTGAGCGGGGTGATACCACCGGCACGGAGGCCTATCGACCAGTTGTCCCACAAGCGGCTGCTTTCAATGACTTGGGCTTTGGCGCAAAATGCACCCATCATAAGAACTAATACTAAACAGATTTTTTTCATACCTAAAGTGTTTTTTTAGTGATACACTGAATGAAGCCGGACTGTTCCTCTTTTACAGGCTTTTATCCCCACCTCATACTTGATTCATTCATTCTTTTTGTTTTTATAGCACTACAACATATCCTAAGGCAATTAGTTCACACGCCCGAATGTGGATTAACAACTTTTTGCACATTGATAGTCCGCTTTCATCCACGATTCCTATCAAAAGATGTATCTTTGCGCCGATAAAGCGATAAGGGGAAAAAGGCTATGGCGCCCCATCTGCCAACCTCATGAGGGGGCATGGCAGACGCACATAGATAATATTGCCTACAACAATTCAATCACCTACAATAAAGAAAGATATGAAACGAATTACAACCCTATGCATCGCGCTCTTATGCATCCTTCTCTCCGCCGCCGCGCAGGAGAAGGTAGTGAAGCTGAAAGTCATAGAGACGAGCGACGTACACGGTAACTACTACCCATACAACTTCATCACGCAACGTCCGTGGGACGGAAGCTTGGCAAGGGTTTACTCCTACGTGCAAGAACAACGCCGGCAATATGGCGATAACCTCCTGCTGCTCGACAATGGCGACATCCTGCAGGGACAGCCCACCGCTTACTACTACAACTACATCGACACCGTGTCCACCCACCTCTGCGCGGCCATGCTCAACTACATGAAGTACGATGCCGGCAACATGGGCAACCACGACGTGGAGACGGGACACGCCGTGTACGACCGCTGGGTGCGGCAGTGCCGTTTCCCCATACTGGGCGCCAACATCGTGCGCACGGCCGACGGGAAGCCCTACCTCCCACCCTATAAAGTAATAGAACGCGACGGCGTGAAGATTGTCGTGATTGGCATGATTACCCCTGCCATCCCGGCTTGGCTCTCCGAGAACCTATGGCAAGGCCTGCGCTTCGACGACATGGTGGAGACCGCCCGTCACTGGGTGCCCATCATTCAGGAGAAAGAACATCCCGACGTACTACTCGGCCTGTTTCACTCGGGGTTGGAGGGGCACCTCATGCTGGGCAAGTATGACGAAAACGCCTCGCTGGAGGTAGCCCAAAAGGTGCCCGGATTCGATGCCGTGCTGATAGGGCACGACCACACCCGCCACTGCCTGAAGACGCTGAATACAACCGGCGACTCGGTACTGGTCATCGACCCGGCCAACAACGCCCGTGTGGTGGCCGACGTAGACATCACCCTCCACCTGAAAGACGGCAAGCTGACCAGCAAGGAGGTGGCAGGTAAACTCACGCCGATGAAAGACATCCCCGCCAGCGCGGAGTTCATGAAGGAATTCGCCCCGCAGTACAAGGCGGTGGAGAAATTTGTCTCTACCCCCATCGGCACCTTCGAGGAGGGCATCTCCACCCGTCCGGCCTACTTCGGCCCGTCAGCCTTCATCGACTTCATCCATACCTTGCAGCTAAGCATCACCAAAGCCGACGTGTCCTTCGCCGCCCCTCTCTCGTTCGACGCCGAGATACCCAAAGGTACCATACGGGTAAGCGATATGTTCAACCTCTACAAGTTTGAGAACATGCTCTATACCATGCGGCTATCGGGGCAGGAGATAAAAGGCTACTTAGAGATGTCGTACGCCCTGTGGACCAACCAGATGAAGTCGCCCGACGACCACCTGCTCCTCTTCAGCGACACACCAGGCAAAGGTTTCCCGTTGCAGAACGCCAGCTTCAACTTCGACTCTGCCGCCGGCATCATCTATACTGTCGACGTGACCAAGCCCGCGGGAGAGAAAGTGCACATCGTGAGCATGGCCGACGGCACACCCTTCCTGCCGAACCATATATATAAGGTAGCCGTCAACTCCTACCGAGGCAATGGTGGGGGCGAGTTGCTGACCAAAGGGGCCGGCATCCCCAAGGCGGAGCTACAAGAGCGCATCGTCTTTTCGACCGACAAGGACCTCCGCTACTACCTCATGGAATACATCAAGAAGCAAGGACGGATGAACCCCAAGGCACTCAACCAATGGAAATTTATCCCAGAGAACTGGACGGTACCAGCTTCACAGCGCGACTACAAGCTACTATTTAGAGACTAATATAACATAATACATATAAAAGAATATAATGCAGCACAAAAAGGACAACGAACTATTGTTTTTTATACCTTTGTGCAATTGTTAATAAAAAGACCTATGAAAGAGAACGCACATTATCAACAGGTCAAGAAAGCCGACTTTGAGCCAGAGATGGTATATGTGGAAGGCGGCACATTCCGGATGGGAAGTCCGGCACACGAGAAAGGGCGATGCGACGACGAGAAACCGCACCTTGTCACTCTCGGCGATTTCCTGATTGGGAAATACGTCATCACCCAGAGGCAATGGAAAGCCGTGATGATGGACAATCCCTCCTTCAACCAAGATGACAACTATCCGGTGGAGGACATTAATTGGGATGACACTCAGCAGTTCCTGTGCAAGCTCAATGCAGCTACAGGTAAGAACTATCGCCTGCCGACCGAGGCCGAATGGGAATTCGCGGCTCGCGGAGGGAAAGAGAGCAAGGGGTTTCTTTATAGTGGAAGCAACAATATCAGCTATGTGGGCTGGCACCGGGACAACAGCTGGGGCCGCACCCATCCCGTAGGCTACAAACGAGCCAACGAGTTGGGCATCTACGACATGTCCGGCAATGTATGGGAGTGGTGCAACGACTGGTACGACGAGTACCCCAAGAGACCTCAAAAGAATCCGCAAGGCCCCTCCCACGGCACCAACCGCATAGGACGTGGCGGCAGCTGGGGCGACGAAATGAGCCTGTGCCGCGTGGCCTACCGTAGCTACATCGACCCCGAAGACCGCAGTAGCCTCCTCGGCTTCCGGGTAGTGCTCCCGCTATGATTAACGAATATTTGCGCTCCGCTTGATTACAAGGAGTTAGACCTGCCGTCTTATCACTGTGTTCGCCAACGAACCATCGTTGGCGAATACTGTTTATTGTAATCATCATCTCTAACAAACAATAAAAAGACAATGAAGAAGAAGCATCTGTTGATGGCAGCTTGTATGGTTGCCATGTTCATGCCGACTACTGCCACCAGAGCGCAGTATCCTACCGTTACCCCGGAAGCCGAGGCAGCGAGCAAGGCAAAGATGGACGCCGCCTACAAGCATTCCGACGAGGCTTGGGCCAAAGCACTCCCCATCGTAGAGCAACAAGCCAAAGAGGGTCGTCCATATATTCCATGGGCATCGCGTCCCGACGACTTGCCACAAGCCAAGATTCCCTCGTTCCCCGGAGCAGAGGGAGGAGGTATGTACAGCTTCGGTGGCCGCGGCGGCAAAGTCATCACCGTAACCAACTT
The DNA here is from genome assembly GCA_031261805.1 of Mediterranea sp. (in: CFB group bacteria). Classification (GTDB taxonomy): domain Bacteria; phylum Bacteroidota; class Bacteroidia; order Bacteroidales; family Bacteroidaceae; genus Bacteroides. The sequence continues at coordinate 19,164 of JAISIX010000220.1, forward strand.
AAACGATAGCGGTCCCGGCTCCTTCCGTGAGGCTTGCGAGACCGGTGGCGCACGTATCATCGTGTTCAACGTGGCCGGCATCATCCACCTACAGACACCCATCATTGTACGCGCACCCTACCTCACCATAGCCGGACAGACCGCCCCCGGCGACGGCATCTGCATCGCCGGAGAGTCGTTCTGGGTGAACACACACGACGTAGTAGTGCGCTACATGCGCTTCCGCCGTGGCGCCACCGACGTGATGCGTCGTGACGATGCCTTCGGTGGTAACCCCGTGGGCAACATCATGATAGACCACTGCTCCTGCACTTGGGGGCTGGATGAGAACATCTCCTTCTATCGTCACATGTACAACCCCGGCGCAGGCTACCAGGACGAGAAGCTCCCCACGGTGAACGTCACCATCCAAAACACCATCTCGGCCAAGGCACTCGACACCTACAACCACGCCTTCGGCAGCACGCTGGGCGGCGAAAACTGCTCCTTCATGCGCAACCTCTGGGCCAGCAACTCCGGACGTAACCCGTCGGTAGGCTGGAACGGCGTGTTCAACTTCGTCAATAACGTCATCTACAACTGGGTACACCGCTCTTCCGACGGTGGTGACTACACCGCGAAGTTCAACTTCATCAACAACTACTACAAGCCCGGACCCCTCACGCCGAAAAACAGCCCCGTGGGACACCGCATCCTCAAGCCCGAGTCGGGCCGCAGCAAGCTGAGCTACCACGTTTACGGACGTGTCTATGCCGATGGAAACATCATGGAAGGCTACCCGAAAATCACGGCCGACAACTGGGCCGGCGGCATCCAGGTAGAAGATCAACCCAACACCGACGGCTATACCGACAACATGCGCAGTCTGGAACGTTTCCAGATGCCCTACATGCGCATCCTCTCCGCACAAGCCGCCTATAAGTTCGTCCTCGACAACGTAGGTGCCAACATCCCCTGCCGCGACCTTGTAGACCAACGCATCATCACCGAGGTAGAGACGGGCAAGGCCTACTACGTAGACAAGCTCCCCAAAGACCATCCGTACGGCGACGTGACGGGCTTGGCCCCCAAGTCGCAAGCCCCCGACGGTTCCTTCAAGTACCGCCGCTTGGCCAAGGACTCTTACAAGCTGGGCATCATCACCGATCCACGCCAGATGGGAGGCTACCCCGAGTACAAAGGTACCCCCTACGTGGATAGCGATAAGGACGGCATGCCCGACGAATGGGAGAAAGCCAACGGACTGAACCCCAACGACCCGAGCGATGCCAACAAAGATTGCACCGGCGACGGATATACCAACATCGAGAAATACATCAACGGCATCAGCACCAAGACGCGTGTAGACTGGAGAAATCTGGAGAACAACTACGACACGCTGGCTGCCAAAGGAAAGCTGATGTAAATGAAGAATGAAGAATTAGGAATGAAGAATGGGCTGCACACGAAGAGAACAGCACGGCCATTCTTCATTCTCAATTCTTCATTCTTCATTCCATAAGTTATGAAGAAGAAACTCCTACTCCCCCTGTTGCTCCTCTGCGCCTGCACCTTCGCATCGGCCCAAGAGACAGCTCTCAACGAGGCCGGACGTGACGCCGGCTACGTGCAGTCCATCGTGAAACGCTCGCAGAAGATTGTCGACAAGCTCGGCGTAGCCGACAGCAAAGCGGCGCTTGAAGTCCGCAACATCATAGCCAACCGCTACTTTGAGCTGAACGACATTTACGATGCCCGCGACGCCCGCCTGAAAGCCCTCAAAGCAGAAGGCCTGACCGGCAATGCCAAAGCCGACGTGCAGAAAGCCATCAACGACGAGAAAGACGCGGCGCTCTACCGAACCCACTTCGACTTCCCCGCGCGCCTCTCGCTCTACCTCACCCCACAGCAAGTAGACGGCGTGAAGGACGGCATGACCTACAGCGTGCTGGAGGTGACCTACAAGGCCACGCTCGACATGATACCCACCCTGAAAGAAGATGAGAAGGCGCAAATCCACGCTTGGCTCGTAGAAGCCCGAGAGTATGCCATGGATGCCGAAAGCTCGGAAAAGAAACACGCCGCCTTCGGCAAGTACAAAGGGCGCATTAACAACTACCTTGCCAAGCGCGGCTACGACCTCACCAAAGAACGCGAGGCATGGGCCAAGCGCGTCAAGGCACGGGGTGGGACACTGTAAGGAAATCCACCTGTTTTCACCAAAGAGAGGGGCTGTATCAACCTTTTGATGCAGCCCCTCTCTTTGATTTCCCGCGAGTTTCTCTTTCCGAAAGACGCAAAAGCTTTATCTTTGCACCATCGCCGCACAAAAGCGGGGCTAAAACGAAGCTTATGACATCATTCCTCCAATTAGTAGCACACGACCTGTACGCGAAGCTGGCTGGCGACCTTGCGCGTACGGCCATCGTCTTCCCCAACAAACGGGCCAACCTCTTCTTCAACGAATATCTTGCCGGCGAGGCCAGCATACCCATCTGGTCGCCGGCGGCCATCAGCATCAGCGACCTCTTCCAACGGCTGTCGGAACTGAAAGTGGGCGACCCCATCCGGCTGGTATGCGAGCTGTACAAGGTATTCAAGGAAGAGACACAGAGCAGCGAGACGCTGGACGAATTCTACTTCTGGGGGGAGTTGCTCATCAGCGACTTCGACGACACGGACAAGAACCTGGTGGATGCCGACAAGCTGTTCGGCAACCTGCAAGACCTGAAGAACCTGATGGACAGCTACGACTTCCTCGACAAGGAACAGGAGGAGGCCATCCGGCAGTTCTTCCAGAACTTCTCCATCGAGAAGCGAACCGTACTCAAGGAACGCTTCATCTCCCTGTGGGACAAGTTGGGCAACATCTACCACCACTACCGCGAAAGTTTGCAGGCACTGGGCATCGCCTACGAAGGAATGCTTTACCGGGATGCCATCGACAGACTGGATACCGGACTGTTGGAGTACGACTGGTACGTCTTCGTAGGCTTCAACGTGCTGAACAAGGTGGAGATAGCTCTCTTCCAAAAGCTGCAGGAGGCCGGACGGGCGATGTTTTACTGGGACTACGATCTCTTCTATACCCGGCAGGTAGCCCGGCACGAGGCGGGCGAGTTCATCAACCGCAACCTCAAGCTCTTCCCCAACGAACTGCCCGAAGAGTGCTTCGACTCACTACGGCAACCGAAAAAGATACGCTACATCTCCGCTTCGACCGAAAACGCCCAAGCACGCTTCCTCCCCGAATGGGTGCACACCACCTTCGCCCCACACGCCGAAGAGAAGGAGAACGCCGTGGTGCTGTGCAACGAAGCCCTACTCCTGCCCGTACTGCACTCCATCCCCGAGGAAGTGAAGAACATCAACGTCACCATGGGCTTCCCACTCTCGCAAACGCCCATCTACAGCTTTGCCGTCGCCGCTATGGAGCTGCAAACCAAAGGTTATCGGGCCGACACGGGACGCTTCACCTACGAAGCAGTGACGACCCTGCTGAAACACCCGTACACCAAGCAGCTCTCCGCATTGGCAGCGCCGCTGGAGCGGGAGCTGACACAGAACAACCGTTTCTACCCTCTCCCGTCGGAGCTGAAGAAAGATGCCTTCCTCGCCCTGCTCTTTACCCTCTGTACCAACACAACCGAGCTGTGCGAGTATCTCACGAAGCTAATCCAAGAAATCGCCGCCCTCTATCGCCAAGAGTCGGAATACCAGGACATCTTCAGCCAGCTATACCGTGAGTCGCTCTTCCAGTGCTACACCCGCGTCAACCGGCTGGGAGGCCTCATCGCCAGTGGCGACCTCACCGTGAGAATGGAAACGCTGAAGAGGCTCATCAACAAGGTACTGACCTCGGCCAACATCCCCTTCCACGGCGAACCGGCCATCGGTATGCAGGTGATGGGAGTGCTGGAGACGCGCAACCTCGACTTCCGCAACCTATTGCTACTCTCGCTCAACGAAGGGCAGTTGCCCAAAGCTGGGGGCGAGTCGTCCTTCATCCCCTACAACCTGCGGAAGGCGTTCGGCATGACCACCATCGAGCATAAGAACGCCGTTTACGCCTACTACTTCTACCGCCTCATACAACGAGCCGAGAACATCACACTGCTCTACAACACCTCGTCCGACGGGCTGAACCGGGGCGAGGAGTCACGCTTCATGCTGCAACTGCTCGTGGAGGGGCCACACGACATCACACGCGAGTACCTTGAGGCCGGACAGTCGCCCCAAAGCACGCCCGAGATAACGGTAGAGAAAACACCCGAGGCACTACAGCGGATGCACCGCCGCTTTGCCGTGGGAATGCCCGAGGCAGGCATCCTCTCGCCATCGGCGCTGAACACCTACCTCGACTGCCGCCTGAAGTTCTACTACCAATACGTAGCCGGCCTGCGCATCCCCGACGAGGTAAGCGCGGAGATTGACTCAGCCCTATTCGGCACCATCTTCCACCGCTCCGCCGAGCTGGTGTACAAGGAGCTGACCTCCCACGGCAAGAGGATAGCGAAAGAGGACTTGGAGAGGTTGCTAAACGACGAAGCCCGGCTGCAAGGTTATGTAGACAGCGCATTCAAGGAAGTACTGTTCAAGGTATCGCCCGAAGAGAAACCCGAGTACAACGGGACGCAACTCATCAACGCCAAAGTAATAGGCTCCTACCTGAAACAACTACTGCGCAACGACCTGCGGTATGCCCCGTTCGAGATGGTGGCCATGGAAGAGAAAGTAGAAGAAGAAATCACCATAACCACCACGCAAGGTCCGCTCACCTTGAAGCTGGGCGGCACCATCGACCGCATGGATGCCAAAGCGGGAACCCTACGCATCGTGGACTACAAGACTGGAGGAAACCCGAAGACACCAACGGACATAAAGCAACTCTTCGAGCGGTCGGACACACGTCCCAGCTACATCTTCCAAACCTTCCTGTACGCCGCCATCGAATGCAAGCGGCAACCGCTCCAAGTGGCCCCCGCCCTGCTCTACATCCACCGGGCAGCCTCGGAAAGCTACTCGCCGGTAATAGAGATGGGCGAAGCCCGCAAACCTAAACTACCGGTCAACAACTTCGCCCTGTTGGAGGACGATTTTCGTGCACGGTTACTCACACTGCTGGAAGAAATATTCAGTACAGACCAACCCTTCACGCAGACAGACGACGAGAAGAAGTGTGCCTACTGCCCGTTTGCACAAGGGCTATGCCGCAAGGGAAGTTAAAAGTATGTTACGATACATATAGCCGTGTCACAAACTCGGCTAATGAATTAGACTTCCCACACCTTATACGTTTTCCCGGCGGCAATGTACACCACGTAGGTGCGTGTCCGGTAGGCCGGGAACTGGTGCTTGAGGTCCTCGGCGTACCGTTTCACTTGAGCCACGTCCTCTTCCCTGGCTGCCGTAAGCCCTTCTATCATGCGGGCCTCGCCGGCCTTAAAGTATTTGAATTCTACCACCCGACAGTCGTTGTGGTGCTCCGTGCCGGGCGTGCCCGTCATCACGAAGTCCGCACGGCCCGAGGGGAGGTTCTGCTCCACGGCGAAGGTGTAGAAGCCACCCAGATAGCGGTAGCAGAGTTCAAAGAAGGAACAGCGGATGAAGTTCTCGTTCATCTTGTCGAACACCTGGGCGGGGAACTGGCCGAGGTAATTCTTGAAATAGCTATCTACCAAAGGTTCGAATGCGCCATCGCTCTCGAA
>JAISIX010000053.1 GCA_031261805.1 Mediterranea sp. (in: CFB group bacteria)
CGTGATTATAGAATATACTCCAAATAGCGCGCCACCCTGCGCCACCCTGTTTTTGCGGCTAACTAATTGATAATCAATGTGCGCTACATGATGGCGCAGAAAAAGTGATGAAGTCAGGACGTAGTTTGGGGGTCAATCCTCTCGTACATTGGAAACAACTCTCCCGTACATTGGGAGAGATTATCCCAATGCTAAAGAACAATATTGGACAACCAATAGTAGGATTAAGAAGTTAAACCAGTCAATCAAAATCAGGACGAGACACACAGTGAGGGTAACTTTGCTATCACTGTTACCATCACGCTTACTCTCACAGGCTAATAATCTTGTTTATAATGCGTTATGCTATAGGTAGTGAGAGTATGATGGTAAAACACGAAAAAAAACATTCTGGGAGGGAGAAATCAAAGGGATGCAATACTCGCTGCGCAGTCATATCGCACCGCACTTATTTCATGCAGCGTGACTTGCTGAACTCCAGAATCAGTTTGACTGGGACTGTAGTTAAAGATAGCATTGCAAAATGTGACCTAAGAGAGATTGCCCCCGCAATCGGAAGGCCTGTAAGGCTTTCAGCCACCTTGGGCCTTTCAGGCCTCCCTGCTATAAGACGACAATATTCTCTCCTAACCTCCATTTTATGGTCTAATAATCATGTTTAGTTTACAACGCTGCTTTTAACTACAGCCGTAAGGAGAGATTAGAAAGATCTGTCTCGAATGAGTCGAAATATCGGCTACAGGTGCCCTATAAAATCGCCCAACGCATAGAGTGGGCAAACTTTGACGTTCTGGTAGGTACTGAAGTTCTCCATGGAGGAACGGAGCCCGTAAGAGGAGCCTTTCTCCTCGAGGAAGAGAAGGAGGCTTCGCATGGATCCTTTTGTTCCCGATTTTATTTCTAAAGGGATGATTTCCCCCTTGTGCGAAAGGAGGAAATCCACTTCGGCGTTGCTGTTCTTGGCTTCTCGTTGCCAAAAATAGAGAGTCTCTTGCAGATAGGGGCTACTGCTCTTTAGAATTTCGAGTGCTGCAAACTGCTCGGCTATGGCACCCTTGTTGGAGAGGTTGGAATCTTCTTCTACCAATAGCTGGGCGATGTTCAGTTGTGCCATCCGTTGGAATAGGCCCGTGTCGAGTACCAACAGCTTGAAGATGGAACTATTGACACCCGCTCCGATGGGCACCCCATTGGCTGTGCTCTTGTACACGGGTATGATTAATCCGGCCATTATCAGTAAGTTAACCGCTTCTTTCACTTGGCGGTAATTATTGTCCTTTCCTACCTTGGCATACACAAATCGGTTTCCTGCCTGTTCGGCTGCCGAATCGAAAACTTCACGGATGCGATGTGGCGGAACGGAGGGCTTATACTTGGCGAAATCATCGCGAAACGAGAGACGCAAATCGTCTAACACGCGCATGCACTTCAGCATATCGCTTGTTCGTAGATAGGTTGATACTACCTCGGGCATTCCTCCAAGGATAAGGAACTTGCGTAGCAGTTCGTTTAACCTTTGATGAAATACAGGGTCTATCGGATTCGAAAAATTGGCCTGTTGCTTCAGCTTAATTAGCCCTTCTTGGTTCATAGCCGAAAGAAACTCGTTGAACGACATGGGGTAAAGAAATATAGAACGTATACGACCTACGGCAAAAGAGGGAATCTCCGCTATAGCAAATTCGAGTAGCGAACCGGCTGCTATCAGGTGCAGCTCGGGGTAACGTTCGTAGAAGAAGCGAAGTGAGGCGATGGCCTCCTTGCAGCCCTGAATCTCGTCGAAGAAGAGGAGGGTTTTGCCGGGCACTATCGGTACGTTGTAGTACACAGAGAGCTTTTCACAAATCACTTGAGGGTTCAAGTTGCCTTGAAAGAATACTTTTACTTCCGGCTCGCTCTCAAAGTTGACTTCCAAATAGTGGGCAAACATCTGTCCGAAGTTTCTTACTACCGAAGATTTTCCAACTTGCCTGGCACCCCGTAGCAGAAGAGGCTTTCTGCTATCCTCTTCCTTCCATATTATCAGTTCTTTATCGATGCTCCTTTTTAGGTACTTCATGACGTACATGCATTAAATCCAAGGTAAATATAGGGCTTATTTGCATTAAATCCAAGGTAAAATGAGGCGTTATTTGCATTAAATCCAAGGTAATGCTGATGGACGTTATTGGTGAACGGGAAAATATGTTATCTTTGCTGCGCTTTTTGAATGCCATAAATGTAAACAAGAGAACATGAAGAGACCTATTGCATTGTTGTTGGGCGTACTGGCTTTCGCCGGACTAGGTGCCCAAGAGAACAACCGGATCCGCATCACGACGGACCAAACAGAACTTATTTTGAACGTAGCCGACAACGGGCGGCTCTACCAGTCGTACCTGGGCGACAAACTGCTCCATGAGCGGGACGAGACCTATCTGCCCTCGAAAGGGTGGGAGACCTATCCGGGGGCGGGTGGGGAGGACTTTTTTGAACCTGCCCTCGCTATCACCCACAACGATGGCAATCCATCGACTATCCTACGTTACGTATCGTCGGAACAGAAGGCAGTGGAGGGAGGAATGGAGACCATCATCCGCCTTAAAGACGACCAATATCCGGTGGACGTGACGCTTCACTACATCGCTTATCCCAAAGAGAACGTCATCAAGACGTGGAGTGAGGTGCGGCACAACGAGAAGAAGCCTGTCAGCCTGTGGCGTTATGCCTCCACCATGCTCTACTTCTCCAACACCAAGTATTTCCTCACCGAGTTCGGTAGCGACTGGGCCGAGGAGGCACGCATGAGTACCCAGCAATTGCTGCCCGGCAAGAAGCTGCTCGACACTCAGTTGGGGAGCCGTGCCGCCATGTTCATCCACCCCTTCTTCGAGTTGGGCCTCGACCAGCCGGCACAGGAGGCGCAAGGACGGGTGATGCTTGGCACCATCGGCTGGACGGGTAACTTCCGGTTCACCTTCGAGGTGGACAACGATGGCAACCTGCGGGTGATTCCTGCCATCAATCCCTACGCCTCGAACTACGAGCTGAAGCCGGGTGAGGTGTTCACTACGCCCGAGTTTATCTTCACCTTCAGCAACAACGGCACGGGGCTGGCCAGCCGTAACCTACAGGCTTGGGCACGGCGCTACCAGCTGAAGGATGGCATGAAGCCGCGCCTCACCTTGCTGAACAACTGGGAGAATACCTATTTCAATTTTGATGAGAAGTTGCTGGGTGAGCTGATGAAAGAGGCCAAGCACCTCGGCGTGGATATGTTCTTATTGGACGACGGATGGTTTGGCAACAAGTATCCCCGTAAGAGCGACAATGCCGGGCTGGGCGACTGGGAGGAAACGAAGACGAAGCTGCCCCACGGCATCCCCGGGCTGGTGGACGCTGCCAAGAAGGCTGGCGTGAAGTTTGGTATCTGGATAGAGCCGGAGATGGTGAACCCCAAGAGTGAGTTGTTCGAGAAACATCCCGACTGGGCCATCCACCTGCCCAACCGCCAGACCTATTACTACCGCAACCAGCTGGTGCTCGACCTGAGCAACCCCAAGGTGCAGGACTACGTCTTTGGTGTGGTGGACCACATCCTGACGGAGAATCCCGACGTGGCCTTTTTTAAGTGGGACTGCAACTCGCCCATCACCAACGTCTATTCGCCTTACCTGAAGAACAAGCAGGGGCAGCTCTACATTGACCACGTGCGTGGCATCTACCACGTGCTTGCCCGTATCAAGGCCAAGTACCCCAATGTGCCGATGATGCTCTGCTCCGGCGGCGGAGGGCGTTGCGA
>JAISIX010000067.1 GCA_031261805.1 Mediterranea sp. (in: CFB group bacteria)
AATATTTAATGCCACCGTGGCCAACTGGTAAATGACACCTGCCTCACTGCAACAATGGATAGCACATCCCGAAACCTTGAATAGGGAGAGCCTGTACGAACTTCGCACAGGAGTAGCCCGCTATCCTTATTTCCAAACCTTGCGTCTTCTTTATCTTAAGAATCTCTATTTGTTGCACGAAGCCGACTTCGGGACGGAACTACGTAAAGCAGCGCTCTATGTATCCGATCGTCGCTTGCTGTTCTATCTGATGGAGGGCGAACGATACGCGCTTCATCCTCGTTCCTTTCTGAAGGTTCGGGAGGAATTCTCCGAGGAGCCGGATATGAATCGTACCTTAACGCTCATTGATGCCTATCTTGCCGCCGCCCCTCAAGAGACCACTATGCCGAACGTGCCCGATTACGCCACCGACTACACCTACTACCTGCAGGATATAGCCCCGAAAGCAGATGCCGAATCTCCCAAGTTGCAGGGCGAAGCACTAATAGACAGCTTCTTGCGTGATGAACCCCAAGAGGGTGTGCCCGTGCGTAGCGAACAAAATATGCCTACAAACGGACAGTCTACCCTCGAAAATCCTCCCGTATGGGAAGAGGAAGATACCGGCTGTTTTACAGAAACGTTGGCACGAATCTATATCAAACAGCACCGATATGCAAAGGCACTCGAAATTATTAAAAGATTAAGCTTGAATTATCCAAAAAGAAATGCTTACTTTGCAGACCAAATTCGGTTCTTGGAGAAACTGATTATTAATGCTAAATCAAAATAACGAACAACATGATCTACTCACTTTTAATTATCGTAATGGTAATTGCATCTCTGTTGATGTGCTTCATCGTATTGATACAGAATTCTAAAGGCGGCGGTCTGGCATCAGGCTTTGCTTCGTCGAATCAAATCATGGGCGTACGCAAGACGACCGACTTCCTGGAGAAAACAACCTGGACACTGGCAGCCCTCATGGTGGTAATAAGCATCTTTGCAGCCTATTCCATTCCCACGGAATCCCCTAAGGGAACGGACATCATCATGGAGCAAGCAAAGAAAGAGCAACAAACCAATCCGTATAATCTGCCGGTAGGTACGGCTGCTCCTCAAACTGAAGAGCCTGCAGCCACTACAACCGTTCCCGCCACTCCCGCCACTCCCGAACAACAACCGGCCGAGTAGCTGATATTGCGATGGAGATACCGAATGAAATAACCAAGAGGTTGGTGCCATAAGGCATCAGCCTCTTTTTTGTATAATTCAATTAAAGCTAACGTACTATGACAGAGCTGTCTAAGTTGAAACTAAATGATTCCAAAGCAACACGCTGGGGAGCATTAGCCATTGTTGCCTTCACTATGATGGCAGCCTATTACGTAAATGATGTAGTGGCACCGCTCAAATCGATGCTCGAATCCGATCTGCATTGGAGCAGTTCCGAGTATGGCTTCTACACCGGCGGATATAGTTTCTTGAATGTGTTCCTGCTGATGCTGATATGGGGAGGACTTATTCTCGACCGTTTCGGCATTCGCTTCACCGGCAAGTTAGCCACCATCTTGATGGTGGGGGGCACTACGCTCGAATATTATGCCATCACGGCACTGGCCGATAACCAAACGATGGTTTCATTTCTCGGAGAGCATAAGTTGAGTGTGTTGATCGCATTCTCGGGCTATGCCATCTTCGGAGTGGGCGCTGAAGTGGCCGGTATCACGGTGACTAAAATCATAGCCAAATGGTTTAAGGGGAAGGAGGTTGCCACGGCGATGGGTGTACAGGTGGCACTGGCACGTATAGGGTCGCAGGGTGCCTATGCCGTATCTATTCCGTTGGCGGCTGCATTTACGCTGTCCACACCAATATTGTTGGGATTGGTCTTCTTAGTGGGAGGACTGATTGCCTTCTTCGTCTTTGCCGTCATGGATAAGAAGCTGGACAGACAGATAGAAAAGGCTGCTATTGAGACTCCCGAAGAGGGCGAGGAAGAGAAGTTTTCTTTCCGGGACGTCAAAAGCATCTTGGTCAACAAGGGTTTCTGGCTGATTGCCCTACTGTGCGTACTGTTCTACTCCTGCGTATTCCCCTTTCAGAAGTTCGCTACCGAACTGATGATAGAGAAGTATGGTATCTCGCAGAACATAGCAGGGTTCTTTGCCGGGCTGCCTGCACTGGGTGCCCTCATCTTGACACCGGTGTTTGGAGGGTTCATTGACAAACGGGGCAAGGCAGCCTCGATAATGTTGCTGGGTTCGGCCATGTTGATCGGGGTGCACTGCATCTACGCCCTGCCATTTCTTCACTATTGGCTGGTAGCCATTGTATTGATGGTGGTGCTGGGCATTGCCTTCTCGTTGGTGCCTTCGGCTATGTGGCCGTCGGTGGCGAAAATATTCCCGGTACGGCAATTAGGTACAGCGTACTCGATGATCTTCTTTATTCAGAACATCGGCCTATGGGGGGTTCCTACCTTGATAGGCTGGGTGTTGAACACCTACTGCCGTACCGAAACCGGCACAGAGGTATCCTACGACTATACCTTGCCGATGTGTATCTTCACCGGCATTGCTTGCCTGTCGTTGGTGGTTGCCGTCTTGTTGAAGGTGGTGGATAAGAAGTGCGGCTACGGGTTAGAGGAAGCGAACCTCAACTAACGGGACTATGAGCAAGTTTATAGGAGCACACGTGAGTGCCGCAGGCGGAGTGGAGATGGCTCCCCTGCATGCCCACGAGATTGGAGCCAACGCCTTTGCCCTCTTCACCAAGAACCAGCGCCAGTGGGTGAGTAAACCCCTTGCCCCCGAGGGTATCGCCGCCTTTAAGGCCAACTGTGCACAGTATGGCCTGGATGCACGCTACATTCTCCCCCACGACAGCTATCTGATCAACCTCGGACATCCCGAGGAGGAGGGGCTGGCCAAGAGCCGTGTCGCCTTCTTGGACGAGATGCGGCGGTGCGAGCAATTAGGATTGCAGCTGCTCAATTTCCACCCGGGCAGCCATCTGAACAAGATTTCGCTCGAAGCCTGTTTAGAGCGTGTGGCCGAATCTATCAACGAGGCGCTCGCCCAGACCAGCGGCGTGACCGCCGTCATTGAGAACACGGCCGGCCAAGGCAGCAACGTGGGCAACGAGTTCTGGCAACTGCGCTACATCATCGACCGGGTGCACGACGCCTCGCGCGTAGGGGTTTGCTTGGACACCTGCCACACCTACTCGGCCGGTTACGATATTGTGGGGGCGTACGACCGCGTCTTTGACGAGTTCGACTCGGTGGTGGGCTTCGGCTACCTGCGGGGTGTCCACCTGAACGAAACCAAGAAGGTGCTGGGTAGTCGCGTAGATAGGCACGACAGCCTGGGTCAGGGGCTGCTCGGCCTCGACTTCTTTCGGCGGTTCATGCGCGACAAGCGCTTCGACAACCTCCCTATCATCCTGGAAACACCTGACGAGACTCGTTGGGCTGAAGAGATACGCTTGCTACGCAGCTTTGAGGCGTAGGGGCGCTAACCATGCTACCGGGCTACGGCAAGTAGGATACCTTCGGGAGACAAGCAGTATACCTTTGAGGAACAAGTAGTATCTCTTCGGGAGACAAGTTACACTTGTGGGGGCAAAGGTATATCCCCTGCCCCCGAAAGTATACACCTTAGGCCTCAAAGGGATGCTACTTGTCTCCCTTCGGGATACACCTTAGAACAGCACCCCTACGGACAGGGTCAGGTTCTCGTTACGGGTTTGGTCGTCCTCGTAGGGGATGCTCCGCTTGTTCAGACGCAGGAAACCCATCTCGTAGCCGATACCCAGCAAGAACTGCTTGTATTGCAGGCGGGCGCCCAGCAGCAAGCCGACATCCAGCCGTTTCATGTTCTCGCCGAAGAAGTCGCCGCTGTAGGTCAGGTCGAACTCCTGCCCGTGCTCTTCCACATCCTTGCCGCTGCCCTCGAGCTTGCCTGACAGGCCGTAGGCTACATAGAGGCCGGCGGCCGGATAGAGGCTCCAGTCTTCCGACAAGTTGAATTGGTAAAGCGCCTGAACCGGCATCTGCAGGTAGTGCGCGGTGGCTTTCACCTCATACTGCTCGTTACGATCAAGCTCCTTCTCCCCACCCCCTTTCATGGAGTAGTACAAACCCGTCTCGATGCCCCAGCGGCTTTTGCTCAGCCACTCAAGCATCACGCCGGCGTGAAAGCCCGTTTGGTTGTCCAATCCACAGGATGTTTCCCGCAGGGGAACATCACCCATCGAGGCCACGTTCATACCGGCCTTAACACCCACCTTTACTTGTGCGGCCGCTGTGGTAGCAGCTGCCAGCACGATGGCTACGGCCATCCATCTCGTTACATTTGTCATACGTATGTGATCTATATTAGTTGGTAATAAGTTTATCACGGGCAAAAGTAGCGGCCGAAATAGGAAAGAATCTGGAATGAGTGCCGAGGCGAGGGCAAAAAGTCGGCAAAAAGAGCTACTTTTGCCCCCAAGAAGGCGCCGTAGCGGTGCCTCATCCACCAAAAAAGATTCCGATGAAGAAACTAATCAACCCCTGGCAAGAGCTGGAAGGCTACAATTGCTTCGGATGTGCCCCCCACAACGAGGCCGGCCTGAAGATGGAGTTCTACGAAGACGGCGACCAGATTGTGAGCCTGTGGAAACCGGATGCCCGGTACCAGGGATGGCTACATACGCTGCACGGGGGTATTCAGGCGGTGCTCTTAGATGAAATCTGTGCCTGGGTAGTGGTTCGTAAGCTACAGACCACGGGCGTAACCTCGAAGATGGAAACCCGCTTCCGTAAGGCCGTCTCCACCCGTGATGTGCAGGTGATCCTCCGCGCCTCTATCCGCGAGAGGCGGCGCAACATCGTCCTGATCGATGCTTGCTTGTACAACGCGGCCGGCGAGTTGTGCACCCAAGCCCTCTGTACCTACTACACCTATCCACGCCAGGTGGCCGAGCAGGAGATGTTTTTCCGGCCGTGCCAAGCCCGGGACGAGGAGTTGTTACCCCTATTATAGACCCTTCCCGCTTTAAACAAACGAACGATATACCACACTATGTTATTACGAATAGCAGTACAAGCTAAAGGCCGTCTCTACGACCAGACCATGTCGCTCCTTGAGGAGGCCGACATCAAACTAAGCACCACCAAGCGGACGCTGTTGGTACAGTCGCCCAACTTCCCTGTAGAAGTGCTCTTCCTACGTGACGACGACATCCCGCAGTCGGTAGCTACCGGCGTGGCCGACATCGGGATTGTCGGCGAGAATGAATACGTCGAGAAGC
>JAISIX010000112.1 GCA_031261805.1 Mediterranea sp. (in: CFB group bacteria)
AGCAGTTCTTCCGTGCCATACACTCTCGCTACGACATCGAGAAACCCGTACCTCGTCGCCTCATTCGCCGCAAGCTCTCCCAACTCAACACGCTCAAGGCGCAGAACCTCCAACTCAAGGAGCAGATGAAGCTGCAGCAGGAGCGCCTTCGCCAGTATGCCCACGAGTACTTACTGATGGGCAATGAATGCATCACCCAGGCGCACGATGTACAGGCTGCCCTCGCCAATTACGACAAGGCACTCAGTCTCGACCCTAACTACCTCGATGCGTGGATACGCAAAGGCATCACTTTGGCCGACGAAGGCCAAGCCTACGAGGCTGAGAGTTGCTTCAATACCGCCATCTCACTCTATCCTGCCAACTTCAAGGCTATGTACAACCGTGGTAAGCTACGCCTTCGGCTGGGGAATGTAGAAGGAGCCTTGTCCGACCTCGACCGTTCCACCAGCCTCCGCCCCGACCATGCGGCTGCCCACGACCTGTTCGGCGATGCCTTGCTGAAGGCTGGCAAGGAGAGCGAGGCCGCTCTGCAGTGGAGAATAGCGGAAGAACTGAGGAAAAAGAAAAAGAGATGAAGGGCGGGCAAGAGTAGGGCTATCTCTCACCCGCCCATTCCTAATTCTTCGTTCTTAATTCTTCATTTAATTTATGGTAGTGCCCGCATCTCGCTGGCTGGGGCGATGCCGTCGTTGGCATCGTTGGCGCAGGTCACGGCGAAGACGATGATGTTCTTATCCTTGGGGAGCACCAGTTCCTTGGCGCCTGCCTTTACGGGGATGCCCAGCTTGAACATGTAGGTGAAGACGTAAGCCTCGTTGCCGTAGCGCATGCTGTGGCGGTGCGTGCCCACGTAGGCCGGGTTGGCTTGCTTCACGTAGCCGGTGTTGCCGTCGTGTCCCCATTGGCCGAAGAAGCCGGAGTAGTAGGGCACGAGGCAGGCTTGCGCTTGGCCTTCGACGGTGAAGTCGGCCGTGCGGTCCTTGTCCGTGGCGGCGGCCAGGAGGTAGACGTAGTTGTACGTACCGGCGGGCAGGGCGATGTGCTGTCCGTCACACTGCACGGCGTTCTTCCGGCTGGGGTCGGCCAAGGGGGTGAAGAGTACCCCTTCGGAGGTGATGGTGTCGGGCACCAGCTCGGCGGCGTAGGAGTTGCCCCGTCCGTCCACGTTGCCTTGGCGGTTGAAGGCATCCACGGTGTAGGCATAGTCGTTGTAGGGCAGGTCGGCTACCATAGTCGACTGGGGAGCGGCGAGCGATACCTGTGCCGGTTGTTGCAGCTTCACGACGAAGGTGGAGGGGGCGAACCGCCCGCACGACACCCGTAACTTATTGCCCTCGAAGGTGGCCTTCGAGAGTCTCTTCTCCATGGCGTTGGAGACGTAGGCCTCCTCGATAGGGGCAGCGAAGGTCACCTCTGCATCCTTCAGTGCCTGACCGGTGCTCTCTTGCAGGCGGACGACGTAGCCGTCGCCACTCTCGGCCTGCTTGATGGCCTTCACGGCGAGCTGCGGCGTGGAGAGGGAGAGGAAGGAGAAGCGGCGGCCCAGCTTGCCGACATGTCGGGTGGCCGTGTAGGTGGCCATGGGTTGGTTCAGCAACTCGGCCTTCTGGTCCACACGGGCACTGTTGAGGTCGCCCGTGTGACCTACAATGGAGTAGGTGAAGTAATGGCGTCCGAAGTCCTGCCTCCGTTGGTAGGTGTAGTTACGGTCGGGCTGCGGGTTGTGCAGCAGGGTGAGGCGCAGGGTATGGTCGTCGGGCTTGTCCCAGCCATACTTGCAGTTGTTCAGGATGGCGATGCCGTAGCTGCCGTCGGTGTCGGTGAGGTCGGCCCACTCATGAGCGTACACCTCGTAGGCAGTCTTCGTATTGTTGCCCCGCTCGATGTATCCCATACCCAGGTCGTAGGCGGCCTTGGGGTTCGACACGCTCATGGGGAACTCCGCCTTTAGCAGGGCGTTCTCTGTTTTCCAGTCCAAGTCGCCCCGGATGTCGATACGGTCGTCGGCTCCGCCATTGGTGAGGCTGATGTATTGCGTCAGCCGGCTCTCGCCATAGCGGCGGGTCACCTTCAGCGTGGCACGTACGGGTCCTCGCTCGGCGATGTCGATGTGTACGCCGTCGGTGATAGGCACGGATGTCTCGTCGATGGTCTTCTTCAACACCTCCCAGGCGGGCCAGGCAGTGGATACGTCGGGTGTGAGCACGGCCAGGCGGAAGGCCTTGCCGGATTGTACCAGCTGGCGACCGGAGCGTTTGTCGACGATGGAGGCGATGTCGCCGTCGTCGTTCAGCGTTACCTTATATATAGCGTTCTCGATGGAGCGGTCGGTAATCTGTAGCGGTGCTTTGGCACCGGCATTGAGTACGGCCTTATTGAAGCGTAGGTCGTACACGGCATAGCCCACCGGCCCTACGCCTGCGGAGAAGATGAGGCGGGCGGTGCTGTCCTGCTTGTCGCTCACGATTTGCATGGGCACCTGCTTGCCTTCAGGGCTGTAGGCTTGGAAGTGGAACAGGTCGTCCCTACCCATGAAGGTATTGGGGAGATCGACCTCCACGATGCCTTGGCGGTCGGCGGCCACCGGATTGTACACCACCAGCGGTGTGCCCTTCACCTTGGTGTTGAGCGCCCGTGCCACGCCGCCCGAGGCGGCCGTCATCAGGTTGTCAAACTTCGTCTGGGCTATCAGCTCGTCGTTCCACGAGAAGGTATAGGCCTTCGGGATGCAGGTGCCTGTCAGGTCGTCGTGGAACTGGTGCCAGATGAAGCGTCGCCACTCCGTGCGCAGCTCCTTGGCGGGGTAAGGTTCGGCTCCCAGCCAGTCGGCCATCACGGAGGCGCGTTCGGCACCATCGGCCAGCTGTTCGTTGCGTCGGTTGAAGCGTTTCATGGCCGCCTGAGAGGAGTAGCAGCCCGTGCCGTGCACGTCCATCAGCAGCTCACCGTCGAACACGGGCAGCTCGGGATGGTTCGTGAAGGGGTAGTAATCCTGGTACAGCTGTCCGGAGGTGGCGCTGATAATCTTCACCGGTCCGTCGCCTTGCAGACTCTTCTCCACGGAGGCTACCGTGGGCACGGAGGCCGAGCCGCCGCGGTCGCCGGTGCCGTAGTAACGGTAGGCGGTATGGTTCACCCCTTTCTTGGCCAAGTTGAGGATGTCGGCGTCGCGGGTGAGGTCTACGTTGTCGAAGCGATTGCCGGTGTTGTAGTCCTCACAATCCAGTGCCGCCAGGATGCGCGAGCCGTCGATGCCTTGCCACAGGCCGATGGGGAAGGGTTGCTTCTTGTCGCCGTAGAAGGGGTTGGTGCGCCATTGCAACTTCTGCGTGGAGAAGCCGATGAGGCCGGCGTGCGCTTCGACGGTGGGCAGGGTGTAGCCAAAGCCGAAACAGTCGGGCAGGAAGATGTCGTTGCTCTGCACGCCGAACTCCTGCCGGTAGAACTCCTGCCCCAGCAGGATGTTGCGGAAGACGGCCTCGGGCGAGGGGAGGTTGACGTCGGTGGCATCCCACTGCGAGCCGGCGGGATGCCAGCGGCCGCGGGCCACCCACTCCTTCACCTGCTTGTACAGGTCGGGGTAGTATTCCTTCATCCAGTAGTACTTCACCGCCCCCTCGAAGTTGATGATGT
>JAISIX010000114.1 GCA_031261805.1 Mediterranea sp. (in: CFB group bacteria)
AAGCCGGCACGTATTTTCATGAAAGAGGGCGAGCTTCCCATCGAGGTACTGGGTGGCCGCCCGGGTTACATCAACCTGCTCGACGCACTGAACAGTTGGCAATTGGTAAAAGAGCTGAAAGAGGCCACCGGGCTTCCGGCCGCCACCTCCTTCAAGCATGTCAGCCCCGCGGGGGCAGCTGTGGGCATCGAGCTAAGCGAAACACTAAAAAGAATCTACTTCGTAGATGATATGCCGCTCACACCGTTGGCTTCGGCCTATACCCGTGCCCGAGGGGCCGACCGTATGTCGTCCTACGGCGACTTTATCGCCTTATCCGATACGTGCGACGAAGCGACGGCACACCTCATCCACCGCGAGGTATCCGACGGCATCATAGCCCCTGACTACACCCCCGAGGCGCTGGCCATCCTCAAGGACAAACGGAAGGGCACGTACAACATCATCCACATCGACCCCGCCTACCGCCCCGCCCCCGTGGAGCGCAAGGACGTGTTCGGCGTCACCTTCGAGCAGGGACGCAACGAGCTGCGGATAGACGAGAGCCTCTTCAAGGAGATGCCCACGAAGAACAAGGAGATTCCGGCCGATGCCCGACGCGACCTCCTCATCGCCCTCATCACGCTAAAGTACACGCAGTCCAACTCGGTGTGCTACGTCAAAGACGGACAGGCCATCGGCATAGGCGCCGGCCAACAGTCGCGCATCCATTGTACCCGCCTGGCAGGCAACAAGGCCGACACGTGGTACCTGCGCCAGCACCCCAAGGTAATGAACCTGCCGTGGGTAGAGAAGATTCGCAGGGCCGACCGCGACAACACCATCGACGTGTACATCTCCGACGACCACGACGATGTGCTGGCCGACGGCACGTGGCAGCAGTTCTTCACCCACAAGCCCGAGGTGCTGACACGCACCGAGAAGCGCGCTTGGCTCGACACCCTCAACGGCGTATCGCTGGGGTCGGACGCTTTCTTCCCCTTCGGCGATAACATCGAACGCGCCCACAAGAGCGGCGTGTGCTACATCGCCCAGCCCGGAGGCTCGGTACGCGACGACCACGTCATCGATACCTGCGACCGCTACGGCATGGCCATGACCTTCACCGGCATACGGCTGTTCCATCATTGATCCCGCTCCTGCAAGACAAGAAGGGCCGTGATGCTTACACTGCATCACGGCCCTTTCTGTATAGAGGTTATGCCTACACCCGTCAAAGCAGGATTTACTACCCCGTATTTTTTAAGTAATTCCTGATATATTCCTTCGGCTTCCTTGTACTCTTTATATAATAAGAGGAACAACAGCCCTTTATTCCCGATACATAGGATTAGAGAATTATTTATTAACCAAATTGAGATTACATGAAAAAGAGACATCCGAAAGCAGTTCAATGCAGTCTGATAGCACTGTCACTCATCGCTGCAGCATGTACCAATGACGTTACATCGGAATCTTCAGTTTACACTCCTCCTACACCTGTAAGCAAAACACTTACGGACGCTGATATGGAGTTCCTCTCTCAGTTGCGTGGCAAGACACCTAAGGTCGGTGTAGATGAAGCCACTAATTTGGCAAATGACGCCATTTCTGTGTTTGGACAAGGCACAGCGACAAGAGGTAAGGCGAAACAAGCGATTGTTTCCGTATCTGCTATTACGGTGGGAGAACATGTGAGTACCCCGACACGTGCCAGCGAGACAGCATCCTTCCCCGACACAGTCGCCTACGCATTCAACTATGCTAACGGCGGATACGCCATCATCGCAGCCGACAAGAGAATCACTCCCTCTATTTTAGCTTATGCGGATACAGGTTCCTCCGACACGGATAATCCTGGCGTAGCGCTTTTCCTCCAGAATTTAAAGTCGTATGCCCTGAAGTCCATCTCTGACTTTCAACAGAAGAAAGATTCGCTGACAAATAGCGTAGTGAGTAAGATATGCCCTACGACAAGGACCGATACGCTATCGGGTGACGATTACGATATAAACGTCACGCAGGGATGGGGACAAGCAAAAAAACCAGACATACCCGCAGGCGATGATAGTTCACGCGAAAAGACGACTGTATCAGAGGGCGATTATACGTCAATAGAAGGAGTACATCCTCTTTTACCCGTAGAATGGGGGCAATATTTTCCATTTAATGAACTAGTAAAATACAACAATTGCCTTGATGGTACCGCACCCACAGGATGTGTCCCTCTCGCCATAGCGCAAATCATGACCTATTGGCAATATCCAAACAGCGTCGATGGCCATACCATGCATTGGCCAATACTAAGACATTATACAGCCCGACCGAATGCCTATCACAATGTATCCGGGAAAGATAGCATTCCCGCTACGCTCGCTGACATATCAGGTGCTGAATGTTCTGTATTTGCCTACGATTCATCTAATTTATTAGAGATATTGGGTAGGCATTTCAAAGTGCACTATGCTTGTGGAGACACTGAATTTTATACAGGAAATATTCCTCTGCTAATCAATTATTTAGATACATTGGGATATTCACTCACCTTATCATCCAATTATAATTATTTAAACGTAAAGGCATCGTTAAACAATGGATGCCCCGTATTTATTGGAGGAGAGAATGACTTGGATGAACCATTTCATTATGGGCATGCTTGGGTTATCGACGGCTATCAACGTTTGCAAAAGGCAATTTATACAAGGGTAGAAGTTTGGAATGGAGGACACAAAATCTTTGATCAAACCACTACCACATATACGTACGGGAATTATCTCCATCATAATTGGGGATGGTACGGAGACAGTAATGGCTATTACGCCGAAGGTGTTTTTGATTCGACGGAGAGTCATCTGTCCTCCCATCTTGGAGAATTACCCACAAGGACAGGAGGATTCTATGACTTTTCTCACGGCATCCGTATTCTATCTAACATCCATCCAGACAATTAATCAATATTCACTTTTATGAAAGCAATTCATCTTCTATTTATAACTTCCTGCTTGGTCGCTTGCAACCAGAGTCTTAATGAAGACAAGGAAATAACAACGGAAGTCCCCACAGCAGATGTGGAAGATACAAATCCGGTCACGCCACAACTTCCGGAGCGTACAACAACCCCTCTCATGCCTCTTGAGCTATCCCCTGCCGAACAAACACTTGCGGAGGGCAGCAATACGTTCGCTTTTGAATTGTTCAAGGAAGTAGTTAAAGAGGATAAAAAGGCTAACACGTTCCTCTCGCCACTTAGTGCTTCTTATGCCTTGAACATGGCAAGCAACGGCGCTGTCGGAAACACACTCACCGAAATGCAAACGGCTTTGTCCCTAGCAGGGCATACGCAAAGCGAAATCAATGACTTCTACAAGAAGTTGACTTCGTACCTCTCGACGGCCGACGGGCAAACTATCTTAGGCATCGCCAATTCCATTTGGCTCAGAGAAGGATTCCCCGTACTACCTGCCTTTGTTGATGTGAATAAGGATAGCTATTCCGCCGAGGTACGCGACGTACCTTTCAACGAGGCCACACTCAAGGCCATCAACCAATGGGTCAATGACAAAACCTATGGATGCATTCCAAAGATATTAGACCAACTTCCGGGGACTTTCTGCCTGATTAATGCGCTCTATTTCGACGGGTTATGGAAGAATCCTTGCGGTACAAAACTTGGAAATTTCACAAGTCAGAACGGAAGTATCAGCCAAGTAGAGATGCTGAAAACGACTGATTATTATTCTTATTATGCGGATAACAACCTGCAAGTCGTTGAGCTTCCGTATGGAAATGGTGCCTTCAGCATGGTTCTCCTCTTACCAAAAGATGATCCAACCTTGGAAAGGACAACCGCTTTGCTGACTCCTGATAATTGGAACCGATGGATGAATGGAGTCACATTGACAGACCTCATCCATGTAGAGTTTCCAGCGTTCGAATTAAGATATGAGAAAACGCTAAACGATGACTTATCCGCTTTAGGTATGAGAGATGCATTCTCTTCACGTGCTGATTTCTCTAAACTATCAACTTCCCCTTTATCCATTTCTATGATTCTACAGAAATCATACATTAAAGTGAATGAGTATGGGACAACAGCAGCCGCTGTTACGGTCGTAGGCGATTTCGGCTTCTCCGGACAACCAACAACCCTACCCGAGCCTATTGATTTCATTGTCAACAAGCCCTTCCTCTACGCCATCAAGGAGAATAGCACACAGACGATTCTCTTTATCGGGAACATAGGAAAGCTGTAAGGGAGTGTACGTGCATTCATCCTAACAATTAATACCTATCCTTTATGAAAGCAATTTATCTTCTATTTATAGCTTCCTGCTTGGCCGCTTGCGACCAGAGTCTTAATGAAGACAAGGAAATAGCAACGGAAGTCCCCACAGTAGATGTGGAAGATACAGATTCGGTCACGCCACAACTTCCGGAGCGTACAACAACCCCTCTCATACCTCTTGAGTTATCCCCTGCCGAACAAGCCATGGCAGAAGGTAACAACACATTCGCTTTTGAACTATTCAAAGAAGTAAACAGAGTAAACAAGGAGACAAACACGTTCCTCTCTCCGCTTAGTGCTTCTTATGCCTTGAATATGGTAAGTAACGGTGCTGCCGGGAAAACGCTCGCCGAAATGCAGACGGTTTTGTCCTTGGCAGGGCATACGCAAAGTGAGATCAATGACTTCTACAAAAAGTTGACTTCGTACCTCTCGACGGCCGACGGGCAGACCATATTGGGCATCGCCAACTCCATTTGGCTCAGCGAAGGATTTCCCGTGCTACCTGCCTTTGTTGATGTGAATAAAGATAGTTATTCCGCCGAGGTACACGACGTGCACTTCAACGAGGCCACACTCAAGGCCATCAACCAATGGGTCAATGACAAAACGTATGGATGCATTCCAAAGATATTAGATCAATTAGGGGGAGACTCATACCTTATCAATGCGCTCTACTTCAATGGGGTGTGGCAAAATCCATTCGGCAGTGAGCCTGGAGATTTCATTAACAACGATGGAAGTTCAGTGCCAGTGACAATGTTAAAGAACACGGGAACTTATTCCTATTATGCAGATAATGCTCTCCAAATAGTAGAACTACCCTATGGGAACGGCACATACAGCATGGTTCTCCTCTTGCCTAAAGACGACCCTACTTTGGAAAAGACAATCGCCTCGTTGACACCCGACAATTGGAATCAATGGATGAACGGGATAAAGAACGGGTATTACATCCACGTAGAACTCCCGACGTTCGAACTAAGCTATGACAAAGTGTTAAATCAACCATTACGTACTTTGGGTATGGCTGAAGCCTTTTCGTCAACAGCCGACTTCTCTAAAATGTCGCCAGTCAAACCATTATACATTTCTATGGTCCTACAGAAATCATATATCAAGGTTGATGAGTACGGAACTACTGCAGCAGCTGTTACAACCATAGGTATGTGGGGATCTTCCGGGCAGCCAACAACCCTACCCGAGCCTATTGATTTCATTGCTAACAAACCTTTCCTCTACGCCATCAAGGAGAATAGCACACAGACGATTCTCTTTCTTGGGAACATGGAGAAGCTGTAAGGCCACCATAGAATCAGGGTAACCGCACCAAAATCTATCGTCCACACAGCATGTGGCATTTATAGCCTTCCCCCTCCCTTACCAGGGAGTTTGTGCAACACCCCCTTACGCACCTCTACAACCGTGTATTCATCAGGCTTTGCGTGCGCAAGGGGGTAATTGGGATGGAAAATATAAGTCTGTGAGGGCGCCTGGCAGTGTTGCAAATCGTGCAGTGCACGTTTTGCAACAATTGTTTTGTTTAGTTTTGTGTATCCGTGAGAAATGGCTCACTTGCTTGTTTCAGGGAAGTGTCGTTTTTACCCCTTGCGCACGCAAAGCCCGATGATAAAGTAGATGCAGGAGTGCGTAGGGGGGTGTTGCACAAACTTCCGGTGGAGAAGGGTGGAACGGGATGGGCTTCTTGGTTATCTATCAATATTCCATACTACACGTTCTACATTCACGCAGCATGAACAGAAAAAACACGGCCGTGAATGAACTGGTTCACGGCCGTGTTTGTATCAGTTCATGGCCGTGAATGAGGAGGTTCACGGCCGTGTTTTTTCTGTTCATGCTGCGTGACTTACAGCGGCTTACCCGGTGTCTTGCAAACATCCTCTGGGGAGGTTTGGGCGCATGCCCATCGGCCCGTGGGCAGATGGGCATGCGCTCGTACGCCGATGGGCATGCGCCCATGCGTTGATGCCCTTCGGCGTACCGTCGTCTCTAAACTCCAATTTGCCGTACCCTCTCGCTCACCCATTGCGTGGGTGCCTTGCCACTACTGCAAATATGTTTGCAAATTTGAGGCGGTTGCCCTGCCATGGAATGAAAACATAAAGTCCCGATAAGGACGATAACTTGATGTCAATCATCTTATCGTCCTTATCGGGACTGTTTTATAGAGGTTATACCTACACCCGTCAGATGATGACCGAAGCAATCACCTGAATGAAAAGTATAAGGAATACCATGGCGATGGGGTAAACCGTGGCATAGGCCACGCCGGGGATGTTGCTGTCTACCATCGAGTCGGCAGCGGCCAAGCCCGGGGTACTCGTCATGCCGCCGGTGATGGTTCCCAGCAGGTCGAGCATATCTATTTTGAACACCAAGCGCCCTACTATCACTGCCACAATCATCGGCACGAGAGTGATGGCCGCCCCCACGCCGAACAGTAACAAGCCGCTCTGCTGGAAGGTCTCCACCAATTTCACACCGGCCGAGGTTCCCACTTCGGCCAAGAAGAGCAGTAACCCCAGTTGGCGTAGCAACTGGTTGGCCGGACCGGACATGGACCATACGATAGGTCCTGTCTTACCCACGGCACTCAGGAAGAGTGCCATCATCAGCACACCGCCCGTCAGCCCGGGCGAGAAGGATATTTCGTCGGAGAACGAGATGTTCAGTTGTCCAAACAGCACGCCCAACACAATACCCATGGCGATGGGGAAGAAGTCGGTATCCGACAGTTTCTTGGCGTTGTTGCCCAGCAGGCGGGCCACACCCTTGATACCCTCTTTCTCGCCGACCACCATCAGCTTGTCGCCAAATTTCAGTGCCAAGTCGGGCGATGGCGAGAGGTCGATGCCGCTACGGCGCACACGGGTCACCGTACAGCCGAAGTTGCCCTGTAGGTTCAAGTCGCCGATTTGCTTGCCTATCATATCTTTCTTGGTGAGTAGCAGTGACTCCAATTCCTGCGTCTTGTCCAACGGCAGTTTACCTTCTTGACGATCACCCACCAGCATCTCCAACTGGTTGAGTGCCTCCTCGCTACCCACCGCCTGTATATAGTCACCCTCGCGGAGTACGGTATAGGCTGTCGGAATCACAATATCCTCACCATGCTTCAGGCGAGAGATGACAGCGCCCGTCATCCCACGGGCATTGATTTGCATCAAGCTACGGTTGAATACCGTGGCGTTGCAGACTTGGAACATGCAGGTCTTCAGTTCCGGGAACTTCCCCCGACGCTCTTGCTCCAAGCGTCGCGCCTCCTTGTCAAGGTCTACCCGCATCAACTTGGGCAGCAGCTTCACGAAGAGGATGACACCAATCACGCCAAACGGATAGGCAATACCATAAGCGATGGAGGCCAGCGGCGAGTGGGTGCTGTCGATAGCTACGGCAAGTCCCGGCGTGCTGGTGAGCGCCCCGGCAATCAAGCCCACGATGCTGGGCGTGTCGATATTGAAGAGATACTTCAGCCCGATGGCTGTAAGACAGGCCGAAGCAATGATAAGCAATGTGATGATGATGAGTGTTTTCCCCTTGCTCCTGAAGGAGTCAAAGAAACCCGGACCGGCTTGGATACCACACGTGAAGATGAAGAGAACCAGTCCGAAATTGCCCAGTTCCTTAGGAATAACCACTCCAAAATGCCCGAAGAGCAACGCTATAAAGATAACGGCCGATACATCGAGAGACAACCCTTTAACCTTAACCCGCCCCAACATAAAGCCTAATGCCACGATGAGGAATAGCGAGAAATAAGAGAAATGCAATAAGTTAGCAAACATACTTTTCTGTATTATAGTACTTTTTTAGTTTCAGCGCGCAAAGATAGGAATAAAAAGTGGAAATAGGCAGTTCCGCACACTTTATCCTTCAGAAGAAACACATCTCTCCCCCATCCGACCCGGCGTACTGCCGCAGCAGCGCCTGAATCATCCCGGCCGCCTCACGCAGGCCTTCTGTCCCGCTATACCCATTCACGATGGCCAAGATATGGACAGTACCGAGACTCATCTTTGTACGTTCGTGGTCGCTGGTGGGGGTACCGATGCCACCGATGGCATCGCGGTAGACAGGTAGCCCTTCGATGTTGAGCGTGCCACGGCCGATGGCCTCGAAAGGCTCGCCGGCACGGCCAGCGCCCAACTCCAAGCGGTTGCCACTTATGAGGTCGGCGTCGAAACCACCAATGGAGTAGCCGGTACGAAGAGAAACGAGGTTGATGAGGTCCACCAACGTATCAATCTGGTAGAGCGGTATGCCGCGCATCAACCTCCGGCGCAACGCCTCTGCCGACGGGCGATAACGCCCGGGGTCTTTGCCCAAGCGCTTGTAGGCTTCGCGGGTGGCAGCGATGGCAGGTTGGAGCTTGATGTCGTCCATCTGCGTGGTGGAGGTCAGCTGGTGTGTGAAGGCATTAATCTCGGCCCACAACCCTTCGCTATAGGGTATGTTGGACACAGCGGCGTAGACAGCTACGCCGGCAAAAGCAGGGCAGGCTTCCTTTAGCTCGGGAGATACAGTGATGGTAAACATAAGCAGAGTCTTCTATGATGACAGGCATTATACATTTATAATAAGGAGTACCTATACGCCAAGGAGCGCGTCACTCCCCTTTTGCCTCCTCTTGCGGGATGCGGAAGGCTGTGTACAGCTGGAGCACGGCGGCTATGGTAAGGCAGGCAATCCACTCATTGCCATGGGTGGAGAACATGAACGCCCCCGTAAGCACCAATGCCAACGCACCGAAGATACGTTGCACACGCAGGCGCCTCAGCACCAGGTTCTTTGTCCGGAAAGGTTGGTTGACCTGTGCCAACGCCACGCATCCGGCACCTATAGTATAAAGGTAAGGGGCATACACCCACCCAGTGATATATACGGCGGCGCCCGTCAGCGCCATCACCGCTCCTACCACGAAGAGGGCAGGCAGAAGTTGTTGCTTACTCATTTGTCGTCTTCAAATACATAGATGTCCTCGTCGGGCTTCTTCATCAAGTACTTCTCCCGCGCCACCTTCTCGATGGCGTCAGGGTTGGTCTTCAGTTCGTTGAGCCGGCGAGTACTCTCCTCGTAGTCGGCCCGATACTTGCCAATCTCTTCTTTAAGCGTGCTGATTTCACGCTCATAACCCACACGACGCATCAAGCTATTGTCGTCCAGAAAAACAACAATGATGCCGAACACCACCAACGTAATGACATACTTGTGGCGTCCCAAGAAGTTCCAAAAGCGAATGAGTTTGCCCATGACGAGTAACGTTCTTTATTATAGGGGCAAAGATAGGCATTAAATCGAGAACAGAAAAATAAAGAGAACTATTTGGTCAACTCAATTCTTTCGCCTACATTTGTTTTCAAGTAGAACTCTTTAGCCAATTACAGTATGAACACTGCTACCTTAGACAAAGAGACGAAGGATGCCATTAATTACATCGCATTCATCATCCCCGAATTTGCGACTGCCTATAAGATGGATATAGTGCAGGCTTACCAGTATTTGAAAAAATACAAAGGGCTTGACTATCTATATGAGAATTGGTGGGCACTCCATACGGATAATACGTTTTGGGCCGTTCGCGATCTGTATGAGATCTGCTATAGGAATGGAGGAATGAGGTGATGCAGGTTTACCATGGCAGCTATACAGAGATAACGCAAATAGACTTGACTAAAGGACGTAGCAACCGTGACTTCGGACGTGGCTTCTATGTGACAAGAATCCGAAGTCAAGCTGAACTATGGGCCAAGCGCACGGGACGACTACACCAAAAAGACGGTGTCGTAACCGAATTCACCTTCTACGAGAATGCTTTTACAGAATGGGGATTCAACGTTTTACGCTTCAACGCTTATACGGAAGAGTGGTTAGACTTTGTGCTCATGAACCGTAACCCATTCTCCACTCAAACACATAACTATGACATCATAGAAGGCCCTGTGGCCGATGATGATGTAGCGAATCGCATCGCCGATTACCTACAAGGCACAGTATCACGAACTACTTTCTTGCAAGAGCTATCCTATCATCGGCCTACACATCAAATATGCTTTTGCTCTCTAAAATCCCTGCAAGTACTTGTCCCGATAGGAATCACTCCGAGCGTTGCAATCAAGGAAATCATCCGTCCCGTCATCGAAACCCTCGTAAAGGAAAAAGGCATAAGTTGGGCAAATGCAACAGACATATTATGGAACTCCAATATCTTCAAGACAATCGTCCAAAAAGGAGATGGGAAAATAGAAATGACATGGGAAAAGGTCTATAAGCTGTTATTATCCGAGTTTTAGTTTCCCATTCGCCAGATTATAGCTACTTTTGCAGAAATAACGAAGTAACAGAAAGACCCGGAAAGTATGGAGAACTATATCGTCTCGGCCCGCAAGTACCGTCCCGCCACCTTTGACTCCGTGGTGGGGCAACGGGCACTAACTACCACGCTGAAAAACGCTATCGCCACCCACAAGTTGGCACACGCCTACCTCTTTTGCGGACCACGCGGAGTGGGGAAAACAACTTGCGCACGTATCTTTGCCAAGACCATCAATTGCCTCACCCCCACCGCCGACGGCGAAGCCTGCAACCAGTGCGAGTCGTGCATGGCCTTCAACGAACAGCGTTCCTATAACATACACGAGCTGGACGCAGCGTCGAACAACTCCGTAGACGATATCCGCCAGCTTATTGAACAAGTGCGCATCCCGCCACAGATTGGCAACTACAAGGTATATATCATCGACGAGGTGCACATGCTCTCGCAAGCGGCGTTCAACGCCTTCCTCAAGACCTTGGAGGAACCGCCCCACCACGCCATCTTTATCCTCGCCACCACCGAGAAGCATAAAGTGCTCCCCACCATCCTGTCCAGATGCCAGATCTACGACTTCAACCGCATCAGCGTAGAAGACACCGTGGCCCACCTTGCCTACGTAGCCTCCAAGGAGGGTATCACCGCCGAGCCGGAAGCACTCAATGTCATCGCTATGAAGGCCGACGGAGGAATGCGCGATGCCCTCTCCATCTTCGACCAAGTGGTAAGCTTCACCGGAGGACAAATCACCTACCAGAGCGTCATCGAGAACCTCAACGTGCTGGATTACGAGTACTACTTCCGCCTTACCGACCAACTGTTGGAGAACAAGGTGAGCGACGCCTTGCTGCTCTTCAACGAGGTGCTGAACAAAGGATTTGACGGAAGCCACTTCATCACGGGACTCTCCTCGCACTTCCGCGACCTGCTGGTAAGCCGCGACGCCGCCACGCTCCCACTGCTCGAGGTAGGAGCCAGCATCCGCCAACGCTACCAAGCACAGGCACAGAAGTGCCCACCACAGTTCCTGTACCGAGCCATGAAGCTTTGCAACGACTGCGACCTCAACTACCGCGCCAGCAAGAACAAACGCTTGCTGGTGGAACTCACCCTGATACAGGTAGCGCAACTCACCACCGGGGAGGATGACGGCGGTGGTGGGCGTGGCCCTAAGAAGACCTTACAACCCGTATTCGCGCAGCCTGCCACGGCACAGCCCGCACAGCCTGCCACCCATGCTCAAACACCTATTGCCACTTCCGTACAACCACCTGTTCAGGCTCCGCCACCTGTCAACACAACAGCGCCTCAGTCTGTCACTACGCCTCAACCCGACGTAACTCCAACAGCCTACCAGCAACCGGAAGCGTCGAAGTCGCCCGTAGTGGCCCAAGAGGAACGCAAAGTACCGGTGATGAAGATGTCGAACCTTGGCATATCTATCAAGCACCCACAGCCCGAAGCCACTACGAAGCAATCGGCTCAACCAACGGGTAACCAAGCGAAGGCCGAGCCGGAAGAAGACTACATCTTCAACCAGCGCGACCTTACCCACTATTGGCAGGAGTATGCCGCTCAGTTACCCAAGGAAAGAGTAGCTATTGCCAACAGCATGAAAGCGATGCAACCGACTTTACTCCCCCCCTCCGCCACCTTCGAGGTAGTAGTAGAGAACGAAATAGCGGCCAAGAACTTCACCGCCCTCATCCCCGAGATGCAGACCTTTCTGCGCGCCAGGCTAAGAAATAGTAAGATAGAGATGAAAGTGCGTATCAGCGAAGCACAAGAGACCGTCATCGCCGTAAGCCGTACAGACAAGTTCCGCCTGATGACGGAGAAAAATCCCGCACTGGCACAGCTCAAGCAGGAGTTCGGGCTGGAGTTCGATTAGTAGTGATTAGCGTTTAGTGATTAGCCCTGTAATCAGGCCAACCTTACGGCACTGATTACAGGGCTAATCACTAAACGCTAATCACTAAACACTCCCCTCACACCCTCTTCAGCTCCCCGTACAACTTCTGTATGGGCAGGCCCATGATGTTGTAGAAGCTGCCGCGGATAGACTTTACCCCGACGTATCCTATCCATTCCTGTATGCCGTAGGCGCCGGCCTTGTCGAAAGGTTGGTAGTGGTCTACGTAGTAGGTGATTTCCTCTTCGGTGAGCGTATCGAAAAGGACGTCGGAGGTGGCGGTGAAGCTGCGCTGCCACTCCGTGGTGGTGAGGCAGACGCCGGTGAATACCTGATGCTCACGACCGGAAAGCCGATGCAACATCTCGATGGCCCCGTCGCGACCGTGGGGTTTTCCCAGCACTTGGCCGTCGAGCCAGACGATGGTGTCGGCGGTGATGAGCAACTCACCGGGTTGCATCAGCGAGCGGTAGGCAGCGGCCTTCTCGCGGGCGATGTACTCGGGGATGGCGGCACCCGTAAGCGTGTCGGGATACGACTCGTCCACATCGGGCAGCGTACGCACCTCGTACTCCACGCCCAAACCGGCCAACAACTCCTTCCGTCGGGGCGAGTTGGAGGCCAGTATCACTCTGTATTTCTCTAAGTTCTTCAGCATAATATCCTTCTGTCTGATGTATCCATTCCAGCGGCCGATACTCTTCGACTGTTACCACCCGAAGGCATCGCCCACCATCCATTCACCCCGTGCCTTGAGCACCTGCTCCACCACGTCGCGCCCGCAACCAAAGCCGCCATCGCAATGCGATATGTAACGAGCCACGGCACGTACCTCGGGGGCAGCGTCGTGCGGACAGCAGGGCAGGCCGCAGGCACCGAGCACCTCGAGGTCGGGCACGTCGTCGCCCATATAGAGTATCTCCTCGTCGAGCAGGCCGTGCTTATCGCGGAAGTCGCGGTAGTCGTGTATCTTCACCGCCGAACCCATGTAGATGTCCGGTACGCCCAACGCTTCAAAGCGCTTGCGCACCGCCTCCGTCCGCCCACCGGTGATGATGCCGATATGCAACCCCCGCTTCACGGCCAACTGAATGGCATACCCATCCTTGATGTTTACCGTACGCATGGGTTCACCCGAGGGATGTAGTGGAACGGTGGTGCCACTCAGCACCCCATCCACATCAAAGACGATGGCACGAATCTTCGCCAAAGGGTAATCAATGGTGCTCATGGATGCTCTGTGTCAGCAGTTGATAGAGGTTGTGCAGATCCGGAATATCGGCCAGCATGGCCAAGTGGCTTTCTATCACCTGGCGGTCGTAGCGCACGGCAGGTCCGGTCTGCGCGTCGTGTGGCGGCAGGTCGTGCACCTTGCGTGCCGTCTCGTCGATGAGCGGCAACATGACGTCGAACGGCAGGTTGTATTTACGCAGTAGCTCAGCCGCCAAGGCATACATGTGGTTAGTAAAGTTGCTGATGAACACGGCAGAGAGGTGCAGGCATTTGCGCTGTTCGGAACTGGCTACACTCACCCGCTTCGAGAGTGAGGAGGCGATGACCTTCAGCAGTTCGGTATCGTCGGGCGAGTTGGCCTCTACGAAGATAGGTATCTCACTGAAGTCCACCTTACGCTCCTTGCTGAACGTCTGCAGGGGATAGAGCACCCCGTAGCGCTCCGCCTCTCCTTCCCACACGCTCATAGGCACACTACCGGCGGTATGCACCAGCAATGCGTCGGGCTTCCCTGCCGCTATGCGGCTGAGCAGTCCGGGCATCACATCGTCCTTCAACGCCACGATGTAGAGCTGCCCTCGTGTAGTGAGTTCGTCCAAATCCGTAGTATATTCCGCCTCCACCTTCTTGGCCAAGGCCGCCGCCGACTCTTCCGTACGGCTATATACTTGGGCGATGCGGAACCCTTTGCGATAGAAGGCTGTGGCCAAGTTGGTAGCCAGGTTGCCGGCTCCCACCACGACGATTTGTGTATCCTCTATGCTTCGTTTGCGAGGTTGCTTCGTAGCGGAAGCTATCGTAGGATTCGAGGTTGCTTCCATCCTTACTTCCCTCCGTATTGGTTGACGTGTACCTTTTCCCATTGCAGGCGTTCCTCATCGAAGGGTTTACGTTCCATCCCCTTATGCCCGACACCGATGATACAAAGTACCTCGAGCGGCGCAGGGATGCCCAGCAGGTCGCACACGAAGTGACTGGCCGGTGTCCCCGCCGGGGTGGGGCGTTCGTGTATCTGCGCCCAGCAACTGCCCAGCCCGAGGTCTTCGGCCTGTAGCTGTATGAGAGTGGCGGCTATGGAGGCATCTTCTACCCACACGTCACTTATCGAAGGGTCGGCCGTCACTACAATGGCCAAGGCAGCATCGGCAATAAAAGCAGCGCCGTGTTCTTTGCAACGGCTCAGCATGGTCAGCGTCTCTTTGTCGTCTACCACTACAAACTGCCACGGCGTCTTTCCTTTCGACGAAGGAGCCATGAGACCGGCCTTCATCAAGGCAACCACCTCATCCTGCGTCAGTTCCTCATCGGTAAACTTACGCATGCTGCGGCGTTGCTTAATTAGTTCGCTAAATTTTATCATGTTTGTTCCTTATTATAAGTCTATAAAGAGGCCACAAACTTACGAAATATTCTCGAGGTACGAACGCCGTTTGCTCACAAAAGCTCATCCAGCAGGTAAGCCGAGGGCGAGAACCTACCTATCAGCCATAGCACGTAGCGGATGTCGACCACGATGCAACGGCTCTTTGCCGGGTCGGGCCGATAGTCGGACACTACCCCCTGCCGGATACGGTCGAAGTTGATGCCCACCAACTCCCCTTTACCGTTCAGCACAGGACTACCCGAGCTGCCCGACGTGGTCAGGGCATCGGTCAGGAAACAGCAGACCGGGGCAGTGCCGCCGGTGCCATAGCTGCCGAAGTTACGCCCCTCCACTAAAGGCACGAGCCGTCGAGGCAAGGCAAAGTCAGGCTCCCCCTGCTTCGCCCGTGCCCGTTCCAACAAGCCGTCGAGGGTGGTGAAGGGAGTATAGGTCACTCCCTCCTCGGGGGACGCAGCCCGTACATGCCCCACCGAGTAGCGCAACGTACGGTTGGCATCGAAAGGCAACGGCTCACCGGTATTCTTCTCGGCGTAGGCCTGCAGATAGGTGGCATAAAACGTCCTGTTCCGGGCCTCATAGCGTGCCTTCTGCCGGTTCACCTTGTCCACTTGGGTGAAGTAGAACCCCAAGGCCAGTTGGTAGAGCGGGTCACGACGCAACGCCTCTACACCCATGGTGGGCACGCTGTCGAGAAAGGCCCATGCTTGCTGACGGTCACGCAACGGCGTATGCGCATACAGGGTGTCGACATAGCTCCCCAGCGCCCCTCGCGAGGCATAGAGCGCCACCCGCTTGAGTTCCGGCGAGTAATAGGCACTGTCTACCTGCGTGAGATAGATAGCCAGCAGGCGTTTCATCACCTCCCGGTCGTCCTCCAGCCGGAAGTGCCGATAGAAGGCCTCCGTCAAGGGTCTCAGCCGACGCACCTCGCCCGCCATGGCCTTTGCCACGTTCTTGCGGTGGCTACGCGCCATCTCCACCAGTTTCTCAAACTTCCCCGCAAAGGGGATGATGGCGGCACCATTCAACGCTACCTGCCGGAACATCGCCTCTACCAAGTTGAGGTTACTGAGAGGCTCATAGTTGGCCCGCATGTCGGCCAGCAGGTGGTTGCCGTAGCGACGGCTCCTGTCGGCATCGGCCCCAATCCAGTCGGTCAGTGCCTGTTCCTCCCGTTCCTTTTGCTGTACAAGAGCCGACTGCCGAACCCCGTCGATGATTCCCCGGTCTTTCAAGTAAACATTGGCGGCGCTACCGGCCTCTACACTATAATAGGTATAGAGCGAGTCGGAGCGATGCCGCTCCTTCTGGCGGGTGTAGTAGTCGAGTTTCGCCCGGACCATGTCCGCCTCGGCCTGCATATTCCGAAAGACAATCCGGCTGAGAGCGAACGAGGGTATGTAGTGGCGCGTCTGCGCCGGATAGCCGGCCACCATCACGCAGTCGCCTTCCTTCAGTCCCTTCGTAGCGAGGCGTAGGTAGCTTTGAGGCTGATAAGGTTTCCCATCCACATAGACCCTCAACAGGGCGAAGTCCGCCGAGTAGCGTGGCCATTGCCAGTTGTCCGTGTCGCCCCCAAACTTACCCAAAGCGATGGGCGGGGCGGCAGCGATGCGCACATCCTTGAAGCTACGGAAGAGGGCCAGCACATACTGTTGCCCTCCAAAGAGGGAGTATATCTTACCGGTCGCGCCGTGCCTCCCACCCGCCTCTTTCATCACCGCCGAAGCATTGCGGGTGATTTGGCGCTCCAGCGCTGCGCCAGCCAATGTATCGGTATGTTGCTTCATGGCGGCGGTTACGTCGCGCATGGACAGTAGTTGGTTCACCTGCAGGTTGTACAGGCGCATCTCCTCCTCCCTACGGGTGGACCAGCAACCGTCGCGCACATAGTCGTGCCGTGCGTCGGAGGCTTGATCCAGATAACGGGCCACACAGTGGAAGTTAGTGAGTACCAGCCCGTCGGGCGATACGAAGGAAGCGGTAGCAAAAGGGGTAAAAGTGCCGTCGTCACTGCTTAGTGAGAGGATAGCATTGGACAGGCAGGCCCGGTTAGCGTCGAAGATTTCTTGTTCGCTCAAACGCACCCCTTCTTTCTTCATCATCCGGTACACCTTCCCCGTGATCTGGGTGGGGAGCCAGAAGCCATCGTCGGCAGCGCGTGCAGGCAGTGCCAAGAGGAGGCACAGCAGGCTGCCCAGCAGTAGTTTATAAGATTCTCTTTTCATTGGTCCTCCATCGATAATCTCAACAATACATCATAATAAGCCGGACTCTTGTCCTTGCTCAGCTCCTGCAACCGTTCGGTGTAAGCCTGCCGCAGGTTAAGCAGATAGAGGCCGGCGCTCTGCCCTCCGCTCTCCAAACGCTGGGAGATGCGTTTCAGGTAAGCCTTGAGCGTGAAGCCCGTGGCCTGCTGCGTGCGGGCGATGTGCCCCAGCACTACCCGGCTCAGCATCTTCTGGACCAGCAGTTGCCGTTGCTGCTTCACCAACGCCTCCGTCTGGCTACCGGCATAGGCTTGCACGGCCGGCGAGGCCAGGAACTGATAGCCGTTTGTCAGCTCGTCCAACAGGAAGTCCACCGCCCGTTCCGACTGGACAGCCGGCACGAACGTCTCTTTCCCCACCCCATTACGTTCGGATGCTTCGCAGCGATAGATGCCTCCAATCAGTGGCACCACCCGCTGCAATTGCTCAAAGTAGTTATCCCGCAAGTCGTCCAGCGTGGCGGGCATCCCTTCAAAGGGATTGCCATCAGCCCCTTTGTTCCACGAAGCGATGTGCTCCACAATGGTGCGCAGGTTGCGAATGCCGTAAGTGGCCGAGGCTACCGGGTCGTCGCCCAAATCCGAAGTCTGCACAGAAGGGTCGACCGGTACCTCACTCGGGTTCATACGGCCGTAGCGCAGGGCGGGGTTGGCTTGAGCGGCATCTATCTCGCGGCGCAGCGCCTGTTCGTCCTCTTGCGGCTTCCAGGCATAGCCCACCTTGATGGTATAGTAGTCGTAAGCGCCCAGCAGGGGTGGGCAGACCTGCTTCACGCCATCGCCCGGCTGTGCCACGTAGTTGAAGCGGGCATAGTCCATGATGGAGGCCGTAGTGCCTTGGCTCTCGGCAAAGGCAGGCTTGCGCAAGCTCTCTGTAGGATAGGCCGCCGAAGCCCGAAAGTTATGCTCCAGCCCCAGGCAATGCCCTATCTCGTGGGCGGC
Source organism: Mediterranea sp. (in: CFB group bacteria) (assembly GCA_031261805.1). Taxonomy (GTDB): domain Bacteria; phylum Bacteroidota; class Bacteroidia; order Bacteroidales; family Bacteroidaceae; genus Bacteroides. Next base: position 18,336 of record JAISIX010000114.1, read on the forward strand.
GGCATAGCGCAGGATGCGGTGCAGCACGCTGTCGGGCAGCGTCCGCTGCCGGGCCACGGGGTTGTAGGCGGCCGTCTGTAAGAAATACCACTTGCGTAGTAGCGGCAACACGTTGCTGTAAAACAGGACATCGGCCTGTAGCACCTCGCCCGTACGGGGGTCTACCCAGTGCTTGCCCATGGCATTCTGAAAGTCGCTCACCACATAGCGGAAGCAGTTGAAACGCATGTCGTCAGGGTCGAAGTCCTTCCCGCCATCGGCGTAGCTTTTGGTCACCATCACCCCTTTGAACCCGATGGCCTCGAAGGCTTTGTTCCAGTCGCGGATGCCATCGGCAATGGCCTCTTGCCACAGCTTGGGAAAGGCGGGGTCGATGTAGAAGACGATGGGCC
>JAISIX010000118.1 GCA_031261805.1 Mediterranea sp. (in: CFB group bacteria)
TGCCCATCGGCTCGTGGGCGGATGGGCATGCGCCCGTACGCAGATGGGCACCCGCTCATCCGCGCATGCCCATCCGCGCAGCTTAACCTGGTGCGGGGGAGAATGGTTACCTAAAAACCGCTCGGGATGTCATTAGTTAACTCTCTGTCTTTTTGCATTAAGATTGCGCTTGTACAAACTGAAATTGCGCCTACCGGACTCTGTTTTGCGTCAGCTGAACTATATTTTGCGGCTGTCGGACTACTTTCCGGGAAATATCTCTAAGGCTTTCCGGCTTAAATTCAGAAAGCGTAGTATAAACACAGCCCCCCCCAGTGCCCCAGCTTTCCTACTTTTATCTCAGGGCGGGGAAATAGGGTTTGAGGTACTTCGTTATCTTGTCGCGGGCTATCTTCATCTGCATGCGCACAGTGCCCTCTTCCACCGAGAGCTGGCGGGCCACCTCCTGGACGCTCTTTCCTTCCTCGTGCACCAAGCGGAAAATGGTGCGGCACTTGGCGGGCAACGCCTCAATGGCTCGCTGCAGCAACGACTCGGCTTCGCGCGTCAGCGCCTCCTCCTCCGGGGTAGGCGTCGTAGCCGCCTCGGCCCGCTGGGCTACGATCTCCTCAAGGGAGACAACCAATGGACGAATGGCCTCCTTAGCGTAACGCTGTACCTCGTTGCGCACGGCGATAAACAAATAAGCATTCATATTGGTAATCAACGGCAGCTTCCGGCGCGACTGCCAAAGAGAGAAGAATACATTCGTGACAATCTCAAAGCAGATACCCTTCTCCCGCACATAGTGATAGGCGAAGCGTACTACTTGATTATAATAGAGGTTAAAAAACTGCGTAAAAGCGCCCGGCTCATCTCTACCCACTTTTTCAAGCAAATCACATACTCTTTTGTCCATTCATAGATTTAAGCATGCCAGCGAATCAATAGCGGCATAACGTTTACAAAGGCAAAGTTACAAATAAAATATAGTAAGACCCAAAGAATGAGGAAGGTTTTATTAGTGATGAGTGATTAACAAGTAGGGCTGTAGTTAAAGATAGCGTTGCAAACTGAACATAATCTCATTAGTCCACAAATTGGAGTTTAGGGGAATATATTATAGTTGAGGTAGCCTGAAAGGCCCAAGGTGGCTGAAAGCCTTTGCCTGAAAGGCTTTTAGCCCAGCCCAACGCAGAGTGAGGAACGAACGACGCGTTGGGTTAACGTCATATTATCTCTGCGTAGTCGCCCTTTTAAGGGCAGCTTAACCATCTCCACGGATTAAGCTGCCCTTAAAAGGGCGATTCGTCACACACCCCTACCAGAACCCAACGCGTCGCTCGTTCCTCGCTTTGCGATGGGCTGGGATAGGAGCCTTTCAGGCATAGGCTTTCAGCCACTTTGGACCTTACAGGCCTTCCGATTGCGAAGGGCAATCTCTCTTAGGACACATTTTGCAACGCTATCTTTAACTACAGCCACGAGTAGTGATTAGCCGCTGAACCCCAGCGAATCAACAAACAGGTAATTGTCAACCTGAACAAATACAATGTTAATCAAAGATTTCTCCGACATTCTATTGCACATACCAATATTTAGTCGTAGATTTGCCGCGTTATGGGACAGACCTCGGGTTATACCCATCACACTCACTTTCAAGGCAAACATTTAGGGCGATACAATTTTAACCGTTTTCTATTACCATGAAGACTGTGTTCTGCACAATAATATGTGTTCTACTAAGCCTCTCACTACCTGCTCTCGCCGAAGGCATCCCCATTCGCCTGCAGGGCGTCAAAGTATGGTACTTTCCTATCAACGGAACATCTCTGCTGCGTCACTACCAGCAGAACTCCGTGATGTTCGACGCACTCGACAGCCTGCTCTCTTTGCCCAACGTCAAGTATCAGATTGACTCCATCCACGTGACGGCCGCCGCCTCGCCCATCGCATCGACCGTCTACAACAAACGCTTATCTGCCACACGTACCGAAGCGTTAAAGTCCTACCTGTGGCAAAAGCACCCCACCCTCCTCCGCGAACATATCACCACGCACGTGATGGGTATAGACTGGGACGGCTTCCGGGCCATCGTAGAGCGCAAGAAGAATCTCCCCGCACGCGCCGACATCCTCCGCCTGCTTGCCAGCGGAGAGGCTCCCGACAAGATATTACAGAAACTCCGTACGCTGGGAGGGGCGAAGACACGCCGCTTCCTGATGGACAGCATCTACCCGCGCCTGCAATACGTCACGTTGCGCATCCGCCTGAAAGACAACACCTGGATCTCCGCCGTAAAGAGGAGTCCGCTACGCGCCCTCCTTCAGCAACAAGAGACCGGCATCCCGCCTATCGACACACTGCCACCGCTCACCGCCCCTATCCCTCCCCTCTTCCGACCCGCGCCTCTCCCTCCCCTCCCCCAACCCGCTCCACCCGTCATCCGGCGGCCGAAGCGTTTCTTCCCGCTCACGCTAAAGACCAACCTGCTGTACGACGCGCTGTGCGTACCCAACCTGGGCCTCGAGCTGAACATGGGTGCCGGACGGGCACTGACGCTGGAGGGTGGATTGGGTTGGTGGCGCTTCGGCGGCGGGAAGGAGTACTACCGCATACAGTACGTCGGCATGGAAGCCCGACAAGCGTTCTCGGGCGGCAGGCATGCCATAGGGATACACGTTCGGTACGGCACGTACGACATACGCCTCTTCCCCCGCAACGACCAAAGCATCGGCTGGCTAAGCAACGGATCCCTGTCGGCCGGAGCAACATACACCTTTATCTATAAGCTGCCACACAACCGCCGCTTAGACTTCAGCCTGGGCGCCGGCTACCTGGGAGGCCCTTACCACACGTACGTCTACTGCAAGGACGACAAACGGTGGGAGTGGAACGCCCGGAAAAGCCGCGCTTACTGGGGTGTGACGCACGCCGGCATCTCGTTGGTGCAAACCTTTTATATCCGCCGCCGATGAACACGCCATCTACAACCGCCACCAAGCTTTGGAGCATCGCGCTGTTGCTGCTCTGCGCAGCCTGCCACAACAAAGAGCTGTACCCGCCGCACGCCGTGCAGCATGGCCCCATCCCCGTGAAAGTGATTATCCATTGGAAAGACACGCCGCCAGAGCATAAGCCGGTAAAGCACGGCATGCGCGTGCATCTGTTCGACAACGAAAGCGGACAGTCCAACCGCACCGACCTGCCCGCCGACGGAGGCCTGCTGTGGCTGAACGAGAACAAACGGTACCAAGCCCTCTGCTACGACTACTTCGGCAACGAGGTCATCGACTTCCGCCACGAACATAGTGCCGTCGAGTTTCACATCTACAAACAACCCCGCACGGGACCATACAACCAGTACGTCCTCCCCGTATCGGGCGAGGAGACCGTGGGCGAACCCGAGCCGACACACTTCTACGCGGCGACCAACGCCAATGAGTTGCACACCGCACGCACCCGCCTCGGCGACACGCTGGAACTACATTTCCACCCCGTCAATATCTTGCGCGAATATACGTTCGCCATCGACGGTGTGCAGGGCATCAAGAATATCCTCTCGCTGAACGGCGCCATCAGCGGAATGGCTTCGACCTGGGACTTTCACCGCACGTCGCAGGGAGGCACGCCCGCCACCATGCTCTTTAGTCGTATCACGGCACGCAACGACAGCCTGGTAGGCACCTTCTGCGGCTTCGGACAGGGGCATATAGAGAATAAATACAACCGGCTCACCATCGGTGCCGTCACCCAGAAGCAGCGATACATCTACGCCTCGTGGGACGAAACGGTAAGCACACAGATGGAAAACGCGCTTCACATAGAAGGATGGCGACAGCAAAACGGAGGCTACGACATCGTGTTGCACAACAATGGCAGGTTCGACTTCACCAACGAGACAGGCTCCGACGACAGTAATTTCAAAGTAGATGTCGGCTCTATGGAAACGGTAGACATCTTCCTATAACAACTTCCTATTTACCAACTTATTATTTACTAATTAAAAAAGCATCTTTATGAAACAGAGAGCATTTCTTTCGGGAGCTATCGCCACCACGCTGGCGCTCCTGAGCAGTTGCAACCAAAGTGTATGGAACGAGGCCGACTCTTCGCCCGGCACGTCCCAAGAGTTTATCACCCTGAAAGCCTTGACAGGCAAGACAAACGTACAGCAGACGCGCGTGGCGGAGACGACTACGGCAACACTGCAGGAGTTCACGATTTACGGAAGAATAAACGAAAGCGGAGTAGAAGATTCTATCTTCGACCAGCGGAAGGTCACCAAGACCGAAGCAGGCGCCTGGAGCTACGGCGCCCCCAAAAAATGGCCCGACAGGTACGGTACAATCAGCGACGGTTTTCAGTATGAAGACGTGATGGAAAGCACCTACACCACCTCTTTCCTGGCGATAAGCCCGGCCGCCTCTCCGAACCTCAGCAAGACAGCAGACGGAAACGTTCTTCCGGGAATAACTGATTGGACCGCAAAAGATGTCTACTACACAGTACCTACGAACTTTGCAGAACAGGAAGACTTGCTGATTGCCCTCACCAAAGGCCACCAGCCCGGCACACAGATAGACCTGGCCTTCAACCACCTGCTGTCTAAAGTAGAATTTTACGCCCGCAGCAAGCAAAAGAGCGTAACGTTCAACATCACAGAGGTAGGATTGAAGAATGTGCACAACCAAGGGAAAATCAAGCAAGATTTGCTCACGGACGGAAGCACTACCACCGGAAAATGGGGGTACACAAATGATAGTTACAGACCAACTCTGCTTTTTGAGCCGACAGGAAACAAAGTCAGCTACGTGAAGAGCTTTGGCGAGCCTGTCAGCGTTGCCTACCATGTAAACCCGAACCACTACACCTCCGTTGCGTCCGGCGACGATGGCTTCTTCGTATTGCCGCAGCAGACGAAGTTGGGAACCGCCATACAGCCTAACGCCGAAACGGGTACGGATGACTTTTACGTCATGGTAAGCTATGAAATCCAGCTAAAAGAAGGCGAGAAACTGCAGAAGACACTCTATTTCCCCGTAGAGCAAAAGCTCGATTACTCCAGGAAAGGCTTTATATTCGAAGCCGGCCGTAAGTACCGCTTCAAGATTACGCTGGAAGACAAAGACGTCATCAGCCTCGACGTAGACTACGTAGGAGACATGGATTACAAAGAAGACGACTACCACAACACCTACTTGCCCGACCAAGAGCAGGGGCAATATTGGCCGATAGGCAGCACCGCCGCAACGGCCTTGGGGATAGCGAACGGCATTGAGAATAATGGTGCGGTCAATATGGCACTTGGCGTATGGCCGGATGAGTTTACCGAGTCCATTGATTTAGACGCATTGATAAGCCGCATCAATAGCGCTGACTCGAAAGAGAACATCTGTGCGGCTATGGCTGCCTCCATTGCGATACCCTCCGAGCTTTCCGAGATAGCATTACTCCCCAACGAGTATAATACCACCATAGCAAGGAGTGTCCTGAGTACAGTTCCCAATCCGATTGAACTGTTCAAAAAACCGGCTATAGCGCTAACAACGTTCAACGATTACCTGAAAGCCAATGGAGTAAACGCATACGGGACCAACGGAACCACCTCCGGAATAGCGAACATCTATGTGGATGAAACCGCCACCCCTAATGACATCTTCTATCTGTCACTAAACAACTATTACATCAAATGCAGTACCTCTGATAGTTACGCCACCAAAAGCATCGAAGTGTATAACCTCCAAGCAAACGGCGAGTACTGGATAGATAGCCCCTACGGAACGGTAGAGGTTACGTACAAGCAGTTGGTTCAATATTACATTGGCTCACGCGCCGAATATGAATATGAACATAGTCAATATCTAAAAGGCTTAAACAGACCATAAACAAAAGCAAATAGGAATATCCTTATGAGACAAAGAATACTTTTATCGGGAGTGATTGCCACCACGTTGGCACTCCTGAGCAGCTGCAACCAAAGCGTATGGAACGAGGCTGACTCCTCTCCCGGCACGCCCGAGTTTATCACCCTGAAAGCCCTGACAGGCAAGACAGACATGCTGCAGACGCGCGTGGCGGAGACGACCACAGCGACGCTGCGAGACTTCAGGATTTACGGATGGATGGTCGCAGATGACAGAGAGACAGTCGAAGATAAAGTCATCTTCGACAACGAAGTGGTAACCAAGAGCGAAACAGGCGGTTGGAGCTATGAAGGTTTAAGAACATGGCCCGACCGCTACGGCGATACCAACGACGGTTACCAATATAATGACCAAGATGAGCACAACACCTACACCACCACATTCCGGGCAATCAGTCCAGCCAACTCTCCGAACCTCGGCAACACTGTAGACGGGAACGTTCTTCCGGCACTATCAGATTGGGATGATGACGGTTGGAATTATGATACAAAGGTTTACTACAGGGTACCTACCAACCTTGACGAGCAGGAAGACTTATTGATTGCCATAGCCGACAAGCACCACCCCGGCGAACAAGTAGAGCTGGTATTCAACCATCTGCTCGCCAAAGTGGAATTTTACGCTCGGAGCAAACAATCCGGCATAGACTTCAAAATCAAGAAAGTGGGATTGAAGAACCTATATTCCACGGGACAGTTCTCGATATCCTTGATGAATGATAGACATTGGCTTAGAAGCACTACTACTGGAAAGTGGACATACGAAGACGACGATAACTATAAGCATGTTATGCCATTTTATCCGGTACTAAATGCTTCCGAAGACGGCTACATAACAGACGACTACATAAAGGAGCTTAGCAGCCCGGTCAACATCGCCTACAACGCAGACCCTAATCATTACACTTCGATTGCATCCGGCGACGGAGGCATCTTCGTATTGCCGCAACCGACACAACTGGGAAGCTCATCGAATGGTGATGATGGGAAATTCTACGTAATGGTAACCTATGAAATTCAATCGGAGAATGGCGCAGTGGAGGAAACCTGTTACTTTCCCGCAAAGCAGATTTGCCATTACCAGGAGCAGACTTATGGCATTGCCTTCGAAGCCGGCCGTAAATACCGCTTCAAAATCACATTGGAAGACAAAGGCTTCATCAGCCTCAACGTAGACTGCGTAGGTGACATGGACGATGCTAACAGCAACTTCCACGACATCTACCTACCCGACCAGGATAATGGACTCTGGCCGATAGGCAGCTCCCCCAGTGAGGCGCTTGGCATAGCTCTTGGAGCTAAAAGAAACGGCATAACCGAAATGGTGTATGGATTGGCACCACAAACGGTTACGATTCCTTTTTACTTAAAAGGGAACGGCATAGATTGGAGAACCAAGTATGAGCAATTAATGAGCGCTCCCCCAATGGGAGAGGATGAATTCCAGCAGGCAATGGAACAATTTCTGCAAGATATTGGATTGGACCCCAAAATTGAGCTTCCCAGCCTCCCACAAACACAGGAGCTTCTTTTCGATATGCGAACAAAAGGCTTGAAAGCCATGGCTGACCGGGTTAAGGTTGACCTTTTATCGCTTATTCAATGCATCGATATGGGCGCCCTGACAGGAGTCGCTGAAATAGCGAAGCCCGAATGGGCGAAAGAAATCAAAGACAATCCTGAATTTGTTGACAAATACGGAACAAAGATAAGGAGAAAAACCACATGGATTCAACCAGACGGCGGAGCCGGTTTTCTTGAATCCTTCCACAAAATCAGCTACCCGGCGTCGTATCAAGATATTCTGTTTGGCAGCACCAACCTTCACAAATACCTCAAAGTGCAAGCTGGATACGACATCACTCCTTATGACAACAACTATGATAGCAATGACCCTGAGGATATACGCGGCACGACCTCAGGAATCATCACTTCATTCTATGTACCAGAAGGTGGAGTGCTATACCTGCTTGGTGACTATTTCTTCCTGTTCAGACCGACTAAAACTCCCGAGTACGGTCTCTATAAGGTGTCAGACCCGTCTACACCCATAGATCTACAGGATGGTCCCGAGAAGATATACATCACGTTCACGCCGTTTATAGAATATCACGTCAATATCTAATTAGAGGGCGGATGGCTAAACGAAGCCTCGGTCAGCCATCCGCCCATCAAAAGCAATAATATTCTTATGGAAAAGAACTTATTCCTTTCAGGAGCCATCGCCACTACGCTGGCACTCCTGAGCAGTTGTAACCAAAGTGTATGGAACGAAACCGACTCTTCGCCCGGCACGTCCCAAGAGTATATCACTCTGAAAGCCCTGACGGGCAAAACAAGCGTGCAGCAGACGCGCGTGGCAGAGACGACCACGGCTACGCTGCAGGACTTCACGATTTGGGGTTTGATAGATGTGTCTCTCGTGGAAGAGGGCTATATCTTCAACAAACGTAAGGTAACCAAGACCGAAACAGGCGGCTGGAGCTATGGCGATTTAGAAAAATGGCCCGACCAATACGGCACTACCAGTGACGGCTACCAATATGGCGTTAATCCAGAGGATGTCTACACCGCTACATTTCGGGCGATAAGTCCGGCCAACTCCCCAAACCTCGTCGACGGAGAAGGCGCTTTCCCCGATGTAAACCATTGGGATGATTGGCATGACAATGTATTCTCAATGGTTTACTACACAGTGCCCACCGCCCTTGATTTGCAGGAAGACTTATTGATTGCCGTAGCCGGAGATCATCAACCCGGCGAACAGATAAGCCTGACTTTCAACCACCTGCTCTCCAAAGTAGAATTTTACGCCCGCAGTAAACAATCCAGCATAGACTTTAAAATCAAAAAGGTGGGACTGAAAAACCTATATACCACGGGAAATCTTTGCAGCCAAAACATGACGCAAGAGTGGCTACTAACTACTACGACCGGAAAGTGGCCGTATGGAGACCAAGCCTATGGACTTATTCTGCCATTCGTACCAGTAGTAAAGGCCTCCAAAGCCGACTACATAAAGGAGCTTGGCACCCCCGTCAGCATTGCCTACAACGCCAACCCCAACCACTACACGCCGGTCGCGTCCGGCGACGAAGGCATCTTCATATTGCCACAACAGACAAAACTGGGGGAAATGCCGGTCGATGCCTCGGATGGAGAGTGCTACGTCGTGATAGAGTATGAAGACCCGTCAAACAGTGTCGCATCGAAAACGTGCTATTTCCCCGTGAAGAGCCTGTTTAAGGCCGACGACCCGAGCCATGGCATTTGCTTCGAGGCCGGCCGTAAATACCGCTTCAAGATTACACTGGAAGACAAAGACCTCATCAGCCTCAATGTAGACTGCGTAGGCGACATGGACTACGCTGACGACGATACTCACAACATCTACCTACCCGACCAGAGCTATGGACTCTGGCCGGTAGGCAGCTCACCCAGTGAGGCACTTGGCATAAACATTGACGCTAAAAGGGACGGCATAGCCAGAAATGTATACGGATTGGCAACACAAACGGTTACAATGCCTATTCATTTCAAGGGGAACGGAATAGATTGGAGAACTAAGCTTCAACAGTTAAGTCAAAACCCTCCAGTGGGGGAGGAAGAAGCTCGGCAAGCGTCAGAGAGGTTCTTACAAGAGATTGGATTGAACGCCAATATCGCTATTCCCAATATGCAAAAAATGAGAGATATTTTCTTCGATGTGCCAACAAAAGGTTTGAAAGCCACGCTTGAGGAGAATAAGACCGACCCAGATCTGGTTAGAGCATGCATCGAGTTTGCCATGCAAATAGGGTTCACTGAAATGACAAAGCCTGAGTGGGTGAAAGAAATGGAAGACAATCCAATATTTGTCGACTACGGAACAAAGATAAGGAGACGTGTTATATGGAGTGCCCCAGACGGGAACACCTTTCTGGACGTCTTCCGGGAAAGCACCAGCAGACCGATCTATAATGAAATACTGTTCGGCAATACCAACTTCCACAAATATCTCAGAGCGCAAGCTGGATATGACATCGTCCCTTATCAAAACCAGTACAAACCAAACAACCCCAATGAGATAGGCGGAACCACTACGGGAATTGTCGCCGTATTCTATGTAGCAGGAGATGAAATGATACACATGCTTGGTGATTATTTCTTCCTATACAGGCCGACTCAAAGTCCCGAGTACGGTCTCTATAAGGTGTCAAATCCTAACACACCAATAGATTTACAGGATGGTCCCGAGAAGATAGACATCACGTTCACGCCCCTTATGCAATATAACATTAATATCTAATTAGGAGGCTGCATCATAAGTCTGTACGGGTAACGCCGGAGGCGTTGAATCTCTGAACTCCCTTACTATCGGCTATTCAACCCCATTTGGGGTTGCAGGGTTTGAGTCACCATATCCCCCGGTTGCACCGGGGGTTACCGAGATTCAACGCCTCCGGCGTTACCAAATGTAGTTAAAGGTAGCGTCGCAAACTGCACAAAACCACCCCAAACAGAATATATCGTAGTTTTTTTAAGGTTCATTTTGCTTTTATAGATACTTTTCCATACTTTAGCCGCCGTTTGGAAGAAACAGAAAGAGAGGAAGGCCTAAACTTCCGAACAGAGCAAGCAGAATTTCGTATTTACTTTAATATTAATGGCTAAAAAGAGTTTTTAATTTATGAAAAACCGATTGTCTTTGTTTTTAGTGTTCCTGCTATGCAGTGCGGGAATAGTCTTAGCACAGACACCTGCCTCTATCACAGGTGTTGTAGTGGACGATTCTGATGGAGAACCCATCATTGGTGCCAGTGTCCTGGTGAAGGGCACGACAAATGGAAGTCCGACCGACATAGACGGACGATTCACCTTACATGTAGGCAAACTACCAGTCACGTTGGAGGTCTCTTACATGGGCTATGTACAGCAAGAGGTGCGTGTAGCCACCGCCCAAAAGCTGACCATCCGTCTGAAACAGGACAGCAAACTACTGGACGAGGTCGTTATCTCTACCGGATATACCAACCTCTCCAAGGCGGCCTATTCAGGCTCGGCATCGGCCGTGAAAGGCGATAAGCTGAAAGACGTGCCGGCCCTCTCCTTCAAGGACTTGCTGCAAGGCAACGCCACGGGTGTGCAGTTCTCATCACCCTCCGGGCAGCCGGGAGCGTCTACCTCGGTCAACATCCGGGGCATGGGGTCTATCAATGCCAGCAACCAACCGCTGTACGTCATCGATGGCGTGCCGGTCCGCTCGGGCAATGTCGACCCGCTGAGCACGGATGCCGGACTCGACATCATGTCGACCATTAGCAGCTCGGACATTGAGAGTATCAGCGTCATCAAGGACGCGGCGGCGGCCTCGCTCTACGGCTCTCGCGCCGCCAATGGCGTTATCATCATCACCACCAAGAAAGGGAAACAGGGCAAACCACAGGTATCACTGAAAGCCGACTGGGGATTCTCCGATTTCGCCATGCAGTACCGTCCCGTGATGAGTGGTGCCGAACGTAGGGAGTACATCTACGACGCACTCTACCGCGGGCAGATCCGCGACAACAAGAGCGAAGCGGACGCGAAGGCTTATGCCGACGAGAAGGTGGAAACGTATGCACCCGTACCTTGGTGTGGCTACCAGGACTGGGACAAGATACTCTTCCGTAACGGTAGTCACCAGAACTACGAGGCCTCGCTATCGGGAGGAACGGATAAGTTCAAGTACTACTCTTCGCTGGGATATACCAAACAGGAGGGCGTGACAGTCTCCTCGGGGCTGGAACGTATCAGCGGACGCCTGAACGTGGACTACAAGGCCACCGACAAGCTGACGTTGGGTACCAACATCCTGTTCTCCAATGTCAACCAGAATGTCTATTCGGAGGGAACCAGTTATACCTCTCCCTTCTACTCGTCGCGCAACTGCGTGGTACCTTCCGACCCCGAGTACCTCGAGGACGGCTCGTGGAACAGGGATTTCATCCGTAACTCCGATCGCAACCCGGCACTGTCGCAAACCTACGACTCAAAACGCGAGTATGTGACCCGTGCGTTCAACACCATCTATGGAGAGTACGCTTTCCTGAAGGACTTGAAGTTCAAGACGACTTTGAGCTACGACTACAACATCGTGAAGGCGAAGAACTGGTCGGACCCCCGCACCTCCAATGGCGACGACGTCAACGGTGAAATGTCGATGTATATGTACGAATACAAGAAGTTGGTGTGGAAGAACCAGCTGACCTATAAGCATACCTTCGCCCAGTACCACAACTTCGACGGCTTGCTGGGTTATGAAATCGACGACTCCAGCAGCGACTATCTGCACGGCTCGGCCAGCAACTTCGCCATCCCTTCGAAGAACGCTCTCAGCAATGGCATGACGACAGGGTCCGTCAGCGGCTCTCCCTCCAAGCAACGCATCGTCTCTTATCTGGGCTATGCCAACTACAACTACCACTCGAAATACTACCTGGGCGCCAGCTACCGTGTGGACGGCAGCTCACGCCTGTACAGCAAGTCGCGCTGGGGTAGCTTCTGGTCGGCATCCGGTGCATGGCGTATCATCGAAGAAGGCTTCATGGCACCTGCCAAAGACTGGCTCACCGACCTGAAGCTGCGCGTATCGTACGGCGTGAACGGTACCTTGCCTTCCGATTCGTATCCATACATGCCCCTGTACAGCCTGACGGGTGGATACAACAACAACCCGGGTCTCTATCCGTCGCAGTTGGCCAACTACGACCTGAGCTGGGAGACCAACTACAACTTCAACGTCGGTGTGGACTTCGAGCTGTGGAGCCGGGTGAACGTGACGCTGGAGTACTACACCCGCACGACGAAGAACCTACTGATGAAGCGCCCCATCTCCATGACAACCGGTTTCAGCAGCTGGCTGATGAATGTCGGCTCGATGCGCAACCATGGCGTGGAGCTGGAAATCAACGCTACGCCTGTCAGCGTGAAAGACTTCAAATGGGCCACCACGTTCAACCTGTCGGCCAATGCAAACAAGGTGCTGACGCTGGACGGACACCAGACGGAAATCAAGGATGGCAACCAAATCCACAAAATCGGTATGCCTTACCGTACCTTCTACCTCATCGAGTTCGCAGGCATCAATACCGAGACGGGCGCGCCACAATTCTACACCAACACGCTGGACGCCAACGGCAACTACGTGAAGGACATCACCGAGAAGATAGCCGAGGCCAATGCCATCCCGCTGAAGAAACATGCCGAGCCGACCGCCGTGGGAGGCTTCTCCAACAACCTTTCGTACAAATGGTTCGACTTGAACTTCATGCTCTCCTACCAGTTCGGCGGGTACTCTTACGACAGCTGGGCATCGAAGACCGAGCATGGCGGCAAGGACTTGGAGGCCAACATCCCTACCTATTATAAAGATAGCTGGAAGAAGCCAGGCGACGTGACCCAATACGAAGTGTTCATCGAAAGCCCCAGCGTGTCGATGCAGAACGTGGCCACCGACCGACGGCTGCATAGCACAGACTTCATCCGCCTGAAGACGGTGACCTTCGGTGTCACCCTGCCCAAGTCGTGGACCAACAAGGTGGGCTTGGACAAAGTACGTCTGTATGCTTCGGCCAACAACCTGCTTACGTGGGCGGCCTACGACTATTACGACCCGGAATCCGTGAGGAACGGTAGCGCCATCTGGGGGACACCTCCTCTGAAGACGGTCACTTTCGGCTTTAATATTAACCTTTAAAACGTACTGTTCAGATGAAACTTATAAAATATATCGCGGCCACTGCGCTGACCATCGCCATAGCCTCTTGCGGAAATGACTGGCTGAACCTGGAGCCTTCGACCTCCACCGATAGCTCGAACGGGCTTCAGGACCTGCAACAGGTGGACTATAGCCTGAACGGCATCTACAACAAGATGCAAGACCCTTACCTTTACACGGGACGCATCGTCTACTACGCCGATGTGTGTGGCGATGACATGCAGGCCGTCAGCTCCAGCAAACGCACGGGAAGCTATTACCTCTTCAACTACAACAAGGACAATGCCCCCTCCTCGCATTGGTCGTACCTCTACTCCATGGTGCGGGCCTGCAACACCATTCTGGGCGACACGGCGCAGGTAAGGGCTACCATCACCAAGGAGACCGACAACGCCACGCTGACAAGCTACATCGGCGAGACGCTGGCGCTGCGCGCTTTGGCTATGTTCGACCTCACCCGCCTCTTCGGCTATCCATACACCAAGGATGGCGGTGCCTCGCTGGGTGTACCCGTCATCACGACGGTGGCCGAGAACTTCT
>JAISIX010000140.1 GCA_031261805.1 Mediterranea sp. (in: CFB group bacteria)
CTCGACTTCGTAGGCGGCGGCTCGGTAGAGGTGTCGAAAGCTACCTTCACCGACTTCATGAACTACTACGAGGTGAACCTGATGAACCCCAAGGTGCTCTCGGGCATGTTCATCGGCTCTATGATGGCTTTCCTCTTCTGTGGGCTGACGATGAACGCCGTGGGTCGTGCCGCCGGTAAGATGGTGGACGAGGTGCGCCGGCAGTTCCGCGAGATAAAAGGCATCCTCACGGGCGAGACCGAACCCGACTACGAGCGTTGCGTGGCCATCTCCACCAAAGGGGCGCAACGCGAGATGGTGCTACCCTCGCTGTTGGCCATCGTAGCCCCTATCTTCACGGGGCTTATCTTTGGCGTGTCGGGTGTGCTGGGCCTGCTCATCGGCGGCCTCAGCAGCGGTTTTGTGCTGGCCATCTTCATGGCGAATGCCGGTGGTGCCTGGGACAACGCGAAGAAATACGTGGAGGAGGGCAACTTCGGCGGCAAAGGCGGCGAGGTGCACAAGGCCACGGTGGTGGGCGACACGGTGGGCGACCCCTTCAAGGACACTTCCGGCCCCAGCCTGAATATACTGATAAAGCTGATGAGCATGGTGGCCATTGTCATGGCAGGGCTTACCGTGGCTTGGAGCTTGTTTTAACGATTGATATGCTATTACCCTATTTGAACCAAGAACAGGTCGAGGCCGGCTGTGATGAGGCCGGCCGCGGCTGTTTGGCGGGCGCTGTCTACGCGGCCGCCGTCATCCTTCCCCACGACTTTAAGAACGAGCAGCTGAACGACTCCAAGCAGCTCACCGAGAGACAACGTTATGCTCTGCGCGAGGTGATAGAGCGCGAGGCCGTGGCATGGGCCGTGGGTGTCGTCACTCCGCAGGAGATTGACACCATCAACATCCTCCGTGCCTCCTTCCTGGCCATGCACCGGGCGGTGGAGCAGCTCACCACCCGCCCCGAGCACCTGCTCATCGACGGCAACCGCTTCGACGGTTACCCCGGCATCCCCCATACCACCGTGGTGAAGGGTGACGGCAAGTACCTCTCCATAGCCGCTGCCTCCATCCTTGCCAAGACCTACCGCGACGATTACATGAACCGCCTGCACGAGGAGTACCCTTACTACGACTGGAACCACAACAAAGGATACCCCACGCGCAAGCATCGTGCCGCCATCGCCGAGCATGGTACCACGCCCTACCACCGCCTCACCTTCAACCTGCTGGGCGACGGACAACTGAAGCTGGAGTTCTGAAAGCGAGGACACACCACTGAAAGGGGAGAATCCTTGTGTCTTTCCCTTGGTTTGCCTATATTTGTAGCGTAATCAATTTCATCAAGGCATTATGGAACAACTTCGCAGGTTGCCGATAGGCATACAGTCGTTCGAGGTGCTACGCACCAACGGCTACGTGTACGTGGATAAGACGGCGCTGATGTATCGGCTCATGTCCTCTTACGTCCCATACTTCTTTAGTCGTCCACGGCGTTTCGGAAAGAGCTTGCTCGTGTCGGCCATGAAGGCTTATTTTGAGGGTCGAAAAGACCTGTTCGAGGGCTTGGCAATAGAAAAACTGGAAACGAAATGGGAGAAGTACCCTGTGTTTCACCTCGACTTGAACGCAGAGAAATACGAGAATATCGCCGCTTTGGAGGATATTCTCTCACGCAATATAAGTAACTGGGAGGAACTTTATGGTAAAAGCGAGCGAAGCGATACCTTGCCCGGGCGTTTTGAGAACGTCATCAAAAGCGCCTGCCGGCAGACCGGTAAGCGCGTAGTAGTGCTTATCGACGAATACGACAAGCCTTTGTTGGAGAACATCCTGAACGAAACGGTTAGCGAAGAGATGCGTCGGACGTTGAAAGCTTTCTATGGGGTGTTGAAGAGTGCCGGAGATTATCTTCGCTTCGTCTTTATTACCGGTGTGACCAAGTTCGCGCAGGTAAGTGTGTTCAGTGACCTGAACCAATTGTCAGACATTAGCATGGTGGAAGAATACTCCACCCTCTGTGGTATCACCAAGGAGGAATTGGTGAATGTATTCCGACCAGAGTTGGGGGCGTTGGGCCAAAAAGAGGGGCTTGACTTCGACGAGGTTGTAGCAGAGATGACACAACGGTATGACGGCTATCACTTCGCCCCTTATGCGGATGGGATGTTCAATCCTTTTAGCGTGCTCAATGCTCTCGCTTACTTGGACTTGCGGGACTATTGGTTTCAGACAGGCACCCCCACCTTTTTAGCTGAGTTGTTGGAGAATAGCGATTATGATTTGAGGCTGATTATTGACGGAGTTGAGATGGCTGAGAGAAACTTTTCCGAGTATCGGGCAGAGAAAAATAATCCCATTCCGCTGATTTATCAAAGCGGCTACCTTACCATTCAAGAATACAACAAGCGATTCCGTCTTTATACGCTGAGATTCCCTAATGACGAGGTACGCTATGGCTTCATGAACTTCTTGGCTCCCTATTATACGATGGTGAGGAGCAGTGAGACATCGTTTCATGTCGCCAACTTCTCCCGTGAGCTGGAAGCGGGAGAGGTTGACAAGTTCCTGCAGCGCATGAAGGTGTTCTTCGCCGGCATTCCCTACGAGCTAAGCGACGATACCGAACGGCACTACCAAGCTATCTTCTACGTCATCTTCACTCTCATGGGACAGTTCGTGCAAGCGGAGGTACATGGTGCACACGGGCGAGCCGATGCCGTGGTGAAGACCGACCAATACATCTACGTCTTCGAGTTCAAACTCAATGGCACTGCCGAGCAGGCCCTCGCACAGATAGACAGCAAGGAGTACTTCCTCCCTTATCAGCTTGATGGACGCAAGGTGGTGAAGGTAGGTGTGAGCTTCAGCAAAGAGAAGCGGAATATCGACCGGTATCTGGTAGGATAGGGATTGTATAGGCAGTATATGGTGAAATACGTTTCCTTCCATCCTACCAAATGCCGGATAAAATTTGGGTGAGACAAAAGATAGCGCTATCTTTGTAACGGCGGTTACGGTTACCGTTGTTACTAAAATCGAGCTTTATGGAATTCTACGATCGGAAAAGCGAACTTGCAGAGTTGGAGCGGATATGTGACTTGTCCTTTTCCGACCATTCGCGCATGACTGTCATCACTGGGCGCAGGCGTATCGGAAAGACAAGCCTTATTGTAAAGTCGGTGGAGAATACGCCTACTGTTTATCTTTTTGTAGGACGGAAAAACGAATCGACGCTGTGCGCGGAGTTTGCGCCGGAAATAGCCCGTGCACTTGATGTGTTCGTGCCTGATGAGATACGTACGTTTCGCTCTCTGTTTCGGTATCTGATGGAGCTTGCCACGCGTCGGAACTTCAATCTGGTTCTCGACGAGTTTCAGGAGTTCCTGAATATCAACGAGTCTGTGTACAGTGATATGCAGAATATATGGGATATGTATAGGCTGAAGTCGAAGATGAACCTTATCGTTTCAGGTTCTGTCTATTCATTGATGCAGAAGATCTTTCAGGATAAAAAGGAACCTCTGTTTGGTCGTGCAGACAACATCATCAAACTATCGGCGTTTGACATTGCCACTCTCAAGGGGATTATGCACGACTACCGTCCGGAGTATGCCAATGACGACCTGCTGGCTATGTACGCTTTCACGGGCGGCATTCCTAAATACGTGGAGCTATTCTGCGATAACCGAATGCTTTCAGTAGACGAAATGATAAAGTTCATGGTGCGTGAGAACTCGTCGTTTATCGATGAGGGCAAGCATCTGTTGGTGGAGGAATTTGGGAAAAACTACGCTACCTATTTTTCAATCCTTAGTGCTATCTCGGGTGGCATCAACACCCAACCCGAAATAGAGGCAACGTTGGGCGGAAAGAGTATCGGGGGGCATCTAAAGCGGCTTATCGAGGACTACGACTTGATAGTACGTGTCCGTCCACTACTGGCAAAGGGAGGGACACAGAGTGTTCGATACGAAATAGAAGATAACTTCCTGCGCTTCTGGTTTAACTATTTCGACCGCCATCGCTCGCTTATCGAGATTAAAAACTTTGTAGGGCTTCAAACCATCATTCGAGAGGATTATCCTACGTACTCCGGACGGATTCTGGAGCGATACTTCAAACAGCAATTCGCCGAAAGCCATGAATATAGAGATATAGGCTCGTGGTGGGAGACGAAAGGCTCTCACCACGAGATAGACATAGTGGCTCTTCGGTTGGGGAAAAACAAGGCTGTGGCCTGTGAGGTCAAACGACAGAAAAAGAATTTTAAGCCTGACTTGCTGGCGGCAAAGGTCGAGCACCTCAAGCACAAAGTCCTACCTAAATATGCTGTCGAGATGCGCTGTTTGTCGTTGGAGGATATGTGAGACTGCCTCCCGCGCCATCTATCTCCCGTATCGGGACCAAGGACGGTCTCCTACCGCTTCTTCCGCAAGTCGCGCCCTTCGTAGGCGCAAATCTCTTCCACCCACTCCTCTTCGAGGGGGATAGACTCGTGGCGCTCGAGGTCGAACGTCACCATCACCGAGCGACAGACGCACTTCACCTCGCCGCTATGGGTGTCGACGACTTGCTGGAGGAGGTGGAAGCTCTTGGTGCCAATCTCGCAGACGGCGGTCTGCACGGCAATCTGGTCGGAGGAGAATATCTGCTTGATAAAGTCGGCTTCGATATGCACCACCACGATGGCCGTCTTGGTCCAGTCGACGTGACGGCATACGGAAGCGAAGTATTCCGTCTTGCCTAAGTCGTAGAAAGAGAAGTAGACAGAGTTGTTGACATGACCAAACTTGTCTACGTCGTTGAAGCGCAACTGTATAGGGAGTATGTGGTGAAATACGTCTTCTTCCATTGATTCTTCTGTTATATTTTTGAATTACCTCGCAAAAGTACTACTTTTGCATCTTATTCTCAACGGAAATCGAACAAGAAATGATTGAAGACATTAAGAAAGCCTGTCAGGTGATGAATGACGGAGGTGTCATTCTGTATCCCACCGACACCGTGTGGGGGATAGGCTGTGACGCAACCAACGAAGACGCCGTGCGCCGGGTGTACGACATTAAGAGGCGCTCCGACAGCAAAGCGATGCTGGTACTGGTGGATTCGCCAGTGAAAGTGGACTTCTATGTACAAGACGTGCCGAGCGTGGCGTGGAGCTTGATAGAGCTGGCCGACAGGCCGCTCACCATCATCTATTCGGGGGCGCGCAACCTGGCGCCCAACCTGCTGGCCGAAGACGGCAGCGTAGGCATACGTGTCACCTCGGAGATATTCTCCCGGCGCCTCTGCCAACAGTTCCGCAAGGCCATCGTATCGACCTCGGCCAATATCAGCGGGCAGCCCGGAGCGGCCAACTTCAGCGAAGTGAGTGAAGAAATCAAGTCGGCGGTGGACTATATCGTCGGCTATCGCCAGGACGACATGAGCCGTCCGAGTCCCTCGAGCATCCTCAAGCTGGGCCAAGGGGGCACTGTCCAAATAATCAGGAAGTGATGAAGCGAAAGAAGAAAGAAGAACGCGTCAGCCTCCTGCACCGGTGCCTGAAGTGGCGGGAAGAGAACATCAGCGAGAAGAAGTTTATCCTCGTGCTGAGTTTCTTGGTAGGTATCTGTACCGCCCTGGCCACACTGGTGCTGAAGTTCCTGATACACGAGATAGAGAACTTCCTCACACAAAATTTTCAAGCGACAAGCGCCAACTACCTCTACTTGGTTTATCCGGTAGTGGGCATCTTCCTGTCGGGTTGGTTCGTGCGCAACATCGTGCGCGACGACATCAGCCACGGCGTCACCAAGATACTATATGCCATCTCCCGGCGGCAAGGGCGTATCAAGCGGCACAACATCTGGTCGTCCACTATCGCCAGTGCCATCACCATCGGCTTCGGTGGTTCGGTAGGGGCCGAGGCACCTATCGTGCTCACCGGCTCTGCCATAGGGTCCAACCTGGGCAGCCTGTTCAAGATGGACCACCGCACGTTGATGCTCCTGCTGGGCTGTGGTGCCACCGGTGCCATCGCCGCCATCTTCAAAGCTCCCATCGCCGGACTGATGTTCACGCTGGAGGTGCTGATGATTGACCTTACCATGTCCTCCCTCTTGCCCCTGATGATAACGGGTGTGACGGCAGCCACCGTCTCCTATATCTTTATGGGTATGGACGCCATGTTTAAGTTCCACCTCGATCACGGCTTCGAGCTGGACCGCATCCCTTACGTCATCCTGCTGGGCATCTTCTGCGGACTACTCTCGCTCTACTTCACCCGGGCCATGAGCTTTATCGAGAACATCTTCGGTAAGCTGAACGGCCCATACAGGAAGCTGGCCTTCGGTGGTGCCATCCTGAGCATCCTGATTTTCCTCTTCCCCCCGCTCTACGGTGAGGGATACGACACCATCGGGCTGTTGCTCAACGAGACCACGACGGCCGGGTGGGACACGGTGATGAACAACTCCTTCTTTTACGGGCACGACAACCTGTTGCTGGTCTACCTGTTGCTCATCGTCCTGCTGAAAGTGTTCGCCTCCAGTGCCACCAACGGCGGTGGCGGTTGTGGCGGTATCTTCGCCCCCGCGCTCTACCTGGGGTGTATCGGCGGATTTATCTTCTCGCACTTCATCAACGACTACTCCTTCCTCAACGTCGGCCTGCAGGAGAAGAACTTCGCCTTGCTGGGCATGGCCGGTGTCATGGCCGGCATCATGCACGCCCCGCTGTTGGGTGTCTTCCTCATCGCGGAGCTGACGGGAGGCTACGACCTCTTCCTGCCGCTGATGATTGTCTCCGTGTGCTCCTACCTCACCATCATGGCCTTCGAGCCGCACAGCATCTACTCCATGCGCTTGGCCAAGAAAGGCGAACTCATCACCCACCACAAAGACAGGGCGGTGCTCACGCTGATGAAGATGGAGAACGTGGTGGAGACCGACTTTGAGGTGGTGCACCCCGAGATGGAGCTGGGCGAACTGGTAAAGTCCATCTCCGCCTCGCACCGCAACGTCTTCCCGGTGACCGACAGCAAGAGCGGTGTGTTGCTGGGCATCGTCTTGCTGGACGACATCCGCAACATCATGTTCCGGCAGGAGCTGTACCACCGTTTCACGGTACGACGGCTCATGACCTCCGCTCCCGCCAAGGTGTACGACACGGAGAATATGGAACAGGTGATGCATACCTTCGACGACACCAAGGCTTGGAACCTGCCCGTGGTCGACAGTGGAGGGCACTATAAAGGCTTCGTCTCGAAGTCGAAGATATTTAACTCGTACCGCCAGGTGCTGGTACACTTCTCCGAAGATTAACAGATGAAGAAAGAAGACTTGAGAATCGTATATATGGGTACGCCCGACTTTGCCGTGGAGGCGCTCCGACGGCTGGTGGAGGGCGGCTACCAGGTGGTGGGTGTCATCACCATGCCCGACAAGCCCGCCGGACGCGGGCACAAGATACAGTATTCGCCCGTGAAGCAGTACGCGTTGGAACAGGGCTTGCCCCTGCTCCAGCCCGAGCGGCTGAAGGACGAAGGCTTCGTGGAAGCCCTGCGTAGCTGGCAGGCCGACCTCCAGATTGTGGTGGCCTTCCGTATGTTGCCCGAGGTGGTGTGGAACATGCCCCGCCTGGGCACCTTCAACCTACACGCCTCCCTGTTACCACAGTACCGGGGGGCGGCTCCCATCAACTGGGCCATCATCAACGGCGATACGGAGACGGGCATCACCACCTTCTTCCTGCAACACGAGATTGACACGGGCGAGGTCATCCAGCAAGTGCGTGTGCCCATAGCCGACACGGACAACGCCGAGGTGGTGCACGACAAGCTGATGCACCTCGGAGGCGACTTGGTAGTAGAGACGGTGGAGGCCATCCTGCACGATGCCGTACGTCCCATCCCGCAGGAGACGATGCAGACCGAAGGCGAGTTGCGTCCCGCCCCCAAGATATTCAAGGAGACCTGCCGCATCGACTGGAGCCTGCCCGTGAAGCGGGTGTACGACTTCATCCGCGGCCTTTCGCCCTATCCCGCGGCATGGACGGAGCTGGTAGCCCCCAACGGACAGACGACCGTAGTCAAGGTCTTCGAGAGCGAGAAGATAGCGGAGGCACATACGCTGCCCGCCGGCAGCATCGTGACCGACGGGAAGAAGTTCCTCCACGTAGCCGTGCCCGATGGCTTCCTCGCCATCCGCTCCCTGCAACTGCCGGGCAAGAAGCGTCTCCGGACGGATGAGTTGCTGCGTGGCTTCCACCTGACGAATGAATACGTGATGAGATAACAAACGAATAAAACCCCCTAACACAATGAGTAAGAAACCAATCATAGCCCCCTCCATCCTCTCGGCGGACTTCGGATACCTGGCCCGCGACATAGAGATGGTGAACCGCAGCGAAGCGGAGTGGGTACACATCGACGTGATGGACGGCGTCTTTGTGCCCAACATCTCGTTTGGCTTCCCCGTGCTGAAGTACGTGGCCGAGTTGAGCACCAAGCCACTGGATGTCCACCTGATGATTGTCCAACCCGAGAAGTTCATCCACGAAGTGAAAGCCCTCGGCGCGCACACCATGAACGTGCACTACGAGGCCTGCCCGCATCTGCACCGCGTGGTGCAACAGATACGGGAGGCAGGCATGGAGCCGGCGGTGACCATCAACCCCGCCACACCGGTGGCCCTGCTCGAGGACATCATCCGCGACGTGTACCTGGTGCTCGTCATGAGTGTCAACCCCGGCTTTGGTGGACAGCAGTTCATTGAACACTCCGTGGAGAAGGTGCGCCAGCTGCGCGCGCTGATAGAGCGTACCGGCTCCAAGGCTTTGATAGAGGTGGATGGCGGCGTGAATGTCGAGACGGGTGCCCGCCTGGTGGAGGCCGGTGCCGACGCGCTGGTGGCCGGCAGTGCCGTGTTCAAGGCTCCCGACCCTACGGCGATGATACGTCAGTTGCACGAGTTGTAACCCATACCTCGTCCGTGAACGTTTCCCGCCTTCACCTATACCCTTTTGTGCGCCTGCTTCTCCCTTGGATAGCAGGCGTTCTCTTTGCCGACCGCCTCTCCGGCGCGTCGAGTCTTCCTTATGCGCTTAGCCTCCTGGCGGTGGCGGCAGTCGGCCTGCTCCTTACCTATTGGGGGCTGTGTCACTCCCGTCGTTGGCTCTTCGGGGCGTGTGCCGCCTTGTTCTGCTTTGCCGGTGGATGGGTGGCGATGTCGGCGCAACTAAGTCGTGCGCAGTACCCCTTTCCATCCGGGGAGACGGTCTACCGGGTACGGCTCACCACCCGTCCCGAAGCCAAGAGCCGTTCTCTCCTGTGCCGGGCAAGGCTTGCCGACCCTGTCCGTCGGGACGTACTTCTCTACTTGGCGCCCGATTCCCTTGCCGCACGGCTCACGGCCGGCAGTGAGCTATGGGTGTCAACCTGCCTCAGACCTCCTGCCGACATCCATCCCTCCGATGGGTTCGACTATGCCCGCTACCTGCTCCATCGGGGCGTGAGTGCCACCGGCTATGTGGCGTCCGGCCGTTGGAGGCTGCTACCTGTCGCTCCCGTCCGTTCGCTCCACACCCTTGCGGCAACGTATAGGGAGAGGGTGGTAGCGCTCTACCACCGTTTGGGCTTCGAGGGCGATGCGCTTGGCGTGCTTTCGGCCCTCACCCTGGGGCAAAAGACGGAGCTGGGACCATCCATCCGCGAGAGCTACGCTACGGCGGGTGTCAGCCACATCTTGGCGCTGTCGGGGCTGCA
This sequence comes from Mediterranea sp. (in: CFB group bacteria), assembly GCA_031261805.1. Taxonomy (GTDB): domain Bacteria; phylum Bacteroidota; class Bacteroidia; order Bacteroidales; family Bacteroidaceae; genus Bacteroides. The sequence goes on from JAISIX010000140.1 coordinate 9,737, forward strand.
CCTCGGCTTGCTCTATGCCCTGCTTCTCTTCCTGCTCCGCCCGTTGCTAAGGGTGGGGGTAGGGGGGAGGTGGCTTCGTGCGTTCTTTATTATTGTAGCATTAGGCGCTTTTGCCTTTTTCACGGGCCTGTCCGCTTCGGTCGTGCGTTCGGCCTGCATGTTCTCCCTGCTGGCGCTGGCCGGTGGCTTGGGACGAAAGGCGCTTAGTTTCAATACCCTGGTAGCCACGGCGTGGGTGATGTTGCTCCTCCGCCCATCTTGGCTGTTCGACGTGGGCTTTCAGCTCTCCTTCGCGGCGGTGCTTGCCATCGCCGGATTGTATGGCCCACTCTTGTGGCGTTGCCCGTTCACGCACCAGGTAGGGAGGTACGTGTGGGGGATGTGCAGCGTGTCGGTGGCGGCCGAGGTGGGCACGGCTCCGTTGGTGGCCTGTTATTTCGCCAGCTTCCCTTCCTATTTCCTGCTCACCAACCTGCTGGTCATTCCGTTTATCACCCTCATTCTCTACTTGGCCATCGTCCTGCTTCTGCTCACCCCGTGGCCCGGAGCGCAAATGGGGATGGCGGCGGTAGTCCGCTTCTTGATTGACGGGCTGAACAGCCTGGTGCACGGGGTAGGGCAGTGGCCTTATGCCTCCTTGGCGATAGGGCACCTTCACTGGGTAGAGGTGATGGGCATCTATGTCCTTCTGCTGTGCGCATTTCAGTATGCACGCTTCCGCGCGGGGAAGCCTCTCGTAGGCACGTTTCTGCTGCTATTGTTCCTGCTCGCCTTCCACGGACGGCACACCATCTTGTAGGCAGGCGCGAACGTGCCGACTGCGGGCTTATTTCGCCCTCGGGCGCAGGTTCTGCCCCATTCTTGCTATGGAGTACCAAGAATTATCGTACATTTGCACCCTTAAACACATCAAGCGTATGTTGACAAAGGTTATAGAACAAGCTAAGATTGACCGATTCACGAAATGGTTCGAGCGAGCTGACAAAATAGTAATCATTGGCCATGTCTCCCCCGATGGCGACGCTATCGGGGCTTCGTTGGGGCTTTGGCACTTCTTCGACTCCCAAGGGAAGCGGGCGAATGTTATCGTGCCCAATGCCTTCCCCAACTTCCTCAAGTGGATGCCCGGCAGCAAGGACATCCTCATCTACGACCGTTACCGCGACTTCGCCGACAAGCTCCTGGCCGAGGCGGACGTGATATGTTGCGTGGACTTCAACGCGCTGAAGCGCATTGACGAGATGGCCGATGCCGTAGCTGCCTCGCCGGCACGCAAGATGTTGCTCGACCATCACCTCTACCCCGAGGAGTTCTGCGACATCACCATGTCGTACCCCAAAGCCTCCTCCACCTCCGAGCTGGTGTTCCGCCTGATATGCCGCATGGGCTACTTCAGCGACATCACCAAAGAAGGGGCCGAATGCATCTATACCGGCATGATGACCGACACGGGCGGCTTCACCTACAACTCCAACGACCGGGAGATTTACTTCATCATCAGCGAGCTGCTCTCCAAGGGCATCAACAAGGACGCCATCTACCGCAAGGTGTACAACACCTACTCCGAGAGCCGCCTCCGGCTGATGGGGCATATCCTCTCCAACATGGTGGTCTATGCCGACTTCAACGCGGCGCTCATCACCCTCACCAAGGCCGAGCAGGAGCAGTTCCACTACGTCAAGGGCGACAGCGAAGGCTTCGTCAACATCCCCCTCTCCATCAAGAACGTCTGCTTCTCTTGCTTCCTGCGCGAGGACACGGAGAAGCCGATGATTAAAGTCTCGCTTCGCTCCGTGGGCAAGTTCCCGTGCAACAAGATGGCCGAGCAGTTCTTCAACGGCGGTGGCCACCTCAACGCATCGGGCGGCGAGCTGTTTGGCACCATGGAAGAGGCGAAGGCCACCTTGGCCGAAGCCTTGCGTGAGTTCAAGCTACTGTTGCTCTACAACGAAGACTGACAGAGGGGAAGGGCCTGAAAAGGTTAAAAGATACGAACTTTCAGCCCATTCCTTTCTTCTTTACCGATTTTGGAATACATTTGCACGCATATATACGGCGGTGCGTATATAGCTTAAAGACAGATTAATGAAGAAACTCCTATTTTTGTTCCTCACTTTGTTGGCAGCCGGAAGCATCTTCCAGGCATGCGACAATACGAAGACGTATGCCGAGATGCTGGATGATGAGAAAGACGCGGTGAATCAGTTCATCAAAGACAGTGCCATCCATGTCATCTCCCAGGCCGAATTTGAACGAGATACCGTGACGGACGTATCGAAGAACCAGTATGTCTCCTTCTCCAGCAACGGAGTGTACATGCAGATAGTAGACCGTGGCTCGGAACCCGACGAGATGACCAACCTGGTAGACACCTTCGCCAGCGGCGACTTAATCTGCGTACGCTATGTGGAAAAGAACATCGCTACCCGCGAGCTGACCTGCTTCGATGTCCCCCTGCCCGACTATATGAGTGCTACCCAGTACTACTCCACTCCCGGCACCTTCCGCTACTCCGTCAACTCCACGTATGCCAGCGGCATCTTTATCGAGATGGACTACCTCTGGTCGTACACCTACAACAATACCGCCGTGCCGCAAGGTTGGCTGGCCGTGTTGCCTTACCTGCGCAACGGTGCCCATGTCAAGCTCATCATCCCCTCCAAGGTAGGACACAACACGGCGCAGCAGAATGTCACCCCTTACTTCTACGACATCTGGAAGATGAGCAAGGCGAAAAGTTAACACGTTCATTCGCGAACGATAATCTATAAGTAAACCATGACGTTAATCAAATCAATCTCCGGTATCCGCGGAACTATCGGCGGAACCGTGGGCGAGGGCCTGAACCCGCTCGACATTGTCAAGTTCACCTCGGCTTATGCCACTCTGATACGTAAGACTTGTACGGTGCGGAACAACAAAATCGTGGTAGGACGCGATGCCCGCATCTCCGGCGAGATGGTCAACAGGGTCGTCACCGGTACCCTCCTCGGCATGGGGTGGGACGTGGTAGACATCGACCTGGCCTCTACGCCAACCACCGAAATAGCCGTCACCATGGAAGGTGCTTCCGGCGGTATCATCCTTACTGCTTCGCACAACCCCAAGCAATGGAACGCCTTGAAGCTGCTCAACGAGCGTGGCGAATTCCTCAATGCCGCCGAAGGCAACGAGGTGCTACGCATAGCCGAAGCCGAAGAGTTTGATTATGCCGATGTGGACCACGTGGGCAAATACCGCCAGGACCTCACATACAACCAAAAGCATATCGACAGTGTGCTGGCGCTCGACTTGGTCGACGTAGACGCCATCCGCAAGGCCGGCTTCCGTGTCGCCATCGACTGCGTGAACTCCGTAGGCGGCCTCATCCTGCCCGAACTGCTCGAACGCCTCGGCGTGAAGCAGGTGGAGAAGCTCTATTGCGAGCCTACCGGCAACTTCCAGCACAACCCCGAACCGCTCGAGAAGAACCTCGGCGACATCATGAGCCTGATGAAGAAAGGGAACTCCGACGTGGCCTTCGTGGTCGACCCCGATGTCGACCGCCTCGCCATCATCTGCGAGACGGGAGCCATGTACGGCGAGGAGTACACCTTGGTGAGCGTGGCCGACTACGTGCTGAAGCACACCCCGGGCAACACCGTCTCCAACCTCAGCTCCACCCGTGCCCTGCGCGACGTGACCCGCAAGTACGGCATGTCGTACAGCGCCTCCGCCGTAGGCGAGGTCAACGTGGTGGCGAAGATGAAAGAGACCCATGCCGTGATTGGCGGCGAAGGCAATGGAGGAGTCATCTACCCCGCCAGCCACTATGGCCGCGACGCCTTGGTAGGCATCGCCCTCTTCCTTAGCCACTTGGCACACGAGGGCAAGAAGGTAAGCGAGCTTCGTGCCACCTACCCGCCCTACTTCATCGCCAAGAACAAGGTAGACCTCACCCCCGAGATTGACGTGGATGCCATCTTGGCCAAGGTGAAGGAACTCTACCGCAACGAAGAGATAAACGACATAGACGGCGTGAAGATAGACTTTGCCGACAAGTGGGTGCACCTGCGCAAAAGCAACACCGAACCCATTGTCCGTGTGTACAGCGAAGCCGCTACCATGGAGGCTGCCGAGGCCATCGGCCAGCAAATCATGGATGTCATCAACGAGCTGGCGAAGAAGTAAAGTCAACGGGCCTTCTGCCCGGGTAAGACTGGTGGCGTAGTTACCGCCCTTCTTCTTGAAAATAGGAAGAGGCCGCATCATGAGTCATTGAGGACTTATGGATGCGGCCTCTTTTTTGTGGCGTCAGGAGGCGTGTTCTCACTCTACCTTGAGCGGCTCACCCTATTGTCTCATCTTTCCCACCATGCTGGGAAAAAAGTCCCAACGCCTTGGGAAGAAAGTCCCACCGCCTTGGGAAAAAAGTCCCAAGGCCTTGGGAAAGAAGTCCCACCGCCTTGGGAAAAAAGTTCCAAGGCCTTGGGAAAGAAGTCCCAACGCGTTGGGAAAGCATTCCCACCAAATGGGACAAAAGTTAGCTTAGGGGAAGAACCGTTCGTTCGCCTTAAAGGGCTGTAGTGAAAGACAGCGTTGCAGAATGTGACCTATACTCTGCTCGGGATGGTTTTGTGCAATTAGACTTGCTGATAAATTGGAGTTTAGGGGAGTGGTAAGCCGTACACGATTCTGACACGGCGGTTGTAACTGAAATGAGGCTGTATCATAAGTCAGTACGGGTAACGCCGGAGGCGTTGAATCTCGGTAACCCCCGGTGCAACCGGGGGGATATGGTGGCTCAAATCCTGCAACCCCGAAGAGGGTTGAATAGCCGATAGTAAGGAGGTTCAACCCGCTTCGGGGTTGCAGAAAAAGGCTCGTCGGTAGCCCCCAGCTTCACTGGGGGTTACCGAGATTCAACGCCTCCGGCGTTACCCGTACCGACTTATGATACAGCCTCTGCCCGTAGGAGGGGAGGGACAAATAATGAACGTACATATTTATATTATACCATCCAACACGCCTTCCTTGCCTGCTTGTTTTGTTAAATAGGTATTCTGCTTTTTTTGTCACTCCCCTCCGGCCTTCGGCCACCTCCCCTCCGCGGGAGAGGAGGATTTCAGTTACAACTGCCGTGTAGAACCGTGTACGGCTCACTGCTAATCACTCCCGTAACCTCCAATTTATAAGTGAGCAACATTGCACAAAAACATCCCGAGTGCAGTATAAGAGAGATTGCCCCTCGCAATCGGAAGGCCTGTAAGGCCCAAGGTGCCTGAAATCCTTTGCCTGCAAGGCTTCCATTCCAGCCATTGCAAAGCGAGGAACGGACGTCGCGTAGGGTTACTTATGGCAGTATGTGTCGCTATGCACCTGTTCGATAGTTAAATAATGCCAAATTTATATTATATTATGCTGTGTAGGTTAAGTACTGTTCTATCTTTGCGCAAAATTCCATGGGCTATTTAAAGAGGAATTGAAAAACTACCGTTCTGATATATACCGAGAGCAAGACATCAACCTGTCAAGTGGTTGTTTAGCTGTCGGAAAAGATACTTTCTCTCTCTGCTCAAGATAGAGCGGAAACTTGGGGCGATCTTGTCGTGAGACATGGAGCTTCTTTCTCTATGACTAAAACCCTTCTGCGGCGAATGGATAATTTGGCCGGGAGGGGTTTTCCTTTCTGCCCGCGTACAAAAAAGGGGTATCGTACCTATTTAATAAGAAAAGTTTCGTATTTTTGCCTCCAAATTGAGTTAAAACATAACGAAATGAATGTATTAGAACTAAGTGAACAGGAAATCATTCGGCGTAACAGCTTGAATGAACTCCGTGCTATGGGCATTGATCCCTATCCGGCTGCTGAGTATGTAACGAATGCTTTCTCTACTGATATTAAAAAGGAATTCAAAGATGAGGAGGAACCTCGCCGCGTATCGGTGGCGGGCCGTATCATGGGCCGTCGGGTGATGGGCAAGGCTTCGTTTGTAGAACTGCAAGATTCCAAAGGACGCATCCAGATATATATCACTCGCGACGACCTCTGTCCGGGCGAGGACAAGGAGCTGTACAACACGGTGTTCAAACGCTTGCTCGACTTGGGCGATTTCATCGGTATCGAAGGCTTTGTGTTCCGCACGCAGATGGGCGAAATCAGCATCCATGCGCAGAAGCTCACCTTGCTGGCCAAGTCGCTCAAACCCCTACCCACCGTGAAGTACAAGGACGGACAGGTGTTCGACTCGTTCGAGGACCCCGAGCTGCGCTACCGCCAACGTTATGTAGACCTCGTGGTGAACGACGGTGTGAAAGAGACCTTCCTCAAGCGTGCCACGGTGGTGAAGACCATGCGTACCGTGCTCGACGAAGCCGGTTATACCGAAGTGGAGACGCCCACCCTGCAACCCATTGCCGGCGGTGCCAGCGCGCGTCCCTTCATCACCCACCACAACTCCTTGGATGTAGATCTTTACCTCCGCATCGCTACCGAGCTATACCTCAAGCGGCTTGTCGTGGGCGGCTTCGAAGGCGTGTACGAGATAGGGAAGAACTTCCGCAACGAGGGTATGGACAAGAGCCACAACCCCGAGTTCACCTGCCTCGAACTCTACGTACAATATAAGGACTACAACTGGATGATGAGCTTCACCGAGCAGCTGCTCGAGCGCATCTGCCTCGCCGTGAACGGTGGCACCGAGACCACGGTCGACGGCAAGGTCATCAGCTTCAAGGCGCCCTACCGCCGTCTGCCCATCCTCGAGGCCATCCAGGAGAAGACGGGCTACGACCTCAACGGCAAGAGTGAGGAGGAAATCCGCCAGGTATGCAAAGAGCTGAAGATGGAAGAGATAGACGACACCATGGGCAAGGGCAAGTTGATAGACGAGATATTCGGCGAGTTCTGCGAAGGCACGTTCATCCAGCCTACCTTCATCACCGACTATCCCGTGGAGATGTCGCCCCTCACCAAGATGCACCGTAGCAAGCCCGGGCTGACCGAGCGCTTCGAGCTGATGGTGAATGGTAAGGAGCTGGCCAACGCCTACTCCGAGCTGAACGACCCCATCGACCAGGAGGAGCGCTTCAAAGAGCAGATGCGGCTGGCCGACAAGGGCGACGATGAGGCGATGATCATTGACCAGGACTTCCTGCGTGCCCTGCAATACGGTATGCCGCCCACCTCGGGCATCGGCATCGGCATCGACCGCCTGGTGATGCTCATGACGGGGCAGACCACCATCCAAGAGGTGCTCTTCTTCCCGCAGATGCGGCCGGAGAAGGTGGCGAAGAAAGACCCCGTAGCGGCCTATACCGCGCTGGGCGTGGAGGCCGACTGGGTGCCGGTGATACAGAAGGCGGGCTACTGCACCGTGGCCGACATGAAGGATGTCAACCCGCAGAAGTTGCACCAAGACATCTGTGGCATCAATAAGAAGTATAAACTTGAACTGACCAACCCGTCGGTAAGCGACGTCACCGAGTGGATAAACAAGATTCAATGAAACTACCGGGCAAGATAGCGATCATAGGTGGGGGTAGCTGGGCGACAGCCATCGCGAAGATGTGCTTGGCACAGGAAGACACCATCTGTTGGTATATGCGCCGCGACGACCGCATTGCCGACTTCAAACGGCTGGGGCATAACCCGGCCTACCTCACGGGGGTGAAGTTTGACGTGAAACGCATCCAGTTCAGCTCCAACATCAACGAGGTGGTGAAGCAGGCCGAGACGCTTATCTTCGTCACCCCCTCACCCTACCTCAAAGCGCACCTGAAGAAGCTGAAAGTCAAGATAAAGGATAAGTTCGTCATCACCGCCATCAAAGGTATCGTGCCCGACGACAACATCATCGTCTCGGAGTATTTCACCAAGGAATATGGCGTGCCGCCCGAGAACATGGCCGTGCTGGGCGGCCCCTGCCATGCCGAGGAGGTAGCGCTGGAACGCCTCTCTTACCTTACCATCGCCTGCCCCGACAAGGAGAAGGCGTGCCATTTTGCCCGTCGGCTGGGCAGTAGTTTCATCAAGACCTCCGTGAGCGACGACGTGGCGGGCATTGAATACAGCTCGGTGCTGAAAAATGTGTATGCCATCGCCGCGGGTATCTGCACGGGGTTGAAGTATGGCGACAACTTCCAGGCCGTGCTTATATCCAATGCCATCCAAGAGATGAATCGTTTCTTAAATACTGTACATCCGTTGAACAGAAACGTTGACGATTCTGTTTACTTAGGGGATTTGTTAGTGACAGCTTATTCCAACTTCAGCCGCAACCGCACGTTTGGCACGATGATAGGCAAAGGGTACTCCGTAAAGAGCGCACAGATAGAGATGGAGATGATTGCAGAAGGGTACTACGGTACGAAGTGCATCAAGGAAATCAACAAGCATTACCACGTCAACATGCCGATACTGGATGCTGTCTACAACATCTTGTACGAGCGTATCTCGCCGATGATTGAAATCAAGCTGCTAACGGATTCTTTCAGATAAAATAACAGTAAGTAGTAGCTGACTACTTACTACTAAAACAAAGTATTATGATTAGCTTTAACAACGAGAAGACTTTTGGATTTATCTCCAAAGAGAATGTTTCGGCTTACGAGGCCGCAGTGAAGGATGCGCAGGAGATGCTCGAGAAGGGCACCGGCAAAGGAAGTGACTTCCTGGGATGGTTGCACTTGCCTTCGTCCATCACGCCGGCCGAATTGGCCGACCTGAAGGCTACGGCACAGACCTTGCGCGAGAACTGCGAAGTGGTGATAGTGGCAGGCATCGGCGGCAGCTACCTCGGCGCGCGTGCCGTGATAGAGGCGCTGTCCAACAGCTTCGCCTGGCTGGAGGACAACAAGAAGAACCCCGTCATCATCTATGCCGGCAACAACATCAGCGAAGACTACCTGTTTGAACTCACCGAATACCTGAAAGGGAAAAAGTTCGGGGTCATCAATATCTCCAAGTCGGGTACCACTACCGAGACGGCTCTCGCCTTCCGCCTGCTGAAGAAGCAGTGTGAGGAGCAACGTGGCAAGGAGATGGCCCGGAAAGTCATCGTAGCCATCACCGACGCACAGAAGGGCGCTGCCCGCATCACGGCCGATAAGGAAGGCTACAAGTCGTACGTCATCCCCGACAGCGTGGGCGGACGCTACTCCGTACTTACCCCGGTAGGTTTGCTGCCCATCGCCGTGGCTGGGTTCGACATCGAACAACTCATCGCCGGTGCCGTGGAGATGGAGAAGGCTTGTGGGGCCGACGTGCCTTTCGCACAGAACCCTGCCGCCATCTACGCCGCTACCCGCAACGAGCTGCACAAGGCTGGCAAGAAGATTGAAATCTTAGTCAACTTCTGCCCCAAGCTACACTACGTGAGCGAATGGTGGAAGCAACTCTACGGAGAGTCGGAAGGCAAAGAGAACAAGGGCATCTACCCCGCTTCGGTCGACTTCACCACCGACCTCCACTCCATGGGACAATGGATACAGGAGGGCGAGCGCATCATCTTCGAGACGGTAGTCTCTGTAGATAAGGTGAACCACAAGCTGGAAGTGCCTTCGGATGCCGACAACCTCGACGGCCTGAACTACCTGGCCGGCAAGCGGGTGGACGAAGTGAACAAGATGGCCGAGCTGGGCACACAGCTGGCACACGTGGAGGGCGGCGTGCCCAATATGCGCGTGGTAATGCCGAAGCTGGACGAGCACTCCATCGGCAGCCTCTTCTACTTCTTCGAACGCGCTTGCGGCATCAGCGGCTACCTGCTGGGTGTCAACCCGTTCAACCAACCGGGTGTGGAGGCTTACAAGAAGAATATGTTCGCCCTGCTCAACAAACCCGGCTACGAGGCTGAATCGAAAGCCATCCAAGCCAAACTGTAAAGAATGAATAGTGGGACAAGGGGGGAGCGAGTCGTTGCCCCCCTTGTTTACTTTCCCGCCTCTTAATAATTTTATTAACTCAACGGATTGTACAATGAATTACCTCAAACAAAAAGCCAACACTCTCCTGCTCTGGTGCTGTGTGGCACTACTGCTACCAGCCGTTTCCAGTTGCCAACAGGCCAAATTGAAAGCGGCCGTCATGATTATCGACAAACAATGCCCTATTGACATGGGGCAGACGGGACAGATTACCTCTGTGAAGTACGAAGGCGACAAGGTGGAGTACACCCTCACTCTCAACGAACAGCTTGCCGACATCAAGAAGATGCGCGAGAACTCTGCCCAGACACTATCCGCCTTGAAGACGATGTTCCAGGCTCCAGAAGGAGAAGTGAAAGAACTGCTTGAGCTGGTAGTGGCCTCCAATAGCAGTATGGTCTTTACTTATGTAGGCAATAAGTCGGGTGAGAAAGCAAGCTTCGTGCTGACAACCAACGAGCTGAAACAGCTGCTCGACCAGAAGATGACTGCGGAAGAGAGTAGCCTGGCCAAGCTGAAACAGACCATCGAATCGCCTGCGGCACAGCTGCCGATGAAGGTCGATGCCGTCACCACGCTCACGCAGATGTCCCTGTCGGACAGCGACGTGGTTTATCTCTACCAGATAGATGAGGCTGCCTGCCCGATGGACAAAATCATAGCCAACGGCGAGCAAATGAAGGCTCACGTCCTCCAGACGCTTTCAAGCGACCCCAGCGCACAGATGCTGGTAGGGCTGTGCCTGGATTGCGACAAGGGCATCTACTACCGCTATGTAGGCGACAAGTCCGGCAAGGCGTACGAGTTCCGTGTCTCGCCGGAAGAATTGAATAGCTTAATGACCACGAATGAATAATAAACTCAAGGCCGTCCTGTTCGACATGGACGGCGTTCTTTTTGACTCCATGCCCTACCACGCCGAAGCATGGCACAAGGTGATGACGGGGCATGGTTTCACTTTCAGCCGTGAGGAGGCGTACCTGCACGAAGGGCGTACCGGTAGCGGCACCATCAATATCGTATTTCAGCGAGAGCTGGGACGCGACGCTACAGAGGCCGAGGTGCAGGGGCTGTACGACGAGAAGAGCACCCTGTTCAACTCCTACCCCGAGGCCGAACGGATGCCCGGCGCTTGGGAGCTGTTACAAAAGATAAAGGCGGAAGGACTGACACCCATGGTGGTTACCGGCTCGGGACAGCACTCGTTGCTGGGACGCTTGGAGCACAACTTCCCCGGCATGTTCCGCCAGGAGCTGATGGTGACGGCTTTCGACGTGAAGTACGGCAAGCCCAACCCCGAACCTTACCTCATGGCCCTCCAAAAGGGAGGACTGAAGGCCGACGAGGCAGTGGTGATAGAAAACGCCCCCTTGGGCGTGGAGGCCGGACACAAGGCAGGCATCTACACCATCGCCGTCAACACCGGGCCTCTCGACGGCCAAGTGCTGATGGATGCCGGAGCCGACATCCTCTTCCCTTCCATGCCGGCGCTCTGCGACGCATGGGATACCCTTGTCATGCCATAAAGAACTAAAAGATTATACCTATTTATTATGCAGAAGCTATTATCTCTTCCCCCCAACCTCGTTCAGTACTTCCATCAGCTGGAAGGAGTTGACCACACCCATTGGTTTTGTACATCCGACCCCATCGGCAGCAAGTTAGGCTCCGGCGGCGGTACCACTTGGCTGCTGGAAGCCTGCCACCAGGCATACTCCCCGCAAAGTTCCTTCGACCAGTGGATAGGGGAGCGGAAGCGGATATTGCTTCATGCCGGCGGACAGAGCCGCCGCCTGCCCGGCTATGCCCCATCGGGCAAGTTGCTCACCCCCATACCTGTCTTTAGCTGGGAGCGGGGCCAACGGCTGGAACAGAACCTGCTGTCGCTCCAGCTCCCGCTGTACGAGAAGATTATGAAGCAGGCTCCCGACAGCCTGCACACACTCATAGCGAGCGGCGATGTCTATATCCGCTCCGAATCCCCATTGCAGCCCATTCCCGAGGCCGACGTGGTATGCTATGGCCTTTGGGTGAACCCCGCCTTGGCCACGCACCACGGTGTTTTCGTCTCTCATCGTCAGACCCCCGGAGTGCTCGACTTCATGTTGCAAAAGCCCACGTTGGAGAAGCTTGAGAGCTTCTCGAAGACCCACCTCTTCCTCATGGACATCGGCATCTGGTTGCTGAGCGACCGCGCCGTGGAGGTGCTCATGAGGCGCTCTTATGGCGAGGGAGGCAAAGACATTCGTTACTACGACCTCTACTCCGACTATGGCTTGGCGCTGGGCCGCCACCCGCAGCTGGCCGACGACGAGGTGAACAGCCTCTCCGTAGCCATCCTGCCACTGCCCGGCGGAGAGTTCTACCACTACGGCACCAGCCGCGAGTTGATCTCCTCCACCCTCACCATCCAGGACAAGGAACGCGACCAGCGCAAAATCATGCACCGCAAGGTGAAGCCCAACCCCGCCATCTTCGTGCAGAACGCTTCTACACAGGTCGCCTTCTCGGAGGCCAACGCCAACATCTGGATAGAGAACAGTGGGGTGGGGCAGGGGTGGAAGTTGGCTTCCCGCCACATCATCACCGGCGTGCCGGCCAATGACTGGACGATACAGTTGCCTGATGGCGTCTGTGTGGACGTGGTACCTATTGGCGAGCAGGCTTTCGCCGCCCGCCCTTATGGGCTGGACGATGTCTTTAAAGGGGCGCTCTCCGAGGATAAAACGACCTACCTCAACCGTCCCTTTGCGCAGTGGATGGCGGAACGGGGCATCCGTATAGCGGACTTTGCCGGACGGACAGACGACTTGCAAGCTGCCGCCCTCTTCCCACTCACCTCTTCTACGGACGAGCTGGGGCTTCTGCTCCGTTGGATGACGTCCGAACCCCAACTGCCGGGCGGTAGGGAGTTATGGCTAAAGGCAGAGAAGCTCTCCGCCGACGACCTCTCCAATCGTGCCAACCTCACCCGGCTCTATGCCCAGCGCAGCGCTTTCCGCCGTGCCAACTGGCCGGTGCTGGCTGCCAACTACGAGAAGAGCGTCTTCTATCAGCTCGACCTCCGCGATGCCGCTGATGAGTTTGCCCGTTTGAAGCTGGATACTCCCGCGCCACTTCCCGAAGAGGCTGCGCCCATGCTTCGCATCCACAACCGGATGTTGCGGGCACGCATCCTCAAGCTGGAGGGGCAGGAAGGGTATCAGCAGGAAGAACAGGCCTCCTTCCAACTGCTCCGCGATGGCTTGCTCGATGCCATGTCGGGCCGTAAGAGCCACCCTACGCTTAGCGTCTATCCCGACCAGATAGTATGGGGCCGCAGTCCCGTGCGCATCGACGTGGCCGGTGGTTGGACCGACACGCCTCCCTATTCGCTCTACTCGGGTGGTAGCGTGGTGAACCTCGCCATCGAACTGAATGGACAACCGCCCTTGCAAGTCTACGTCAAGCCCTGCAAGGAGTATCACGTGGTGCTCCGCTCCATCGACATGGGAGCCATGGAGGTGGTTCGTACCTACGAGGAGCTACAAGAGTACAAAAAGGTTGGTTCCCCCTTCTCCATCCCCAAAGCCGCCCTTACGCTGGCCGGCTTCGCGCCGCGCTTCTCTACGGAGCGCTACTCCTCGCTGGAGGAGCAGCTCCGTGCTTTCGGCTCGGGCATAGAGGTCACGTTGCTGGCCGCCATCCCGGCGGGGTCGGGCTTGGGCACCAGCTCCATCCTTGCCTCTACCGTGCTGGGTGCCATCAACGACTTCTGTGGGTTGGCATGGGACAAGAACGACATCTGTAGCTACACCCTCGTACTGGAGCAGTTGCTCACTACCGGTGGTGGCTGGCAGGACCAGTATGGCGGTGTCTTCTCCGGCGTGAAACTGTTGGAGTCCGAGCCGGGCTTTGAGCAGAAACCCTTGGTGCGCTGGTTGCCCGAACAGCTCTTCACCCGTCCCGAGTACCGCGATTGCCACCTGCTTTACTATACCGGCATCACCCGTACGGCCAAGGGAATCTTGGCGGAGATTGTCAGCTCAATGTTCCTCAACTCAGGGCCGCACCTCGCTTTGCTGGCCGAGATGAAGGCTCATGCTGCCGATATGAGTGAAGCCATTCTCCGTGGCGACTTCGATGCCTACGGCTGTCTTATCGCTAAGACATGGGAACAGAAACAGGCGCTCGACAGTGGTACCAATCCACCTGCCGTAGCTGCCATCATCGACAAGGTGCGCGACCTCACCGCCGGCCTCAAGCTTCCCGGCGCAGGAGGTGGAGGCTACCTCTACATGGTAGCCAAAGACCCCGTTGCCGCTGCCCGCATCCGCCGCATCCTCACCGAAGAGGCTCCCAACTCCTGCGCCCGCTTCGTGGAGATGTCGCTCTCCGACAAAGGGTTGCAAGTGTCGCGCAGCTGAAAATGGCTATATAAAGGGGGTACCCCAAACAACCTTCATTCCTCACTGCTCTCACTATCGCCTATTATATATTGTCAATCAGTGCATTAAGAGCATGATAGGCTGAGTTAAAGATAACGTTGCAAACTGTGACCTAAGAGGGATAGCCCCTTGCAATCGGAAGGCCTGTAAGGCCCAAAGTGGCTGAAAGCCTTTGCCTGCAAGGCTCTTAGCCCAGCCCAACGCAAAGTGAGGAACGAACGACGCGTTGGGTTAACGTCATATTATCTCTGCGTAGTCGCCCTTTTAAGGGCAGCTTAATTCGGAGATGATTAGGCTGCCCTTAAAAGGGCGATTTATCACACACCCCTACCAAAACCCAACGCGTCGCTCGTTCCTCGCTTT